>JBJKSH010000167.1:0-33944 GCA_046704255.1 Ignavibacteriaceae bacterium | reverse complement strand
CTTCCGCAAGGTTTGGATTTAATTGATAAGCTTTTTGTACGTAATCAAATGCATCTTTAATTATTTTTTCGCTGCGGTCAAAGTAACCGATATACATTAACAGCATAGTCGATGATAGATGTGCATAGGCCAATGCAAATTCAGGATCAAGTTCGATCGCTTTTTTTAACAGCTTTATTCTTTCCAGGAAATCAGGCTTGAAAAAATACCAATGATTTTCATAGGCTAAAGCTTTTAAATACAAATCGTATGCATCTATGTTTTGGGTTGGCGGATTTATTTCCGCGTTTTGACCGGCAACTAAAGACCCGTTTAATTGCATTACAACTTTTTGGGCAATGTCATTTTGAACCGCAAAAATGTCATCTAATATTTTGTTATAAGAATCCGACCACCTTATTGTATTGTCTGAGACCCGGATTAATTGAGGAGTTATTCTTACACGGCTTTTATTTCCCTTATAATTAGCCCACCTTACTGAGCCTTCCAAAATATAATTAGCCCCAAGTTCCTTACCTATTTCAATTGTACTTTTCTTAGAGCCTGCAAACCTGCCCGCACTCTTAGATGAAATTACACCAATACTGCCTATTGCTGCCAGCTTACTTGTAATTTCTTCGGTTATACCGTCGGCAAAATATTTATCTTCGGGCGATCCGAGATTTTCAAACGGAAGCACTGCAATCATTTTTAAATTTGATGGAGAATTAACCTGCTCTTTTGATTTTTTCCCGAATTGAAAATAATAAACCGCTAAAAGCACTAATACAATTATTATTATCGAACCAAATACCGGTTTAAATTTTAGTTTCCATTTCCTACCGGTATCAAATTTAAAATTCTTTCCGCTGCCGGATTTATCTTTTTCTACCTCTGCCTTAAGTTCTTCAATATTCCGATATCTTTCAGCAGGATTTTTCTTTAATGATTTTTCCAGTACCGGCTTTAGTTCTTCCGGAATATTGCTCAAGTCCGGTTGTTCATTTAATATTGAATATATGGTTGCCTGTTCATAATCAGACTTAAACGGTACAGCATCAGACAGCATTTCGTACAGCACAATCCCAAGCGCCCAGATGTCTGTCCTCTGGTCTACTTCTTCTCCTCTTGCTTGTTCCGGGGACATGTAATAGCACGTTCCGACTGTTGCTCCCAATTGTGTAAGTTGAGTTCTGCCGGATGATTTTGCCAATCCGAAGTCTAGTACCTTAACAATCCCGTCACCAGTAATGAAAATATTTGCCGGCTTTATATCCCTGTGAATAATTCCTTTACTGTGTGCCTTGCCAAGTCCCTCCGCAATCTGCAAAAATATTTTTACTGCTTCTGCCGGATCGATATTTCCTTTTTCAATTTTGCTTTTTAATGTCTCACCCTCATAGAAAGCCATTGCAATAAACAATTGCCCATCTTCCGTTTCGGCAATTTCATAAATAGTACAAATATTAGGATGATCTAATGCTGACGCAGATTGTGCTTCATATATAAATCTTTTTTTTGCTTCTTCATCATAAGAAAATGATGGAGGTAAAAACTTAAGCGCAACCGTACGTTTGAGTTTGGAGTCTTCGGCTTTGTAAACAACGCCCATTCCGCCCTGTCCGGCTTGTTCTATAATTTTATAATGAGAAATAATTTTTCCAATTAGATCATTCATGTTTACATCTTCTATTAATTGAAAGACGGGTTTCGCCTAACTTTTCTAAAATTTTATTATGGGAAATGTTTTTGCCGATCATAATTTTTCTCTCCTTTCTAATCAATCTCCATTGATGCTAAAATCTTTTGCTGCTCTTTTACTTTTTCTTCCATAACTTGAACAGCCTCTCTAAATTTTTTTTCATTACGAATTTCTTTTGTCACCGGATTATTTAACAGCCATTTGAAATCTCTAAATCCAAAGGAGATAGATTTATCTAGCCATTTGTATGCTTCGGTTTTATTATCTTCCAGTATTTCAATTAAGAACATATAAACTGCATCCCTAGAGTCTTCATCGCCATGCAAAAAATAGTTATTTAATTTTTCTTTTAAAGGTGTAATTACTTCTTTTATTTTATAACCGTTGCCGTTTACCTTATCAAGGTAGGCAAGATATAAATTTGCGAATTTCCCATACCAGTTATCTCCCTGAACTTTTAAGAGTAAATTTTCAGCATCTTTATAATTTCCCAAATTTATTTGCGCCATTGCCATTATCAAAGAAGCTTCCGAAGCATCATAATCAAAACTCGGGAATATATTATTATAATTTTTGATCACTTCTTTGTATTTACCTTGATTAAAATATAGCTTGCCCATTACTTCATATGCCCATATAAAATCCGGTTGCAAAGTTAATCCAATTTTTAATTTTTTTTCAGCAATTTCATAGTAAAGTAAATAATTGTATGTTTCAGCTAAATTCAAATAACCAAATTGATTTTTTGGATCTAATTTAATTGTCTTTTGGAACCAATATACTGCATTAGAAATATCCCCCAGAATCTTATAATCAACCCCTAAGTTATTTACTACACTAGTATTATTTGGTTCTAATTCCAATGCTTTTTTATCTGCCTTAAATGCAAGCTTTTCCCATCCCTTGTTGCCTAGGCCAAAGGCTAGTGCTAAATATCCTTGGACTAAATTTGAATCAATAGCAATTGCCTTATTGCTAATTGCAATTGTTGAATCATTCCAATCATCAGGGAAACCAAATAATTGAAACTTTTGACCATAACATTCTCCCAGTCTGGCAAAAGCTGATGAAAAATTTGAATCGAGGTTTATTGCTTTTTTAAAAAGTAATATAGCATACTCATTATCTTTTTTAGTATATCTGTAGTAATACTCTTTCCCTTTAAGATAATATTGATATGCCATTACATTCTCTGTCGGCTTTTTTCCAATACTTAACTCTTCTTTAGGTGTTAATTTTGCTTTTAATGTTTTCGCAATTTGTTTTGATACATCGCTCTGGATTGCAAAAATCTGGGTAAGTTTTTTATCGTATGTTTCACCCCATAAATAGGCATTTGTATTTACATCTATAAGCTGTGCAGCTATTCTTATATCATTCCCTACTTTTTGAAAACTTCCCTCAAGTATTGAAGATACACCAAGTTCATTTCCAATTTGTTTTATGCTTTTATCGCTGTTTTTATATTTCATTACCGAATTTCTCGCTATCACTCTCAATGCACTAATATGAGATAGTTCTATCATAATATCTTCAGTAATCCCGTCACTGAAATATGCATCATTCTTATCCGGGCTTAAATTCTTAAACGGCAGTACTGCAATAGATTTCACTTTTGGCACAACATTTACATTTTTAGATTTTTGATTGTTAAAAGGATTAAAAATGAAAAATATAGCTGCAACTAGTAAAACGACTACTACAGGAATTATAATTTTTAAGTGAATCCTTTTCCGCTGAATATTGGTTACTTTACCTTGCTGAGTTACCATCGAAGACTTTACGTAGCCGGTCTTTGCATATTCCAGGTTCTTCCGTTCTCTTCTTAAATCTGCTAACAAATCATCACAGTGCTGGTAGCGGTCTTCCTTTTCTTTTGACAATGTTTTGGAAACTATGTGTTCTAATTCTTGTGTTACCTTTTCATTATAACGGGCAACTGGCTGCGGCTCTTCGTTTAACAGCGAATATAATAATGCTGCCTGATGTTCTCCTCTAAACGGAAGATGGGTTGTTAACATTTCATACAATACTACACCGAAAGAAAATATATCTGAACGTTCATCAACTTCTTCTCCCAATGCCTGTTCCGGCGACATGTATGCTGCTGTACCTACTGTCGATCCCTCTTTAGTTAATTTTGACGCTCCTTTTATTTTTGCTAACCCAAAGTCCATTATTTTTACCTGTCCTTTGGATGTAAGCATTATGTTATCGGATTTGATATCACGATGTACAACCCCTTTTTCATGTGCAGCAGATAATCCTTCGCATATCTGGATTGAGATACCCAAAACCTTCTTAATTGATAATGTTTCCCTTTCATGCTCTACAATTTGTTTTAGTGTTTTTCCTTCTACATATTCCATTACTATAAACAACTGCGTATCATGCTCACTTATTTCATAAATAACAGCAATGTTTTGGTGTGTCAGTGCAGCAGCTGCTCGGGCTTCATGATAGAATCGTTCCTTTTCATTTTTATCTGAGGTAAGATAATGCGGAAGGAATTTCAAAGCTACAATCCGGTCAAGCGAAGTATCGTGGGCTTTGTATACTATGCCCATTCCGCCTTCGCCTAACTTTTCCAGAATTTTATAATGGGATATGGTTTTGCCAATCATAATTTGCTCCAATAGATTGAAAAGTTTCCGGCATTGCATTTATAATTTATTGCTAAGTATTTTGAATCCATCAGCTTTCCAGGCCCATTTTTTTAATTAGCATTTTGAAACGGGTATTATCACGAATCTTATCAAAAATAGGGTCAACAGATAAATACGGCATATTTGGATCATGAGCATCATACGCCTTTTCGAGCCAATCCAGAGCTTCTTTATTCATTCCTGCTCTTGTGTATAGTGTAGCTATTTGCCACGGAGTTACAAACCTGGTTTTCGAACGTTGAATCATCAGCTCCGCTATTTTTTTTAGGGCAGCCGAGTAACCTCCTTCCGCATTCCCTTTATTTAATAAATCGACTGCTTCTCTGTCTCCGCTTGCTTCGAATGAAATTCGCCAAACTTCCAGAGCCTTTTTATACAAATGTTCTTGATGATAGGCTGACTTGAGTGTAGATAAAGCAATAGGATCATGCGGAGCAATTAAGAGGATTTTCTCAAGCACTTTAATTGCATCATCAAATCGCCTCGCAAACATTAAATCCATTGCGTAAAATCCTTGAAATAAGGAATTAAAAGGATCTAACTTTAGTGCCTGCTTAATTTGGTTCATACCTTCTTCCGGTCGATTCAAATAAAACAAAAGATGAGAATATGAAATTCTTGCTTCGGCAAAATTCGGATTTATTTTAATTGCTTTTTCGAATTCATTTGCGGACTGCTGCCATTTCCATTCACCCCATGCCTTAACAGTTCCTAATGTGTAGTGGACTTCAGCAAGGGTACTGTCCAACTTAAGAGCTTTTGCAGCTACCGGCTTAATTTCTTTAAGCGCTTTAGTGTAAGGTATGTAACCATTTTGAGCCCGCCCTATCCATACCAAAGCAATGCCTGCATAACCTAAAGCATAACCGGAGTCCAGTTGTACTGCCAGCTCATAATATTTAAGAGCAGTTTCAAGAGATTGAGGCGTAAGTTTATACCAGTTAAAATTTCCTTTTAAGTACGCATCATAAGCCTCAGGGTTTACCGGGGGTTTATCCGAAAGCAGCTTTTGTTCATAAGGAGTTAATTTAACCTGAATATTCCCTGCAATATCACCTGCTAGTTCACTTTGAAGCGACAGTACATTTTTATAATCCCTTTTATACTCCTGTGCCCATATATAATTATTATCTTTGGCATTAATAAGTCTTGCGGAAATTTTTATCTTATCTCCGATTCTTATCACGGAAGATTCAATCAAATAAGAGACACCCAATTCATTAGCAATCTCTGTCGGGCTCTTATCCGAATTTTTATATTTCATAACCGATGAGCGGGAAATAACCTTTAAGCCGCCTATCTTTGCTAAGCTTGTAATAAGAGCATCAGTCATACCGTCGGTAAACCACTCCTGTTCGGCATTGGCAGAAATACTCTTTAGCGGCATTAAGGCAATGTATGCCGGTTCAGCTTTCGTAACCCGGTTCTGCCATAAAAAAGTAACGAATGCAATAACTAAAACAAGAACCGCAATTAAAATTCTATTTATTGTACGCCGCTGCCTTTTACTTAAAAACAAGAAAGGAGAACTTTTTTTTATGGTGCCTGATTTAAATTCATCGCAGACAATTTGAAGCTCATTTAACATCTCTTCAGTAGTCCGGAATCTTTTGTCCCGGTTTTTGTTAAGAGCTTTGTCGACAATTTGTTCTAATTTAATTGGTGCATCGTTTCTATTCCTGGATATAAACTCAGGTTCTTCATTCATAACAGAATATAAAACTTCGGCTTCATATTCACCTTTAAACGGAGGCAACCCCGTCAGCATTTCATATAGGACGACTCCAAGAGACCAGATATCGGTTCTGTTATCTGCTTCGCCGCCGATTATCTGTTCGGGACTCATGTAGGACAATGTTCCTAATGTTGAACCTGTTTTTGTAAGTTTTGCTTGATTACCCGTAAATTTTGCAAGTCCGAAGTCAAGTATTTTTACAACACCGTTATTTGTGATAAAAATATTTGCAGGTTTAATATCCCTGTGTAAAATTCCTTTTTCATGTGCTTGCCGTAATCCGTTTGCAGCCTGGAAAGCGATGTCCGTTGCTTCTTCAATATCCAATTGCCCGCGGGATATTTTTTCTTTTAGTGATTCTCCTTCATAAAAATCCATAACAATAAAAAGTTTCCCGTCCCGGGTTTCATCAACCTCGTGTATTGTACAGATATTATTATGTTGAAGTGAAGAAGCTGCCTGAGCTTCGTTTATAAATCTTAGTTTTGATTCTTCGTCCTGTGTTAATGATTCCGGTAAAAACTTTATTGCTACAATCCTTTTAAGCTTTAAGTCCTCGGCTTTGTAAATAACACCCATTCCGCCCTGGCCGAGTTTCTCAAATATTCGGTAGTGAGAAATTACATTACCAATCATTTCCCGCCCACGGTATTTCTTATAAAAATTACCATACAGCAATATTCAATTTTCTAAATGAATTTATTTAGAAATAAAATTATAACAGCTTCACCCTATAAGTCTCCGGACTTATTTGTCCAATTTACCTTTAGAGCACTTAACCCTGTCTGAAAAAGCTTTAGCCTGGTTGGGGCCTGGTAAGCCTAAGCTTTCCACGATTATTTATTAATAAATATATGTTCCGAGCACTTTTTCCTTTTCTCCGGGCGGCTTATAAAAACAGGAAAGTATTTGCCAGCCTTATATATTAAACTGCTATATAGAGAAACTGAGGATATATTGTAATGTTCTCCCTATTACTTTGGCAAGTTAAAAAATTTTTTTTATCAATCAAACAAAAATTTTTGTTTTTTGTAATAACCTTCAAGGTTTGCACTATGTTTGACGCCATGTAACCTTTAAGGCTACTACTTACTTCAACAACAAAAGTTTTTTTGTTGCCGTAAAATTACCCGCTTTTATTTGATAGAAATACACACCGCTGGATAAATCAGCTGCATTCCAAATTACCTCATAGTTTCCTGCAGGTTTTTCTTCGCCAACTAATGTAACAACTTCTCTCCTTAGTAAATCATAAACTTTTAATGTTATAAATTGCCTGCTGTTTATTTTATATCTAATATTTGTAAAAGGATTAAACGGATTGGGAAAATTCTGCTCCAAGATGCAATTCTTCGGCATGGAAGTATTCGGATTTGAAATAGATATTATTTCCGAAAGAGGTCTCTTCCAAATACCACTAGAAGTACCCGCATAAATAAAGTTTGAATTGACACTAATACTATAGACGCTAACATTTTTCATACCCTCATCAATAGTAGTCCATTTTTTACCATTATTTGAAACCATAAAAATTTTACCATCGGCAATTGCCAGAAGAACAGAATCCAATCCTGAGACTAGTGGATACGAAAAAAGACTTAAGGAGGATTTATATTTGACGCTAGCTTTTATTGGCATCCAGTTTCTTCCTAAATCAGTAGAGATAAAGAAAGAATCTTTTATCGCAGCATACAGATTTATCAAAGAATTTTTTGAATCATAAGTTGCTGCTAGTGTCCAAACAACAGGATTTCTGCTCCAGTCACCTGAAGGGACCCAGCTTTTTCCTCCATTGCTCGAGCGGTAAATTCCTTTCAAGTGGGTTACAACAAACACCTGGCTTCCGTTATTATTTAATTCGGGAACTACAAGAATACCCCGGACAGCAATTGAAGAAAGTCCATTGTCCAGTTTTTTACAATTGACACCCTCGTCTACGGAAAGATACACTCCCCCGCTGCCGGTATCCTTTGGAGAACAACCGGCATAAATACTGTCATGGTATACAGCAAGTGAATAAAAAATTTCTTCAGGCAAATTAGTGCGTGCCCAGTTGGCACCGTTATCTGTCGAGACTACCAGACTTCCTTGCAAGCCTGCAAAAAGTTTGTCCTTTGTACGAAGAAAACTAATTTTACAATATTCTTCTTTCGGTGTTGTCAGCGTCTAGATGGTTCCATCATCAGTTGAACGGAAAAAATTTCCCCATGTTGAAGTAGGGAAAACGGTAGTTGCAAGTAATAGACTATCCTCAGCATAAAGATGATAAGCCGATGAGCTGATTAGTCCTTTATTAGCCTGGTTCCAGGTTATTCCATTGTCAGTTGATCTTAAGATGCCGGAATGATCATCACAGGTAAGAACAATTGAATCCTTAAATACAAGCGATCTTAAAGTATTCAAACTTGGTAAACCGGGAAAAACTTGTCGCCAGCTAATTCCGCCGTCTGTTGATTTATGAATATTGAACCATATATTATATAAATCTAAATTGTTTTGAATTAATCCGCCATGCACAAACCAACCTTCATAATATTCAGGCAGGGTAAACCAGGTTTCACCAAAGTTTGTAGACCTTAGCAGCCCGCCGATAGATGAAGCTAAAACAGTGTCGTTATGCAATAATAAAGCATTCGCACCCATCGTATTGACAACTACTTCCCAGTTTAACCCATTATCAGTTGACCGGTAAATAGCCTGCTGACCGCCGGCAATTAAAATTGAGTCATTTGATAATAAAGAATTAATAGCCATATCATACCGAACAAATGGTACCTGTACTCTTTCCCAGCTTTCACCATTATTTAAAGATTTGTATAAAACACCATAATATTCATCAGCGTAATAATCATAATGAATATTCTCCTGACCGCCGAGAAATAAAAGATTACCCATCCTATACAATTCGTGTTTGTTGACTGCTGGAGCCCGGTACTTTTATCAGACCAGGTTATTCCATTATCGGTGGAAATAACAACAACTCCTTCTCCTGATAGATACAGATTATCATCTACATTGAAGACACGATTAATGAAAAAGGGGAATGAAAATCTACGGCTCCAGGAAATCTCGTCATTTGCGGAGACATACTCATCTTTACAACTAAATGCCAGCAGTTCATTGTTCTTATAAAGTATTGGCCTGATAAAACCACCTTCCGGACCTTTTGTTTGAACCCATTGAGCAATACTTAAAGAACTTGCGAGTGAAATAAAAGTAAGAACCGGTAAGAATATTGTTAAACGGGAACAGCGATTTAAAATATCCCACTTTTTAAATACCTGATTTTTTTTGGTAATCAATAAAGCTTGGAAATGTTTATCAGAAGTATTTTTATTAATCATTATACTCCTACTTTTAAATGACTAAATTATTTTCAAGCTCCCTAGAACAGCTAAGGCAACTGTTAATATGCTCTTGCCTATGATTGTGCCGCATGTCGGCGTAATCAAATAATCTTCACATCAAATTTGGAAATATTTTTCCGATATAATTAAAAATACATTTCCACCCTTAACCTTATCATCATAAACGGCAAAAATTAAAGAGCAGCCGAACGTTTGAGTTTGGTGTCTTCGGCTTTGTATACAACACCCATTCCGCCTTCGCCTAATTTCTCAAGTATTCTATAGTTAGATATAATTTTCCCTATCATGATAATATCCAGTCGATAAGAAGGCTTCGGCGGACAGGCCCGCCTTCACCGGGCTTTTCCGGAATTTTATAGTGGGAAACGAATTGGCCAATCATAAATATCACCCTTTTATTTTGATGACTTACAGCTAATCTGCCAACTCAAGAGATTCTACAGATATTATTTACATTTATTCCCGTATTAAATCTTAAAGATATTATAAAATTCTGATAAATAAAGGAACTTCAATAAGTAAAAATAAATTAGAATTGCAAAAAATCACATCTAATTCTCCAGACTTCTAAGATGTTTGCATTTGGCTGATTCTTATAGCAATTTGTAACTGAAAAAAATATTTAATTATGAAAAACATTTTTATATGCATATCACTATTATTTATGCTGGTGCAATCTTCGGCTTATAGTCAGACCGTTAACAGCAGTGAGTGGGTAAACTATAAAAAATACGCCGCTTCCAATGAAAGATTAGGACTGCCTGCTGCGGGTGAAAAGAGAGTTGTTTTTATGGGCAATTCAATAACAGAATACTGGGCCATCCGGGACAGCAGCTTTTTTAAGAACAACGGATACATCGACAGAGGCACAAGCGGACAGACTTCTTCTCAAATGCTGCTTCGTTTCCGTCAGGATGTAATCGACCTGAAACCGGCTGTGGTTGTTATTAATGCAGGCACAAATGATATTGCTGAAAATGCCGGACCTATTTCATTAAAAAATATTTTCGCAAATATTGTTTCAATGGTTCAGTTGGCTCAAGCGAATAATATTAAAGTAATTCTCTCTTCCGTATTACCTGCTTACGATTTCTTTTGGCACCGCGGACTGCATCCTGCCGAAAAAATTATAAAGCTTAACTCAATGATTAAATCTTATTCCGATGAGAATAATATTCCGTACGTAGACTATTACTCAAAATTGGTAAATGAAAAGAAGGGCTTTGAAAAAAAATATACCCTGGACGGCGTTCACCCAAATCATACCGGTTATGAAATAATGGATCCGATGGTCAAGGAAGTTATTCAGAAGGTACTGGAGAAAAATTTTTAAAAGCATCCCGGAATACCAAATCAGCAGCCTCACTCCGAAGCCTGCCATTCGATTACTACAAAGACAATCACTTATGTAATATGCGTTAACAATTTACGCTTCAATGAAATCCAAGCATATAAAGCTGCCATAACTCTTTTGTCTTAGTATGTAAAAGAGGCATAACAGCTAACCTGCCTGTCTTTCCTATACTTTTCTCCAGATATTTTATTTCATCAAATTTGGAATAAATTTCATCATCAGGCTTGGGGTTTAACCCTGCTTCTCTTTGCAAAAGGATTCCTTTTACCTTTGAAGATAATTCCAGGTAAAGCTTTAACAGGCATAACATATCAACTAAAACAGTACCTTCAAATTTGTTTTTTAGCGATAACAAATAATTACCGATATGGCTGTCCATTGTTTTACCTTCATTTATTATTTCCAGGAGATTTACATCGGAATCCAGCCCCGTTTCCATCCACTCCCTAAGAAGTTCTTCACCTTTTCTTAACACAATAAAAATAATTACTGGTGATATGATCAACTGTAATGCGGTCTGAAGCATAGGGAAAAATAAGAAATGATTAAAAGCAGAATGTATAAAATATGCCGCTATAAAGCCGGGAAAAAATATTATTAATCTTACGGTCTCAAATTTGTCGGAAATATATTTTGATATGATTGCTAAAACAGCGGTGGAGGAACCGTGCATTACTGCGGTACCGAATCCCCTTACAATCCAAAATACAAAATCTCCATTAGTAAAAATGGATAAATAAAAAATGTTTTCTATTAATCCGAATCCGGCGCCTATTGCAAAGCCGTAAATTGCGGCATCAATTAAAAAACCGGTCTTCCTTTTTGTTACCAGGTAAACTATAAATATTCCTTTCGATATTTCCTCTACGGCCGGTGCTATATATCTTGTATAATCGTTAAAATCGACTGAGGAATTGTTATATAAAAATTGATTTATAAAATATGCGGCAAGTGCGCTTATACATCCGGCAAAAAGGGTAGTAAGTACATTTCTAACCCTCACTAGCTTATAACCGTCCATGTAGATAAGCATCAGTAGAAACAGGAAAACAGGAAGCAGCCCCGTTATTATATTAAGAAAAATATGCATTACAAAATTTTCAGAGAAATCATAAATTCATTTGTCCTTCTCATATATTTTTCAAAAGAAAAGGCGTAACCGAATGACAAGGTGGACTTCAAATGTGAAAGCAGAATTAATTTGAAATCCAGTTGCGCACCAATATCCAGCAGCTTGCTTTGCATTGCGGCATCATCAATATTGGTGATAATTCCGGATGTAAATATTGAAGTTCTAGCCCAGGTAAAATAGAGTACCGGGTAACCGAAATTTCCGAACCGTAACGGAGGCAGGTTCCACTCAAACAATAATTTGCCGAAATTATTTCCGCCTACAGCATCTAATTCAACACCGGGAAAGCTGTAATAATTGCGGTATTGTTTTTCATTTTGATTATCCACCCAGTTGTTGCCGAATCCGCCGAAGTAAAAATTTGAAAACGGGTTAGTTCTGTTTCCCGCAGAAAAACCGGCAGCAGCTCTAAACCATACCGAAGAATGATTTAGCGGAAGCGGTATCCCGTAATCAAAAGTTGTATAGAACTGCGGAAATAACTTTTTGTTTACGAAATTAGTATTGTTTGCAATTTCCCATTTATATCCTTTCTCATAATCTACTCCTCCTAGGGAAGTCCAGAATTCCCTGTTTGTGTATGCCTCACTAAAATTTAAAAGCTTATCATAAGAAGCTATTATATTTTGATAATCAGGAAGCCGCTGCAGGTTGCCGAACCATCTTATACCCAGTGTATAATCAATTTTTCTAGGCAGATCATACAGTAGGTTTTTTTTATATTGTAACCCTAAAGAATATCCTTTGCGGCTTACTTTAGTCGGGCCAAAGAGATCATAGAAATCAGCTTTGTTATATGTAGATTCGAAATTCCATTCAAGATAGGAATAATTTAATTTTGCATGAAGTCTCTCATCTTTCGGGACAAACATATTGGGTGTGTACGAAGCCGATAAATTAAGGTTGTGGAAACTTATAGGATCTGAAAAATTGAATCTTAATCCATAAGCAAAATAATTTTTATAGCCTTCAATAACGGGGTAAAAGGAAGCAAGCCCGAAATGTTTTAAAGGATAATAATCTCCTTTAACTGCAATTAACGAATTTATATTTACGGATGAAGGACGGCGCGCCATCCATGTTTTTACAACCGGATGTTTTTCAACTATTGACTGCCCCAGGTAATTTATCCTCTTAACCTGTCCCGGAGTATTTATCCCGATCATCCCCGGCTGAAATCCTTCACTGGTATATTTAATTACGAATAACGAGTCTTTATTTACAGGCATCGGCCTGAAAAAACCGGTAGGGCAGTTTGTAAGTATTTCAATATCCTTTTTAGAAAGATCATATTTGTAAACGTTGGAAACCCCGGAATAATAGGAAGTACCGTAGAGAGTATTATTATCGTCTGAGAAAATAAAATTTCCGGGTATGCTGCTTTCAAAATCAAAAAGAGTATCAAAATTAAATTTACCGATCATTAAATCGTTTACATTAAATTTAACAAGCAGTTGGTTGCCGTTTATATGCGACAAAGAACCGGCTAGATACTTACCGTTTGGAGATACATCAATACTGTACAAATCATTACCGTAATCAAATGAGTAAATCTGGTTCCATTGGGTGTAAGGATATGGAATTCTTACGAGTGTGGAAACTCCGTTATAGTGTCTTATACCCCATAAGGAACTGTCGGCCATATTAAAAGAAAGATCCCCTATCCTATCTTCATCCAGCAATAATTTATTTTCTCCGGTCTTAATATTTATGGAACGAAGACTTCTTATTTCGTCATTGTCCGTAGTATAAAATAAAATTTTTCTGTTGGGATCAAATGCAAGTGAAGTAACATAATATAAGGACGGACCCTTAACATCGCTAATATGTTTTATCTTTCCCGTAGTTAAATTGATAGAAACAATTTGTGCAATTTGACCCGGATAATTTACGGCAGAGTAAATACAGTCGCTTTCGGGATCATAATAAGATCTGGAAATTGATCCTAAAGACTCATTAGTTATTGGCCTGAACTGTGTTATAGCATTTGATTTGATAGCTGAAATATTTTTATTCTGAAAATCTTCTTCCCAACTAATCCAATTTGTCCAGGCATCTTCTTTGGAAATACCGTAAACTTTTTTAAAAGCAGATGAGAAATAAGCGAAGCTGCCCTTCAGCCTGGAAGTCCAATCGATTAATTTCTCCGGCCCGTAAGTTAAAGCAAGATAACTAAAAAACCTGTTGCCGTATAAATAAGAATTTGCACCTACCTGAAAATCTGTTGTAGTTCCTTCGGATTCCAGCCCAAGCAGATCGTAAATGGGTTTATTTTCATAAGCCATAGTTCTAAAAACCATTTCGTCATATCCGCCCATAGCTCTGCCGATTCCGCCGTCCGCCCATGTTTCAAGAAAAACCGCAATACCTTCTTTATACCACCTGGGAGAACTTCGCCTTGGAACAGTTAGATATCCGTAAAGAAAAGTCAAGGGATTATCGGAAGATTCCTCTACCTTACCGCCGAATATCGATCTGAAAAAATTATCGGAATTAGCTGCCTGATCCAATGTTATTACATGAACAAGTTCGTGGTTCATGGTTGTATTAATTCTTTCGTTAGCCGGTGATGTTTCAAATTCGTATTCAAGAGGAGCAATTGCCAGTATAATATGATTTCGCGGGACGGTGCCTGTGCCTGCATTTCCAAAATCGTTCAGGTCGTGAACCAATACCGTAAGCTTTTCACCGGTATTATATTGAAATATCCTGCTGCCGTTATTAATAGCATTCTCGGAACATTGTCCTATATAATTTATAAGATATTTACTCGCTTCTCCATAGTAAATTACCCGGAGGTCTTTTGTTTCAAATTCATTTAACTGTGCGGAAGACCGGGATGGAATAGCGGAAATAAAAAATACGATAAAAAATATTTTTAAGACATCCCTTTTTTTTAAGTATGTTTTTTTCTTCATAGCTTAATTGTTTTTACGTAAAAATGAGGGAGATACCCTTTCGGGTACCTGCCCTCATACCACTATAATTAAGGAGAGATAGCTTACTTTTGTATTACTGTTCTATAAGAACCTGTTGCTAATGCCGATCTAAAAGCATCATTTGCCATTGCCTGCCTGAACACACTATTTGACGCTACACTTCTAAGTGCATTAGAAAAAATCTGTGTTCTATATGCATCGCTGAAAATTACATTCCTTAAAGCTGCATCTTGAATTGCAGTTCTAAAAGCTTCGCTTGCCAGAACTGTTTTTAATGAATTATTTGACAGCACGCTTCTAAGAGATTCTGTTGTATAAATATTTCTTAAAGCGGCATCTGATACCGACATTCTGAAAGCGGCACTCGCCATTAATGTTCTGAATGACTCGGCTGCAAGGGCTGTTCTGAATTCCTCGCTGAATAAAGAGTTTCTCAAAGCTTCATTATTTACTGCTGTTCTGAATAAAGCGCACTTAAGCATATTCTGCATAGTATTTTGAGATAATGCGCTTCTCATTGCATCACTTGTAATCGCAGACCTGAATTCATTGCTCATAACTGCGGTTCTAAAATCTTTATTATCTAAAACCGTTTTTAACGCTTCGCTGCTAACTGCAGTCCTGTTAACTTCGTTTTTCAACGCATCACGGAGGGCGTTGGTATTTATGGCTCTAAAAAAGTCGGCGGAAAGAAATGCCTGCCGGAATTCAGCGCTATTTAATGCTCTTCTAAAATCATTATTTGCAAGGGCAATTCTCATTACATTGTTTATCGCAGCATTTCTGAAACCTTCGCTTAACACTGCATCTTTTAAGGCTGCATCCGAAAGTGCGGTTCTTAGATAATTATCAGCCATAATAGTTCTGAAAACTTCCGTATTCATTGCTCTAAGTGCCGCATCATTAGAAAGAGCATCTCTTAACTGAGCATCTGAAATTGCCTGCCTGAACCCGTTGTTTGTAAGTAAAGTACGTAGTGCATTGTTTTGTAATGCTTGACGAAATTGATCGTTTAGCATTGCATTCCTAAACTGTTCGCTTTCCATTGCATTTCTATAAGCTTCATTATTCATAACTTCCTGAAATGCCGGATCCTTGATCATTCTCTGCACGGCATCGTTCTGCAGCAATGCCTGGATTTCCGTGTTTTGCAGAGCAACATCTTTATCACTAATTTGTTCCGCACTGTATTTCTTTACTTTTTCTACCCCTTTAATTGTCCCGCTAAGACCGCTGCTTACCTGTGGCGGAAAAAATGCGGCAAAGTAAAATAGGCTTACAACAACTGCCGTTACTATCACGGAAATAATTATATTCCTGTAATATTTTGTTGATGAGATTGTTAATTGTTTAGACATAATAGACCTCCTTTATATTGTTATAAATAGCATTAAACTATTCAATATTAATAAGCCTGCTGAGTTGTTCTTGCCCTTTTACAATTAGACTGATCCGGAAATTAGCAGGTATTAAATTTATGCGGTTAAAGTAAAGCCTGAAAATCGAATTATCCTCTCCGGATATTGTAACCGCATTTTCTTTTTTATTAATTTTTAACTCACCGTTACCGGATGCCGAAACATTGTCCAAAACAAAGTCTAACGGGTTGAAATTAATTTTTAACGTATAATTATCTTTTACAATCAGATTTGTTTTAAACCAATATTCTTTATTAGTTTTATATAGAATAATTTTACAGGATGCTAAACTGTTATTAAAAGTTACATTATTCAGTTCGGTAATATTTTCATTCACTCCCATTGTCCCGCTAAGGTTGTTTTTCATTTTATTATTTTGAACCGTAAATAAGAGCGGGTACAATACTATCCCGATAAGAATTCCTGCTGCCAATGCAAAGGTAAAACGGGGCTTTAAGAATTTTTGAAACGGAGAGAAAATTTTTATCTTAGCCGGCTTATTGAAAGAGTATTTGTTTTTATCAATTGAATTAAGGATGAACTGTTTTAAATTTCTGCCAGGTTCTTCGTCGGGGAGCCGTGATAATAACTCTACAGACACTTTGAGTTCCGCAAAATATTTTTCGGCTTCTTTATTTTGATTTAAATAATTCTTCAATTCCTCCGATTCGGGAACCGACAGGAGGCCGTCGATTTCTTTATTCATCAGCTCAATATATTGTTTATCAATCATTTGTTTTTACACCGCTAATAATTAATTCATCCTTTAACATCTGCCTGCCGGTAAACAAACGGGATTTTACCGTCTTTTCCGGTACCTCCAATATTTCGCTTATTTCTTTATAAGAATAACTTAGAAAATGTCTTAGAACCAAAGGCAAGCGGTAAGAAAAATCTATCCTTATTAATGCCGCTTGAATTTTTTCGCTTAACTCCGATTCACTAAAAGCTTCTTCGGGATTATTACCGCTGCTTTCAAAATTATCTGCAAGATTTTCAATAAGGTTTTTCTTCCTGCAAAAATTTATTGTTTCATTTACCGCAATTCTGTAAAGCCAGCTAAAAAATTTGTATTTCGGATTAAAGGTACCCAGCCTTTCATAAACCTTAATAAATACATTCTGTGCAATGTCTTCCGCATCGTCGAAATCTTTTACCATTCTAATTGCCAGCCTAAAAACCGGTTTTCTGTATTTATCTATTATTTCTTCGAATGCTTCTACATCACCGGTAAGACACCGCTCGACATATTTAAAATCTTCGTCGTTCATAATTAATTACAATTGAGAAATGAAAAAGTTGGAAATAATTTTAACTTTTTTTTACTAGCCTTCATCAATTACAAAAATTTTATCCAAACCGGAATATTTTAAAACTTCCCGGATATGCTTATTCATATTTTTTAGTATTAAATTACTGCCGTTATCCTTTAATCTTGTAAGTGTTCTAAGCAGCATTCCTAGCCCGGCACTGGAAATATATTCCAGGTCAGACATGTCGATTGTTAAAGTATTTGTAAAATTTGATAACAACGCTTCCGCTTTTTCAACCTGCGATGCATTAAATCTGCCATCTAGTTTAACAAGTCCGTCATTAATTTTTTTTAATTGAAGCATATAGTTTTCTCCCTATTATTTTAAGCGATCTTAATCCCGTTTAATTTTTACTTAAGTTAATTTAGCATTAACCTCACAGGTTCCGGGGGTGAAGTTATTAATTTAGGATTTATTTAAATTCATTTATTTACTGTATACTTTTTTACATTACTTGTTTTTTTTAATTATTACAATAGTAATATCATCAGACTGAGTTGCACCGGAAGCGTGCAGCTTAATTGCGCTTTTAACTTTTTCCAGCAGTTCGTTTGAAGTTAAATTTCGATTATTTTTAATTATATCAATCAGCTCATCTTCACCAAACTCTTCTTCATCAAGATTCATAGCTTCCGAAACGCCGTCCGAATAAAGGAATAATAAATCTCCTTCAAGCAATTGAGCCGTTTTTTCCTCGAACGGATAATCGGAAATGCCGCCTAAAATAATTCCGCCGGTATCAAGCAAATTGCAGCTCCCGTCTTTATGAAATAACAGGGGATAGTTGTGTCCGGCGTTGCAATAGCATAAGCAGTTTTTTTGAATGTCCAGAATGGCATAAAAGAAAGTTGCAAATTTTGAAGGATCGGTACTTTCAAAAAGAAGCTTGTTGGCTCTTATAATTCTTTCTTTGCAGGAAGAGGGAATAATGCATTGCCCTCGGATTGTAGCCTGCAGGTTACCCATTAAAAGTGCGGCCGGTAACCCTTTACCCGAAACATCTCCTATGCAAAAGGCAATATCTTTTTCAGAAATAGGTATAAAGTCATAATAGTCTCCTCCTACTTCATGCGCGGGAAGAATGTATGAAACAATATCAAAGCCTTCTATACAAGGTGTTTTTTTAGGCAGTAAATTGTTTTGAATTTCTTTCGCCATTTTTAATTCTTCCTGCATAAGAAGGAATTGTTTTTCTTCTTCCAGCAGTCTAGCATTTTCAATAACATGTGCGGATTGTGCGGCAATAATAGTAAGCAGCTTTTGATCATTCAGGGAAAATTCTTCACCTGATTTTTTATTAAAAACCGAAATAAGCCCGATCATCTTTCCTTTAAAATACAACGGCACACTTACTAAAGATTTTATAACACCGGGTTCATCCGGGCTAATTATAAAGCGCTTGTCGTTTTTTAAATCATTGCTTAGAAGCGGCTGCTTATTTTTTAACATCCAGCCTGTTAGTTGGTTGTCAAACCTGTACGGCTGCTGATAATCGGATGCATCTGCTTTTCTTATCATTGTGTGGAAGGGAGTCATTTGATCTTTTTCATCAAACAGCATGATTGATCCTTGTTCCGCATTTATATGCTTAATACATTTTTGAAGCATAAGATCCGTAACCTTATTCAACTCCATTGTTGAACTGATTGCCGTTGCTATTTCATTTAATATAGAAAGCTCTTGCAGGGATTGGCGGAGTCTTAAATTCTCCTTCTCCAGTTGCTGGTTATTGTCTAGACTATTCTTAGTCTTCATCTTACACCCATTTACAATTTTATAAATCTTTCCTCTTTAACCTGCCTCCTCTCCTTAGTAAGGATGCTGGGACGCGGTCAATTCTTAAATAACTTCAGTTAGTAAGTTTTGCAAGCCGCCTTTTTGCATCTATCAATGCAGGCTGATCTTTATCTGCATATTCCCATAATTCCAAAAACCTTGTGTATTCGGATTTAGCTTTATCATGTTTGGCTGTTCGTTCACAAAGTTTTGCAAGCCTGTAATGATAAATAGGATTTATAAGACGGCGGTCATTGCTGTTTGGATTAAACTTTAAAAGTTTTTCATACTCAATAATTGCACTTTCCAGGTCGCCCATTCGTATAAATGCCCGAGGCACGACATCTTTGAACACAGGATAATTATATAAACGCGTTTCCAATCCATAGGATAATTTACGTTTAATCAAAGGCGTAGCACGATATGTTTTTACGGCATCTTCCGGCTGATCTTCCGCAAGTAGTATTTCAGATTCGAGAATGCCGCCTAGCATAACAAGTATACCGCGGTCTGATTCAATCTTGTTAAGATTTGATTTTATTTTAACATAATAACTTTTTGCCGAATCTATCGTACCCTGCTGTAAAAAAATATTGGCAATTAATATATTATAAAGTGTAATATTATAAACGGGTGTTTGAGGATTATCCTTTGAAAAAAATTTCTGAAATGCATCAAATTCCTCCCGTGCCATTGAATAATTATTATTACTCATGGCATTGCACGCTTTAACCCAGTGATATTGTGCCGAGGCGTTATCATTTTTTAGTTGACGAACAAGATTTGCAATTAATTCATTTTCACGAGATGCTTCCCTCGCTCTACCGACAGAATTTAATAAGATAGATTTCCAGCACATTGCCCACACTTTCATACCTCCGGTTGGTGCGGCAGAAAGAAATTTGTCCATGTATTGGAAACATTCCGAATAGTTCTCGCTAAAGGCATACAAATACGCAAGACTGGAATAAGATATGAAGAATGAAGGCTGAACCCGCAATGCTTCACGGTATTTTGCAATACTTTCTTGAAAATTTCCCATGTAGAAATAAATTTCACCCATTGAGTCGAAAGGATTTGCATCACCGGGTGAGAGTGCGGCATATCGTTTTTGGGTTTCGATAGCCTTATCAAATAGACCCTGAGCTGCATAAATATATGCAAGACCATTTGTAGGTGCTGCAAAATTCGGATCTAGTTCTATAGCTTTCTCAAATTCCAATTGCGCTTCATTAACTTTATTCATGGATTGATAAACTACTCCAAGATCATTGTGGAATCGTTTTTCCCGGGGATATAATTTCACGAGCTCTTCCAGAAGTGTTAATCGTTTCCCGGAGTTTCTTTCTACCAGACCGGCATAAAGTGATTCTATCGCAAGCCGCTCTTTTTCAGGAGCCCTTGATGAAAGTACTTTTGCTTTTTCTATGGCTTTAACCATTAAAGAATCATCAAGTAAACTGCTGCATGTTTTTGCAATATAAAAATATGCTAATGCGAAAGTGGTATCTATGGCAACTGCACTATTTAAAAATCTCAATGCTTCTTTATAATAGATCTTTTCATATTCTTCTCTGCCGCGCAGGAAAAAGTTATATGCATCCATAGATTTTGTAGTTACTTCTGCTATTTGTACCGGAGCTGACTCCAGATTCGTTTTAGATAAGCCGACGCCGCGTGCAATCTCTTTACTGAGCTGATCTATTTGCGAACTGAGTATACTCTGGACTCCATTGCCTTTAACACTTGCGGATTTTAAAAGCTCTTTTGTATTAACATCGAGAACCTTTACATCGGTTACAAAAATATTACCCGCTTTTACAAAGCTGCCTATAACAATAGAATTTATTCCTTCATGTCTGCATAACTCGAAACCTATATCTTTATTAATTTCCCCGACCTTTCCTTTTCCCATTTGTTTCAATACGTCATTCATTCTTTCCCATGTCATTACTCTAAGATACTTGGATTGTTCTAAACTTGTAATTAATAAATTGGGTATTGCTTCGCGCAGGTAGTCGTATGATGCATTTCCGGTTTGATTTGTAAAAGCTATAATTGCTATTGGCTTTGGTTTCGCAACGACGGTATCCTCAAGAATAAAAGGTCTTAATAATAGAAATATAATTATAAGGATAACCAAAAGTGCAGCAGGAATGATAAACTTTTTTATTTCGGTCTTACGTGCCGGTGCGTAAGTTTGTCCGGAAAAAGAATAGGATTCACGTATCTGTTGTACATGTTTTAAATCTACTATCAACTCATCAATATGCTGGTAGCGCTCGTCCGGATTCTTTGCAAGTGCCTTATTTATAATTCGTTCAAATTCTACAGGCACACCGGTTCTTAAACTTGTTACAGGCTCAGGAAATTCATTTAAAATTGAATAAAATATAGATTGATCATAATCTCCTTTGAACGGCATTTGACCGGTTAACATTTCATACATAACTACACCAAGAGCCCAAATATCCGTCCGCCTGTCTACTTCAAGTCCTTTTACTTGTTCGGGGGACATGAAGTTGACTGTTCCCAGCGTTGAACCATCTTTTGTAAGAATTGTTTTTCCGGTTAGTTTAGCTAAGCCGAAGTCAATTATTTTAACAATACCGTCTTTGGTAACAAATATATTTGAAGGTTTTATATCCCGGTGAATGATTCCCTTATCGTGTGCTTTTAATAATCCTTGAGATATCTGGACTGCAATGTCAAGAGCATCATCAATTTTCAGTGGTCTTTTTTCAACCTTTTCTTTTAGAGTTTCCCCCTCATAACAAGCCATCACTACGAATAATTGTCCGTCATCAGTTTGATCGATCTCGTGGATTGTACATATATTGGGATGGTCGAGTGCGGAAGCAGCTTTAGCTTCATGTATGAATCGTTCTTTGCCTTCTTCATCCCGGCTGAGGTTTTCAGGCAAAAATTTCAATGCTACGGAGCGATCGAGCCTGGTATCTTCGGCTTTATAAACTACACCCATTCCGCCTTCGCCTAATTTCTCAAGTATTCTATAATGTGAAATTGTTTTCCTGTTCATCTTTTTTCGTGTACAATTTTTTGTCTGGTATCATACCACGAAGTTAATTTTCATTTTTTTTAATAGAGATATAAAACGATCATCATAGGTAAGTTCGGGTACAATCATTTTTGTATAAACATGAATAAACGGCATAAGAAGATCCCTTGCTAAAAGTGCTCTATTAAAATTCTCAAAAGCTAAATCAAATTTTCCTAATACACCTGCAAGCAAGGCCAAACTTGTAAAGGAATACAGTGGTCCCACCTTTTCATTGGACATTTTGCAGAATAACTCTTCGGATTTATTGATATTGCCCATCCGGAAATAAACAATACCAATTAATCCTTCTGCCCAGCCGGGATAAATCCCGTACTCTTTACTTTTCTCAAAAGCTTCAATTGCTTGTTCAAAAAATCCTTTCATAGAAAGTGAAAATCCCTTATGAAAATATGCAAGACCAAGTCTTGGTTCAATCTCTACTGCTTTTTCAAATTCCTCCAGCGCCTCATCATACAACCCGGCAGTGTTATGAATGGCAACGGACCAGGCATACAACATAGGCGTAAGCGGATCCAGCGTTATAGCTTGTTTTATCTCTTTTACACTCTCTTCAAATTGCATCCTGTTCATAAGCAGCCAACTGTATGTGCCATGAGTAAGTGAATCACCCGGTTTAACTAATAACACTCTTTTCAAATTTGTTTCGGCAGAGTTCCAATCCCATTCGTACCACAAGTTTATTAATGCATCTATAGAAAGAGCTTCGACTAAATTTTCGTCAAGCCTCAAAGCTTTCTCTAAAGCAGCTTTGGCTTTATGCCATGTTTCCTGCGGCGGCGCGAAATTCAAAGCCCCCATTGAAGCAAAAATTTTTGCCGTCCCCACATGTGCCAGCGCAAAATTGGAATCGATTTCCAGAGCTTCATCGAAAAAATTAATTGCTCTAGAATATGATTCCGGACTAGGCCGTGCAAAATAATACAGCCCTTTTAAATATAAATTATATGCCTCCGTATTTGTAGTAGACCGCTTTAGAACCGCAGACTTTTCCCCTACCTTCAGTGCAATCTTAAGATTTTCTACTATTGCAAATGAAATTTCATCCTGTATTGCAAAAACATCATCAAAGTCCCTATCAAATCGCTGGGACCAAATATGAAAACCATTTTCCACAATAATTAGCTGAGCTGTAATTCTTAAACGGTTAGCAGCTTTTCTTACGCTGCCTTCCAGTACATAATCAACTCCAAGCTTCTTACCTATTTCTCTGATATCTATTTTGGAATCTTTAAAAGCAAATGCAGAGGTTCTGGCAGTAACTTTTATTTTTTTAATATTGGTAAGAGAATTTATAATTTCTTCTGCCATACCTTCGCAAAAATATTCCTGTTCCGTATCCGCACTCATGTTAATAAAAGGTAATACTGCAATTGAATGAATACAGTTTTCTTTAAATCCGGATTGGGAATTTGTTTTATCCAAACTTTTGTAAAAATTATTTAACTCATCCCAAAAATCTTGAATACATTGATATCTTTTTGCAGGATCTTTTATTAGAGTTTTACTTACTATATCGGATAGTTCCTTATGAATTTCATTTCTTACCTCGTGAACAGATTTGGGATCTTCATTCAGTAATGAATAAATAACAGCTTGTGCAAAATCCGCAGAGAATGGAAGCCTGCCAGTAAGCATCTCATACATTACTATTCCCAGCGACCAAATATCGGTTCTTCCGTCTATTTCCTCTCCTCTTGCCTGCTCCGGCGACATGTAATCAATTGTTCCAACTGTTGATCCAATTTTAGTCAGTTGTGTCTGTCCCTTTGATTTGGCTAATCCAAAGTCTAATATTTTAACTATCTCATCAGTTGTAATAAATATATTGGCAGGTTTTATATCCCTGTGTATGATATCATTTTTGTGCGCTTTTTCTAATCCTTTACAAATTTGAAGGGCAATATTAATAGTTTCATCAATTTGAAGAGGTCCTTTTGTAATTTTTTCCTTTAGTGTTTCTCCTTTATAATATGCCATCGAGATAAATACTTGACCGTCTTCAGTTTCTCCAATTTCATAAATAGTACAAATGTTAGGATGATCTAGCAAAGATGCGGATTGAGCTTCATGAATTAGCCTTTGTCTAGCATCTTTATCTGAGGAAAAGGAGGAAGGCAAAAATTTTAGAGCAACCGTTCTTTTTAATTTAGTATCTTCGGCTTTGTATACCACACCCATTCCGCCTTCGCCGAGTTTCTCAAGTATTTTATAATGTGATTCGGTTTTGCCGATCATTGGTTTCTCCAATTTATTGAAACGCTTCCGGCTTCGCCATTGTAATACGTCGCAAAGTAGTTTTTAATTTTCTTTTTGGCATAAATATTTGAATAATTAATATAGCTTCGTCGGACAGGCCCGCCTTCGCCGAGTTTTTCCAAAATTATATAGTGTGAATTTGTTTTGCCAATCATATTACCTCTACACTAAATTTCGATTTATTCAGCAGTTCAATTCTAAAAAATATTTTACCACATTCTTATTTAAGACTTACCAGCCGTTTCTTTGCATCAATTAAAATTGGCTGGTTTTTATCTGCATTTTTCCATATTTCAAGAAACCTTTTGTATTCTGATTTAGCCTTATCATATTGTCCTGCCTTTTCACAAACTTTTGCAAGTCGATAATGATAAATAGGATTTATAAGTCGACGATCTTTATTGTTTGGATCAATCTTTAGAAGTTTTTCATATTCTGTAATTGCGCTGTCCGGTTCTCCCATTTTTATAAAGGCACGCGGAACTACATCTCTGATATAAGGAGCACTGTACATGGGCATACTCCAATTTACACCCATTGAGATTTTTATTACAGGAATATTGCGGTAAACACGAATTGCTTCCTCGGGATGACTCTTGGCAAGTAGAATTTCTGCATCCAGAATACCGATCTGCATAGTAAGAATTCCTTTAAGCGATTCAACCCGGCTGAGGATTGATTTCAAGTCCGAACATGCTGCTTCGGCAGAGTCGATTTTTCCTTGTTTCATAAATATGTTTGCAAGATGATATACTCTTAATGTTTTATTAAGCACCGGAGATTGAGGATTTCTTTCACAATATATTTTGTAAAAGTTTTCAAAATCCCGGGATGCGGATTTTATATCTTCCCGGCTAAATTCATTCCACGCTTTAAGCCAATAGACCGGGGCTAGAAATAAACGATCCGATATTTTTTCAGCATACTTTTCTATTAAATCCAATTGGTGCCGAGATTCTCTAAACCTTCCAACTAAAAATAAATATACGGATTTCCAACCAACGGAATTTCCTTTCATTCCTGATGATGGTCCGTTAGTAATTAAGCTGTCTATACACCTTAAGCATTCAGGGTAATTTTCATTAAGCGCATAGACATAAGCAAGACTATTATAGGTTAAAAAAAAGGAAGGTTGAATTGTTAATGCTTTCCGGTATTCAACAATAGACTCACCCAGGTTTCCCATTTGAAAATATATTTCGCCCATAGAATCGAAGGGATTTGCATCTCCAGGAGAAAGTGAAGTATATCTCTGCAATGCTGCAATTGCTTTATCGTACAGGCCTTGGGCTGCATAAATATATCCAAGACCGTTTGTCGGCGAGGCAAAGTTCGAATCCAATTGAATAGCTTTTTCGTACTCTGTTTGCGCTTCTTTTAACCGGGACCAGCTTTGATAATATTGACCTAACTCATCATGAAATCGTTTTTCATAAGGATATTTTTTTACTAATTCCGTAAGAAGGTTATACCGTTTCAAAGAGTTCCTTTCTATTATTAAAGCATAGCGGGATTCAATTGCAAGCCGTTCCTTTTCGGGAGCTTTAAAGGAGAGGGCCTTTGCTTTTATTATTGTCTGTTTTGTTTTTGCCGGTTCTATTAATCCACCGTAGGTTTTAGATAAATAAAGAAATGCAATTGCAAAGTTGGTGTCCAAGGAAGCTGCTTTTTCCAGGTACCTGCATGCTTCGGTATAATTGACTTTTTCATATTCATCTCTGCCTCTAAGGAAATAGCTATATGCATCCATATTCGATGTTGTTACTTCCGCAATTTGCATGGAAGTCGATTCGATTTTCTTTTTTGAAAGCCCCACTCCATTAGCAATCTCTTTACTTAGCTCATCAATCTGTGTATTTAAAATACTTTGTACACCTTCGCCTTTTGCACTTGCCGATTTAAGAAGTTCCTTTGTATCTACATCAAGCACTTTCACATCGGTTACAAAAGTATCTCCTGCTTTTACATAACTGCCGATAACTATAGAATTTATCCCCTCGTGCCGGCATAACTCAAAACCTATGTCTTTATTTATTTCTCCGACATTACCTCTTCCCATTTGTTTTAATACGTCATTCATTCTTTCCCATGTCATTACTCTAAGGTACTTTGACTGTTCCAGGCTTGTTATTAATAAATTTGGTATTGCTTCGCGCAGGTAGTCGTACGATGCATTTCCTGTCTGATTTGTGAAAGCAATTACTGCTATCGGCTTTGGTTCCGCTACAATAATCTCTTCGAATAAAAAAGGCTTTAATAGAAGAAACATTATTACAAGAAAAACTAGACCCGCAGCAGGAATGATGAACTTTTTTCTTCCCGGTTCACGCGCGGCCGGCGCATAAACTTTTCCGGAAGAAGTCGTAGATTCACTTATCTGTTGTACGTTTTTTAAATCTACAATCAACTCATCTACATGCTGGTAGCGCTTATCTGGGTTCTTTGTGAGTGCCTTGTTTATAATCCGTTCAAGTTCTAACGGGACACCGCTTCGCAAGCTTGTTACCGGTTCCGGGTCTTCATTTAAAATTGAATAAAATATAGATTGATCATAATCCCCCCTAAACGGCTGTCGGCCTGATATCATTTGATACAGAACTACTCCCAGAGCCCAAATATCCGTACGTCTGTCAACATCAAGTCCTTTTACCTGTTCAGGAGACATAAAGTTGACTGTTCCCAGTGTTGAACCCTCTTTGGTTAGAATAGTTTTTCCGGTTAGCTTAGCTAAACCGAAGTCTATTATTTTAACAATACCGTCTTTTGTAATATATATATTTGAAGGTTTGATGTCCCGGTGGATGATTCCCTTTTCGTGTGCTTTTAATAATCCTTGAGAAATCTGTACTGCAATGTCCAGAGCATCATCAATTTTCAAAGGCCTTTTTTCAATTCTCTCTTTTAATGTTTCCCCTTCATAGCAAGCCATTACTACAAATAATTGACCGTCTTCCGTCTGATCTATTTCATGTACGTTACAGATATTATTATGTTCTAAAGCAGACGCTGCCTGCGCTTCGTGTATAAACCTCTTTTTTGCTTCCTCGTCTTGTGTTAATTCCGAAGGCAGAAATTTAATTGCAACTATCCGCTCTAACTTTATATCCTCGGCTTTGTAAACTACACCCATCCCCCCTTCGCCCAGCTTTTCTAGAATTCTATAATGAGATATAGTCTTACCAATCATATTATCACCCATTTAATTTATTGGTTTTTAACTAATCTATTTATTCAAGAAATCCTACAGTTATAATTTACATTTTATTTTGTATTAAATCTCTTTATAATTTAATAAGTTCCGGTGGACATACCTGCCCCTGCTTGCTTATAAGGCAGGTTTACCAAGTTATTCAAATATCTTATTGTGTGAAATTGTTTTACAGATCATAACTTTCTCCTATTAATTGAGAAGCTTTCTTCTTGGCCGGCTTTTTCCAGAATTTTATAGCAGACTATGGTTTTATTATTTATAATGAATAAAATTATATTCATTTTTAATAACCTTCAGCAATATTATCCCAAAGTTCTAATTCATGAGTTTCCGGTTGGAACCGGAGAAACTATACAGAGATAGTAGAAGTTCTCCCTTTTCGAAAATAATATATATAAATTTTTTGCCTTATCAAATATTTTTTTACATATATGCATTAAGTTAATTAACTTGAGTTGTAATACAAGCTTTGCTTATTCAATTACCTATATTATAAAAAATAACAATTGCGGTAATGCAGGTTAATAAATATTAATATATGAAGAGACAAACCAGACTAATAATCGATTCAATACTTTTAGGAATAATAGGTGCGTTAGGTGCTCAATTGTTTACATTTTTACTGGAAGTATTTAATCATCTTTTTCTTAATTTGGTTGCAGGATATTCACCTCCGGTATTACCGAGTGAAGGAGGTACGCTAAAGCAGTTAATCGGTACAAACGGATTATGGCTTATTCCGGTTGCGCTTATTATAGGGGGTTTAATTTCCGGTGTACTTGTATACAGCCTTGCACCGGAAGCCGAAGGGCATGGAACCGATGCCGCTGTTAAAGCTTTTCATAAGAAGAAGGGAATAATACGTTTCCGCGTAGTGCCGGTTAAAATTTTAGCTTCGGCAATTACAATTGGCTCGGGAGGATCCGCAGGCCGGGAAGGCCCTGCTGCTTTATTTAGTGCGGGTTTCGGATCTATATATGCAACAATTACTCATAGATCAGCAAAGGAAAAACGTCTTCTTGTATTAATAGGAATGGCAGCCGGCTTATCGGCAGTTTTCCGCTCACCAATTGGTACGGCAATTTTTGCGGTTGAAGTACTTTACAGCGAAATGGAATTTGAAGGCGAAGCACTTGTGTATACTATGCTGGGTTCCGTTATTGCATATACTATCAATGCATTATTCGTAGGATGGAAACCTTTGTTTGAAGTACCTGCCTCGTTAAGCATCAATCATGCTATTGATTATATTTGGTATGCATTGCTTGGGCTTTCCAGCGGGATAATTGGTGCTTTGGTTCCGACATTCTTTTACAAGACACGTGATTTATTTAAAAAAATTCATCTGCCGCCGCACGTAAAACCTGCAGTAGGAGCTCTAGGCGTTGGAATAATTGCTCTGGCATTTCCCCAGGTTTTGGGAGGAGGATACGGATGGATGCAGGATGCAATAAACGGTTCGCTTGCTTTGCATTTATTAATAATTTTATTGTTTGCAAAAATGGCTGCATTTGCGCTTACAGTGTCGTCGGGAGGCTCAGGTGGTGTATTTGCTCCTACTTTGTTTTTAGGTGCCATGCTTGGCGGATTATTAGCAAAAATTTTTAATCAACCGCCGGCAGCATTTGCGGTTATAGGAATGGCGGCAGTATTCGGAAGCACGGCACGCGTTCCTATAGCAACTCTTTTAATGGTAATTGAAATGACGCAGGGATACAAGCTACTTGCACCGGCTGCATTAGCGGTTATGCTGGGTTTCCTGGTTCAAGACCGTATTACTTCCGCACTTAAACTTAAATATAAAAGTTTATACGAAGCCCAGGTAGATAATAAATCAAAATCTCCCGCACACAGGGAAGATAATTTAAAGACTGCCGTTAAATTATTAAGCGAACGGAAATCCTATGATCCTCAAAAAATAGGTGAACTGGATTTTATCGGCTTGCTCGATTCCGGTATTCCGTTAGAACTTCCGGACGGTAAAATGCTTTACGTAGGAACACTAAGCCCTAAAAGTATTTGTGCCGGCACAAGACTTAATGAAAATTGTTTGACAAAGGAAACACATAACGTTGAAGTAACGGCAATCTTTAGAGGAGAGCATTTAATATTACCGCATCCGGATGTAATACTGAAAGCCCAGGATCAGGTAATGATACTTGCTTCTCCCGGTATGATAAAAATTTTGGAGAAGAATTTTACTTCAAAATCTAAAAAAAGACTGAACAGGATATTAAATTTTAATAAGCAAGCCTGAAATAATTCAATATTATCAATATCTTTAATTTGACATTGCATAAAAAAGTCCGTTTTTTATTTGTTGATTTGCTGCGGGGCTGGGCTCTGCTTTTAATGTTCGAAGCACACATTGTTAATGCTATGCTTCAACCGGCATTAAAAGAAACCGGCTGGTTTGGTATTCTTAATTTTTTAAACGGACTTATAGCTCCTTCATTTCTCTTCATATCCGGGTTTGTTTTTGTGCTTTCAACGCAGCAGAAAAAAGACAAACTTAGAGAGCCGGGGTATGCATTGGGGAAAAAACTTGCACGCATTGCATTAATTTTTTTAGCAGGCTATTCAATTCATCTACCTATACTTTCTTTAAGAAGGCTTATGAATTATTACAGCCGGAGTGTAGTCCTTAGTTCTTTTAATGTTGATATTCTCCAGTGCATTGCGGCGGGATTATTATTTATATTTATAGCAAGGCTATTAATAAAATCCGATAAGTCCTACAACATTTTTTTAATGGCCAGCTTGATTTTAATCTTATTCCTTTCTCCGTTTGTATGGCAGGTAGATTTCTCAAAATTTATGGTAATTCCTCTTGCCGATTATTTTAATGCAATGTACGGATCCCTGTTTCCGCTGTTTCCCTGGATGGGGTTTTTACTTGCCGGTGCGGTAACATGTAATTATTATCTAAATGCAAGAGAAAATAATTACGAAAAAAAATTTATTATTATAATAATAATGGCAGGCGCAATATTAGCTGCGGCAGGAAAGGTTTTACTCGCCGATGTATTTAATCTTTCGCTTAAATTGGTAGAACCCCACCCGGTTTTTTTCTTTGAAAGATTAGGATGGGTACTAATTCTTTTGGGGGCCCTGTGGTATTATGCCGGATGGAGACAGACGAAAAAATCTTTTGTGCTTGATGTCGGCAGGGAATCATTGCTTGTTTACTGGCTTCACCTGGAGGTTATTTACAGGCAATTTTGGAATGAGCACAGTATAGCTTCAATCTTCCGCGGTAAATTTAATCTGCTTGAATGCTTTATAGCTGCAGTATTTCTTTCACTAATGATGATTGGTGTTGCAAAAATTTGGGGCGGCTTTAAGAAAAAGCACAAACAATTGGCAGCCAATATTACGTTAGGTCTTGTCACTCTTTGCATAATAATTTTTTTAATCGGGTTTTAATAATTTCATCAATTACTTTGGCTGTTTGAAGCAATTTTTATAAATAATTTCAACGCACTGTTAACATCTTTTGATGTTGGAAAAAATTTAGCAACTTCCGGTTCAAGCAGTATTATGTTATTGTGTTTTTTAAATTCCTTGGAATATTTACCACTAATCCCTTCTTTGAGTTTATTAAAATCATATTCTTTTCTTAATGTATTACTATGCTGTTTCTCAATTGTATCTTTCATAATATTTTTTCCCTTTTTAGTCGCTATCCTTGCACTAATTATTCAAATTTTGTTTCCCCTTTCAGTATGAGATACTATTAAAACCCTATCGGTTATTGATTGGCTAATAGTAATAAACCTTTGTTCGCCAATTGAATGACCGGGATCTTCAGTATTATAAGATAAAAAATCTCCGAATATTGTAGATGCTTCTTCAAAAGAAACATTATGCCTTTTAATATTTTCTTCTGATTTTAAAGGGTGCCATTCAAAAGTCATTTATATACTTTTGCTAGTTAAAACATTCTAAAAAAAATTTTCATTGCATTTAATTTTATAGGATATTTTTCTCTTCCACTCTCAAAATTCTTTCCTTGTAATCAATTAATTCCCTTTTGTATTCTTCTGACATAAGGGAAGAAGAAATTATAAAGTCAGCCGAAGCCCTGTTGCAGGCTACAGGAATATTATAAACTACTGCAATTCTTAAAAGTGCTTTCACGTCGGGATCATGCGGCATAGGTTCAAGCGGATCCCAAAAGAAAATGAGAAAGTCAATTTTACCTTCCGCAATTTTGGCACCTACCTGCTGGTCGCCGCCAAGGGGGCCGCTTTTAAAACGGTGTACATCCAGGTTAAGCTCGGTTGAAATTATTTGTCCGGTTGTTCCGGTTGCAAAAAGTTTATGTTCTGCCAGAAGGTTGCGGTTAAACTTAGCCCATTCAAGCAAGTCAATTTTTCTGTTATCGTGCGCAATCAATGCAATTCTTTTTTTTAAATTCATTGCTATAATCTTCTTTTCCATATTTATCTCTTTTAAATAAAATTAAATGACGTATAGAATACCGTTTCTTACATATTAAATTAATTAAAACTTAACTAATATTACTTGATTAAAAATAAATCTGGTAAAATAATATTTGGGCTAATTCGTCTTAATAAATAATAGAATTTTTTTAGGTTACTTGTAATAAATAGAAAGATAAAATTATGGCAGAGAAAGTTTGCCCGGTATGGGTTGGTTACTTTCTTGCAAATCCGCTTAGAAAGTTATACCACAACCCGGATAAAATATTAAACCCGTATATAAAAGAAGGAATGAAAATAATCGACATTGGAAGTGCTATGGGATTCTTCAGCATTCCGGCAGCAAAAATTGTGGGAAAGAACGGTAAAGTAATTTGTATAGACCTTCAGAAAAGAATGCTTGAAAAGCTTAAGGTAAAAGCTGACAAATTTGATTTGCTTGAGAGAATAGAATTACTTAATTGTTCTGCCGGTTCGTTGGGAATTAATAAGTATAATAACCAAATTGATTTTGCCCTGGCATTTGCAGTACTTCATGAAATGCCGGATTTGAATGTTATATTTAAAGAAGTTTATGCTGCGTTAAAAATAAACGCAAAAATGCTTGTTGCCGAACCTGCCGGGCATGTAACCGAAGAAGGTTTTTATAAAACTGTCGAAACTGCTGTGGGAAATAATTTTAAGGTAATCGATCATCCTAAAATTAACGGAAGCAAAGCCGCATTACTGGAAAAGATTTGATTTAATAACACCCCGCCGCTTTTTCCGATTATGGAAGTAGTAACGGGATAGATTTATTTACTCCAATACCACCCTGTATTAAAGCGCCTGTATAATAAAAACAACTATTTCAAATACTTAAATAACTTATTTCCAAATCCGGGAAGATTGTTTTTCGGGATTTTGTATTTTATATTAATCTTATTTAGAGCGGGCTCACTTGTATTTATTAAAAAATATTTTATTATATATTGTAAAAACTGAAGCATCATGAAAGAGATAACCTCATTCGGAGAAATTTTATTCGATGTTTATCCCGGGAAAAAAACATTAGGCGGCGCTCCGTTCAATTTTATTTATCACATAAAAAAATTAACCGGGCATGGAAATTTTATAAGCAGAGTGGGGAATGATGAACCCGGTACGGAAATTCTAACTTTCTTAAATTTAAATGGAATTGATGCCGGGTTTATCCAGATAGATGAAAAGCATCCTACGGGATTTGCAAACGCAAACCTAGATGGAAATAAAATTCCTCACTGGGCTATAGAACCGGATTGCGCTTATGATTTTATTGAAGAAACCCGCGAATTAAATATTTTAATAAATAATAATACCGGCTGTTTATATTATGGTACCCTTGCCCAAAGAAGCGGACAAACGAGAAAAACTTTAAATGCACTTTTCGGAAGAGATATAAAATATTTTTGCGATTTGAATATCCGGCAGAATTTTTATGATAAAGATATTCTTAACAACTCATTAAAAACAGCAGATGTTTTAAAACTTAACAGCGAAGAATTAGAGATTCTAAATAAATTATTATTGAAAACAAATAAAGATGAATT
>JBJKSH010000166.1:0-7376 GCA_046704255.1 Ignavibacteriaceae bacterium | reverse complement strand
CCGTTGTCTTTTAAAACCATTTCAAGGCGCCTTCCTCTTATAAAGGCGTTCAAAGATATTTCCGTGCACCCGCTGTGCGATATACAGTTGTTTATTCCTTCCTTAAAAATTAAATAAAGATGCTGACGATGCTCCATTGAAAGAGAAACTTTCTCAAGCGATTTTAAATTTTCCGATCTAAAAGAAATGCTTGCGTAAGAAGATAATTCCGTATATGTATCTCTTAATCTTAAAATAAGGTCGTAAAGCGAATCCCGGTTAGGATTAACCAGCCATACAATGTCGCTCATGTTATCAATTAAGTTACGGGAGTTATCGCTAATCATTTTCAAATTCTTTTTGATATCTTCTCCTACGTTATTAAGCTTTTGAGTAATAACTTCGCTTAATATAGAAATTTCCGTAAGGCTCGATCCGATGTTATCGTGCAAGTCCGCCGCTAATTTTGTTCTTAATCTTTCAATGGCAAGCAAATGCTTTACACGTGAAGTAATAAACATAACAATAATTCCGCCTATAAGAAGTATGGAAAGAGTGATAAACCACCAGGTCCTCCAGAAAGGCGGTAATATTATAATTTGTAAAGATGCGCCCTTCTCATTCCAAATACCATCGTTGTTAGAGCCCTTAACTTTAAATGTATATTTGCCGGGATCTAAATTAGTATAGGTAACAAACCTTCTGTTTCCGGCTTTCACCCAGGTTTTATCAAATCCTTCCATCATGTATTCATATTGATTTTTGTTAGGTGCCGTAAAATCCAGGGCTGCAAATTCAAAGGAAAAAACGTTCTGGCTGTAAGAGAGTTCAATTTTTTTTGTTTCGGAGATAGATTTTGTTAAAGGTGAATTATTTGCGCCAATCTTAACTGACCGGTTAAAAATCTGAAAGTCGGTTATAACAACCGGTGGAATATGCTTGTTATCTTTTAACCTGGAAGGATAAAAGGCATTAAAACCGTTCGTGCCGCCGAAAAAAAGTTCGCCGTTGATTCCTTTAAAACTTGCACCCCAGTAAAATTGGTTGCCCTGCAAACCGTCACTTGCATAATAATTTCTAAACACTTCCTTTTTAGGGTTGAACTTGGATAATCCGTTATCCGTGCTAAGCCAAAGGTTACCCTGGTTGTCTCCCAAAATTCCGTAAATAATATTGCTTGTTAATCCGTCTTTAACCGAATAATGAACAAACCTAGCTTTCCGGCCGTTCAAGCTTTGCTGGCTTAGTGTTAATTTATTTAAACCGCCTCCGTATGTGCCGAACCAAAGTGTTCCGTTTTTGGCTTCGTAAATTGATATTACCCTGTTATCGCTAAGGCTGTATGGATTTCCCGATATATGGTAATAACACTGAAACTTTAAATTGTTGTAAGGCGGCTTAATCGGAACATCAGAAAGATTAAGTTTGTCCAGGCCGTTCCATGTACCAATCCACAAATTCCCGTTTTTATCTTCTAGTAAACAGGACTGCACCTGGTTATCACTTATACTGTTCGAATCTTTAGGATTATTTTTAAAGCTGTAAAATCTACCTGTTCTTTTGTCTAAAATATCAAGGCCAAGTCCCGTTCCTATCCATAGCCTCCTATGGGAGTCTTCATATATTGATTGAACAATATTGTTGCTTATATTTCCCGGGCTGTTTTGATTTGCCAAAAAATGTGTAAATTTCAAATTGTTTCCGGAACCGCCAATTACTTTGTTTAATCCGCCGCCCCAGGTACCAACCCATAACGTACCCTGCCTGTCCCTGTATATGGAAATAACCGAGTTATTATCTATACTGTAAGGATTTTTTGAGTTATAAAGGTAATGGGTATATTTGTTAGTTTTTCTATCCAGCCTGTTTAATCCTCCGCCAAGCGTGCCAATCCATAAAAGCCCGTTTTTATCCTGGTATAAAGATCGAACGGTGTTATAGCTTAAGCTGTTTGGGTTAGTCGGGTCAAACATATAATGTTTAAATTTAAGCCTTTCCCTGTCAAATTTTATAATACCTCCTTCAGCGGTTCCAATCCATATAATGCCGGAATTATCTTCAAACAAAGAAAGAATGTTAGTATTGCTTAAGCTGGATGAATGTAAAGGATTATGCGTAAAGCTAATAAACCGTTTTGTTTTTCTGTTAAATTGGTACAGCCCGCCTCCGGTAGCAACCCAAAGAGTACCTGTTTCATCTTCCAGAATAGAATTTATTCTGCCGTTATCCAGGCTGCTTGAAATATCTTCACTGCTGGAATACCTGTAAAATTTTCCTTTTTTCCTATCGAAATAATTTAATCCGTTTAAAGTGCCTACCCAAAATCCGCCTTCTTTATCTTCATATAACGAAAGGACAACATTATTGCTTAAGCTGTTAGGATTTCCGGGAATATTATAAAATCTCTTAAAACGGTGTGTTGTTTTATTAAATTCATCAAGCCCGGAATCGGTTCCAATCCAAAGCGTACCTTCCCTGTCATTATAAATAGTAAGAACGGCATCGCTGCTTAAACTATTTTCATCCCCGGGAATATTACGGTAATGTAGAAAAGAATTATTTTTTTTATTGAATTCATCCAGGCCGCCTCCTTCCGTACCTATCCAGAGGTTTCCGTTTTCATCTTCCAGAATAGCCCTTACATTGTTGCTGCTAAGGCTTGTAGAATCTTTAGGATTGTTTTTAAAATTCTCAAATTCTTCATGCAGCCGGTCGAATTTGCATAGCCCTCCGCTGTTTGTCCCCACCCAAAGATTTCCGATGTTATCCTGGTACAAAGTCCATATAAAATTATCCGAAATTGAATTTTTATTGTTGGGTATATTTTTAAAAATTTTAAAACTGTACCCGTCATACTTATCAAGGCCGTCTTCCGTTGCAAACCACATAAACCCTTCTTTATCCTGAAGAATATAATGGATAGTATTTTGCGACAGACCTTTGTCGCTCATTATTTGTTCAAAATTTTTATCGGATAACTGCGGATAGGCTGGCTTTGTAAAATTAAAAATGCAAATTAGGGTAATAAACAACCCGGCGGAAATATTAATTTTTTTTATGTACCGGTAAAGAATATCCATTAAAATAATTTGTTTAATAATTGAAAAAAATAAGAGAATAAAGTTAATAAAGCAAGGGAGTATTTTAAGATGGCGTATGCCGGGAACCTGATACTGGATACTCTATGAAGACTGGATGGAAGTTACGGCTATGCCTCCGTATGGCTTGTAATTGTAGATTAATGTTTTCATTTGATTTTTAATACAATAATATATCCGGATTTTGTTCCCCGATAATTACAAACTATTATCGTTTTTCTTTAACAGCTTCAATCAGTTTAATGAATTTATATTTTTCTTCATCAGACAATTCAACAATAACAACATCAAAAGCAATAAGCAGCCAGTTTATATTCAAATACTTAACAGCATAGCCAAGTTCATCAGTAGATTGAGATTCACTTGAAAATATTAAATTGGATAAAGCAATTGCAGCCTTGATATTTACAATATTCGGGATAGCATTATTATTACATAATTGAACAAGGTAACTTATGTACTCTAAAGATAATGCACACAAATCTACAGCCATTAATCCGGCAAATTTTAAAGCGTCTATTTTGTACATAGCTTTTATATCTTTATCACCGGATATTTTAACAAGCCTTTCTATTGAATCCTTTCTTTCTATACCGCTTTTTTTCCCAAGTTCATGTACCTTTTCAATCTCCTTAATAATTGTAACATAAATATTATCTTTTGCCCTTCTTATTAATTCCGGCCTGTTCCTAATATCTTTAGATACTTTTATAAGTGTCTCGTAATCGCCGTTGCTAATAGCGGATTCCAAAACCTGTGCGGGATTTTGCTTGTCTGTTGTTTTTAATTTATCGTTAATGTTTGCAGCAGAGGGTTGTAAATTGTTTTCCGAAACAATTACCTTTTTAACCGCCTTTTTAATAACAGGGACGAGTAGATTGGCGCCCAATTGTTTCATCCTTTCAAAAATCAAATCGTAATGATCATCATCCGCATTAAAACTAATTATTGCTTCGTCACCAAGGCTTCCGAACCTTATCTGAGTAATCGAAATACCCGTTTCGGTTTTCATTAAATTCTGTAGTTCCTGTTTTATTTTCTGAATATCCCGGTCGGATATTTTTGCAATAATTTTCCGCGGCACGTTCAAACCTCAATATTAATTAATAATTCCATATTTAATTCCTTTCTCCGGTTTATTAATCATCGAAAATAATTTTTAAAATTTAAGATTCTTATATTAAAATAAATTTGTAAGTTATAATTGATTTTTTAAACTAAATTTATTAGATCATAAAAAACAAGAGCGGGGATTTAGTGAACTCGGAAGAAAGTTATTCCTCATCTATCCGCGGATTTGAAAAGTACCGCCATACCATAGGTTTCTTTTTGGGTCCTTTGTTCTTCTTTATAATTCTTTTCATGAATACACCTTCTGCATTCATAGAAAACGCAAAAACACTTCTGCCTGCTAACGCCGCACCTCAACAAATTTTACAAATTGCTTACGGTACAAAAGTTACTCTTGCTCTACTGCTTTTAATGGTTGTATGGTGGGTTTCGGAAGCTGTTCCAATACCGGTAACTGCGCTGCTGCCGGGACTTGTGCTGCCGCTGTTCCATGTTACGGGAGCTGTTCAATTCAAACTGTTTAATTTTACAGGTAAAAATATTTTATTAAATTATGCAAATCCGATTATCTTTCTTTTCCTTAGCGGATTTCTGCTTGCAGCTGCTATGCAAAAATGGAAACTTGACAAAAGGTTTACTCTCTTCATTCTAACCCGCGGTAAACTGGCAGATAATTCAAAATTAGTTTTGCTTGGGATGATGTGTGTATCCGCCTTCCTTTCCATGTGGATTTCCAACACAGCCACCACAGCAATGCTTTTACCGCTTGGTGCCGGCATTATTATGCAAAGCGGAAGTCAAGTCGGAAAATCAAACTTCGGCAAATCCGTTATGTTAGGTATTGCATGGGCCGCATCAATCGGAGGTGTGGGAACTATAATAGGTACTCCGCCAAACGGAATTTGTGTCTCCATATTAAATGTTTCCGGGCTTAAACAAATTAACTTTCTAGATTGGATGAAGTTCGGAATTCCGTTTGTTCTAATCTTAATACCGATTGCGTGGTTAGTTTTAGTTAAAGTATTTCCACCGGAAATTGTAAGCATTCAAGGCGGCAGAGAACTTGTTACTAAACAAAGGAGTGAACTAGGCAAATGGTCTAAAGGAGAAAAGCTTACGGTTGTCGGTTTTATAGTAGTTGTATTTCTTTGGGTAACAAATCCATTCTGGAATTACATATTCCCGCAGGCATTTGCACAAAGTCTAGGCTGGTTCGATGAAAATATTATTGCATTGTTTGCAGCCTTATTATTGTTTCTGCTGCCGGTTGATTGGAAAGGACAAAAATTTGTTCTTGATTGGTCGGATTCAAAATTTGTTGATTGGGGAACGCTGCTCCTCTTTGGAGGAGGCATTGCACTTTCGGACGGAATGTTTAAAACAGGACTTGCCGCCTGGATTGCAAAGTCAACCGTAGCACTGGTAGCTTCGCCATCTACTATGGTTTTGGTTTTTATAATTGTTATTATGATGGATCTGCTGACTGAAGTTACTTCAAACACTGCGGTTACATCCCTGATGATTCCTATAATTATTTCCGTTGCAAGAGGAACCGGTGATGATCCCGTTACATTATCAATTGCCGCCACGGTAGCCGCATCCATGGCATTTATGCTGCCGGTAGCAACTCCGCCGAATGCACTCGTTTACGGCACCGGCTATATTAAAATTACGGATATGATTAAAGGCGGCGCAATACTGGATTTAATAGGATGGGTATTAACAACTTTGGTTATTTATATTTTTGCATACGAAATTTTCGGTTTAATTGGATTCTAAAACTGAAGGCAACAGGTGATGTTATGAAAAATTTCTCAGAATTGACCACTTCGTGGAACGAACTATCAAAAGAAGAATTGCTAAAAGTAATTCAAGTGTATGCAAAGAACTGGCTTGCACACGACGGCTGCTGGTTCTTAGCCGCTGAAGAAAAATACGGTATGGAAACTGCAATTGAACTGGACACAAAATCGTGGGAAAGATTTGCAGTTAGTGAAGCTAAAAGAATTATGAACGAATTTAACATACCGGCAGGTGGCGGATTAAAAGCGCTGGAACAGGCATTCAACTACAGGCTGTACGCAGCAATAAACAAGCAGGCAATTGAATGGGTTGATGATAATACCATGATCTTTAAAATGATAAAATGCCGGGTTCAAAAACTTAGACGGCAAAAAAATCTTCCGGATTTTCCGTGCAAGTCCGTTGGTATAATAGAATTCTCTCAATTTGCAAAAACGATTGATCCCAGAATAAAGACAAGATGCATTTCCTGCCCGCCGGATAAAGTTGAAGATTTTTACTGCGGCTGGGAGTTTACGATTTAAAACCCTCTTAAGTTTTTAGGAAACCTTGAAGGCCACCGGCTTCAGACCTTGAAGGTTGCGTAGTTAAATATGTTTGTTTATAATATATATAACTTCCTATATTTACTTAAAAAACGGGTGAGCCTTCAAGGAAGCAGCCTGCTAGGATTTTGTAAACCTTCGGCGTTGCTGTATTAAAAGTTTAAGGAAGCAATTAAAATAAGTATTCAAAAAAATTTAATAATAAGTATTTAAATTCTAAAAAATAAATTTAATTTGAATTTAAAGTTAGAATAAATTTCCGGTATTCTACGGGGACTTTCGATAATATACAATTTGACACGCTAACCAAGTAAATAAAATTCAATTATTTTATAAAGTTCCAAATAATCTCTGGCCTTTACAGCCTATTAATTAGGACTTACTAACCGAGGGTGTATTTAATGGTGAAGTATGATGAATGAGTTTATTGCACACGTAAAACAAAATCTAAATGGGGAATGTGTTAAACAAACTTTAGCAGATCAGTTAAAGTCTGTTTCACAGATAGCGGGGAATTTTGCTTTTGATTTCGGAAATAGAGATTGGGGAGATATCCTTGGTTACTGGCACGACCTGGGAAAATTTCTTCCTGCATGGCAATCGTATCTGCTTCGAAATGCTGGTTGCGATACCAATGCACATATTGAAGGAAATAACAATAGACCAAATCACAGTACGGCAGGTGCGGTATTAGCATTCGATTCCCTAAAAGGTTTTCCAATTCCTTATCAAAAAATTGCAAGATTACTTGCGTACGGAATAGCAGGTCATCATGCAGGTTTACCTGATTGGTATCCCGATGATGCAGGCGGTGATTTACAAAACAGAATTTTTAAGAAAAATACTTTGGAAGCTATCTTAAATACTGAAGAGCTTGAAC
>JBJKSH010000165.1:0-8473 GCA_046704255.1 Ignavibacteriaceae bacterium | reverse complement strand
TCGTTTTCTTAGATCTTTCCAAAACTATTTTATAAGATTTTTTTAGAAGTGCAATTGCACGGTCAACATCATTTTCGTTATTCAAATAAATACTTACCCAGCCGCTTTCCGGATAGATATGGTGTTTGTCTGCCTCTCCCCTTTCAATTATTTCATCTTTTATTTTCCTTGGGAAAGGAATATCGACAAGATAATTTCCATGAACATGCCCTATTTCTCTTTGGCCTAATTTATATTCCGTTCCGCCAAAGCGGTGAACACCGGAAGTTACTTTCTCACAACTCATCATGGCAAGGTGAATTTCTTCTTTTGCATTTTTTAACATTTATCTTTTCTGCTCTCTTTCAAAACTAATACTAAATTTCTATAGAAACCTTTTATCAAATTAATTTAGTATTTAAATATTAAAGAGTATATGATCTTCAACTCACAATTTATAATCGTTAAGATGAAGTTTCTAATACCGTTAATAATATTCGCAGATGTAAGTAAGAAAGATGTAGTTGAAGCTACGATGATGAGTACCAATTTTAATATAAATACTTTCACTGTTGTGTACCAGCGGTAATTAAAGTTATTGTAGAAATTTGAAAAGTACATGTAGTGAAAGTGACCGGCAGGTGAAACTAATCCGAAGTATGATTCCCGCATTATTCCATTTGAACGTCCATCAATATCTGAAATGAGTCGCTTCAAAGTCGCTTTAATTGAAGATTTGAAGCGATTAAGTAGCGACTCATAACGGTACTGGATAGGAAGGGTTATGTTCTACTGTTACATTATAATTTTTTTGCCGGTTAACAAGAATAAATTCTTTTGATTATACCGCATTATTATAAAAATCATGCTATAAATATCCAACGATTGATTGCCGCATTCTACCCCTTAATTTGCCGCATTCATACCTTTTGCCTTCAACATCCATACACTACTTTATAATACGGTAATCAAATAGAATAAGTTAGTACTGCTCAGTAAGTTATACCGGTAAGCAACAAAAAAAATGAAGGAATTATAGAAGTATTTAACAATCCTAATTACTATACATACTCAAATTATTTTTGAAAACATATTTGGAGGTAAGAATGAAAAGCCCAATTAATTGGTTTAAGATGTCCGCAAAGGGTTACTGCAGTGCAAAAAAAATCAGTAAAGCGGTTAAGGGAATTAATATTAAACTAATTAGGAATATTGCCGCGATAATTGCTTTAACTTTACTCGTACAGATCCTCTTACCCGGCGCAGCCTGCCGGGCACAAACACTTATGGAAAAGGCTTCCTATGCGGTCATGGCTCCCCTCAAACAATATTTAATCGGGGACAAGAATACTGAAATTGCGCTTGCACGCAGTGCAGCCCCACCGTCCATTTCCGACAGTGCCGAAGTAATGATACTGGGACAGACAGGATACACGGTAGCAGTAAAAGGTACTAATGGCTTTGTATGCATGGTAGAACGTTCATGGACATTGCCAACCGATGCCCCGGAATTCTGGAATCCAAAAATACGTGCCCCTATTTGTTATAATCCTAAGGCTGCTAAAACTTATTTGCCTTTCGACTTAATGAAAACTAAGCTGGTGCTGGCAGGAAAATCAAAGTCTGAGATCAAGCTGGCTATCGCTTCAGCGTTCAATAAGAAAAAGCTGCCCGCCTTAGAGCAGGGAGCTATGTGCTACATGATGTCGAAGCAGCAATACTTAAATGATAGAGGCAAAAGCTGGCATCCGCATCTTATGTTCTATATTCCCGGTAAAGCGGCGGCAAGCTGGGGAGCTAATATGCCGGATTCACCGGTTCTGGCAACTTATGATTCTCAAGTAGGAGCGACTGTTTTCATGGTTTGGGTTGGTAAATGGTCCGACGGATCGCCTGCGCCGCCTATTAAACAATGACCAGGTATACTATGCACATCCGAAATTTGCATGACCCGGTTGTTTGCATTTAACTTTTTAAAGCTACTCTATACTTGGTTAAACTTAATTATGCCGCAGAATTTGCTTGAGCCTAACGCTTTTTATCCAGACCAGCGGCTAACGGCTTTGATATACACCAAAGGTTAGAGACAACTTTTTAGTAACAGGAACGGACGTAAAGCTTGCAATTCTGCAGGCTGTCTTTGCTACTCTAAGTTTAAAGATAAAAATGTACTACCATTTACGCTTCTTTACATTAGTTTGAGTGATGCAGCCAACTGGTTCTACAATATTAATAATAACGGTTCTTTTTGAATGCTAATCTAAATAATAAATTTTAGTGTTTGGTTTTGTAATTTCAAAATTCAATAAAATTATATAAGCGGAAGATAAAACATAAATATTCATTAAAAATATTCACAAGTAGTTTTTTAAGGGCAGGTATAACATAAGAGAGAGATATGAGAATCTTAATCAATTTTTTTTATAAAATAATTTTATGAAATACCGGTTTGGACATAATGTATACGGATTAGCGGCAATTGCTTACGGAGTTATAACTTTGGCTTCGCACCGTATAAATTCGCTTGGGAACATTTCTCATCCCGGTATTCTTATTTATCTTATTACTGCGGCAGAGGTAATCGGCGGTTTATTGTTGCAATGGCAAAGAACTATAAAATATGGAGCCATAGCAACCGGCACTGTTTTCTTCATATTTACACTTTATTTAATACCTCCGATTTTTAAAATGCCCCTGGCCTATTTTACATGGGGGAACTTTTTTGAGGAATTTTCTATTGTACTTGGGAGTGTATTTATTTTTGCTGCCTCTATTGCAAATGATTTGGAAAAACAGAAAAAGATACTAAGATTTGCTTATGTATGCTACGGTATATGTGTTATTTCATATTCGTTATATCAGCTCTTTTATCTTCCATATACCGCAGGCCTGGTACCAAAGTGGATTCCCCCGGGCCAAATGTTTTGGGCTGTAATTACTACTGTTGCATTTGCACTTGCGGCTGTAGCAATAATTTCAGGACGTTCGGCGCAATTAGCATCCGGATTGCTCACGGCAATGTTCATAGGATTCGGATTGTTAGTATGGTCGACCAGATGCATAATTCATCCCCATCAATTGATAAACTGGACTAGCAATGCAACAAACCTTGCAGTTGCAGCGTCTGCCTGGATTGTAACAGATTATCTTTATTCACTAAAATTATCCGTTTTGAATCAACCACAAAGTAAAAGACAAATTGCGGTAAAAGAAGAATTATAAGATGGATTAAAAATACTTTATTCTGCCTGCTGCATTTTTAATGTGATAACATTTGGATTGTGTCTTTTAATATATCAATTCCCCGTTTTAACTTTTCTTTATTAAAAGCAGTATAACCTAGTATTAAACCGGGCTTATTTTTGTATTTAAGAACGGCTTTGGAAAGCGGAAATGCAACTACATTATTTTTTCTAAGCACTTTCGATACTTCTCTATCATCCATAAAACCGGGGAGCCAGGCAATAACGTGCATGCCGGAAGCAGAAGGCCGGGCAGTAATTAAATCATCCGTTCCCTTTTTTATTTCCTTTAAAAGAAACTCCTGCCTATCCTTGTAAAGCATTCTCATTTTTCTAATATGGCTTGTAAAATATCCCCTGTTCATAAATTCCGCCATAACCAGCTGTTCTAAAATTGGGCTCTGTCTGTCAATTACTGTTTTTTCATCGGCAAATAAGTTTACCATCTCGGGCGACGGCAGTACAAGGTATCCCAGCCTCAGCCCGGGAAAAAGTACTTTGCTAAAAGTCCCTACATAAATTACCCGGCCGTAAGTATCCATGCCCTGCAATGAAGGCAGCGGATTGCCTTCGTACCTGAACTCACCGTCGTAATCATCTTCAATTATCCATATATTATTTTTACCTGCGAATTCAAGCAGTTTTAATCTTCTGGAGATACTCATTGTTGCTCCCAGAGGATATTGATGTGATGGCGTCGTATAAATAAGTTTTGCATCAGAAAAATTTTTAATTGCATAATCAATCTGTATTCCCTCCTCATCAACAGGAACCGGGATAAGATTTACATTTGCCGAACGAACCGCATCCCTCATACCGAAATAAAACGGATCTTCCAGCAGAACATTATCCTTTTCCTTTATAAGAGCCCTGCCGGTTAAATACAATCCTTGCTGCGAGCCGTTAACAATAAATATTTGTTCGGGAGTGCAATTAACTGCTCTATATACCTGAAGATATTTGGCAATAGATTCTTTTAAATCTTTATATCCGGTTCTATCTACTTTGCTTAACAGGCCGGCGGTAAAACTGTGCATAACTTCATTATATATTTTTATCCATTTATCAAACGGAAAATCTTCAACTGAGGGAATACCATGCTGAAAAGGAATTATATTATTTTCAGGCATGTATAGTTTTGAAGGCGATGTTATTTTAGCAGTTAACTTTGATAAACGATTTTCATAATCAACCGGGCTTCGGGTTATTTTTAACAACTTATCCGGGATATCATTTGTTACATAAGTTCCCGCTCCGGCCTTTCCCTTTACATATCCTTCCACTACTAATTGTTCGAATGCAAGGATGACGGTGTTTCTTGAAACGTTAAATTCTTTAGCAAGTGTACGGGTGCCCGGAAGCCTTAGCCCGCTTTTTAACCTGCCGGATAATATAGATTCCCTTATTACGTCATATAACTGTTTGTGTAAAGCAACAGACGATGAATTGTCCAGCCGTATGCTTACAAACGGGATTTCTTCAATTTCTTTAGGCATAATAATATTTATTAAATCAGTGATACAATTATTTAAACTGCAATTGCTGCGTTACCGGTACTATAAAATTAATATTAATGGTCCTTTTTCAAAATCAGTTTATATGTTAAATTATTTAATTGAGTTTTTAAGCACATTTTAGAATCTCTTAAAATATGTTTTATGAGAAACATAGTTTTATCTTAATTTCAAAAGAAGAAAAAGCTGTTGAGTAAGCACCGGAATATTCTTAACGTCAGGTTGATACATCTGTAACATTAACGGAAAGACAAAATGATAACTAAACTTCGATTTATTTTAACTTTTGTATTGATAGCTATTTTCTACGACGGAATAACATCCATAAATTGGCTTGGCAAAAAAATTACTATAGATATTCCTAAGAAAGAAATTCTTATTAATTAACGCCGGAAAAAATCTTATGGATTCCCTTTTTCATTCTTATTATTCCGGACTTTTCTGCGGGACATAAAATCATCATCACAAGCGCTTATGCATAACTTTCCGTTTACCATAAACCGGGCAGGCCGGAACCAATAGGTAACATGCATTTGTCTAACATTGAGCAATAGACATTGAAAATTTTCAATACTCAACTTTCAATTTTCAATTTCTTATCCGTTTTGCGCATAATATTTTATCGAGTAGATTATCGACAACACCCAGAAACATTTTTTTCGCTTCCACATTAGGCAAATGCGCAGGCTCATTTTTAATTGGCATTGTTAATCTAATGCTGCAGGCAATAACAATTATTATTTTTTTGTAAGAAGATCAAAAGTAAGCGTATCAAAAAATATAGTAAGCGAATCAAGCTTGCCGTTCTTTATTTTCCATATTTCCGCCACATCGCCGTTTATTTTTTTTCCGGCGGGAAATTCATAATCATAATTACCAATCACGCAGGCATTGTCATCTTCAATTATCATTTCTTTAACATGCATCGACTTAAATAATTTAGAAAATCTATTAATGACTTCAATATACCCTTGCTTGCCGATAACCGGAGTTGTATTTGTCATATCCCCGCCTACAAATTTAAAATCATCCGAGATCACCGATTCCCAGCCGCTTTTCTCTGCAAATCCTTTATAATAAAATTCAAGAATTTCTTTGTTTGTCATTCTAAATTCCTTTCTCTAATAAATAAATTAATTCCATTCATAAAATAATGTACGGATTAAAATCCGAATGTGTGTTACAGAACATCCGGAAGAATTGAATCGGATTATATATTTTAATATTTGATCGTGTTTAAGCTGATACGGTAATTATTAAACCGGCGAAGAGTGCGGAAGAAAAATATGTAATGACTTTTTATAAAGTTTATATTATATCAGGTTTAATTAGCAGAGAATAAAATGGAAAAACATGAGCACCAGGGAAGTTACAATGTTGTAAGTCGAATTATTACTCAGCCGTCATTAGGAATTTACGTATTCGGACTGTCATCAATTGCAGCCGGAATAATCGATTTCATCTGGAAAGAATTTGAACCCGTACATCAGCCGGTTCAGGCTCTTGGAGGGCATATTGCCGATATTAAAATATTGGTGTACTTAGGAGTCTTCTTATTAATTGCCGGCGGTGCGGCCGTTATGTGGCAGAAAATGCGCTGGATTGGAGCTGCAGCATTAGGAGTTATATACGGCTTTTTCGGAGTTTCCACCTTCCGCCGTTTTTATACTGCGCCCCACTACCTCGGATATCATTTTAGCGTTTATATTGGTGTGCTTGCTACAACCGGAGAACAGGCTATTCTTGTTGTAGCAGCAATCGTAGTTTATTGGTCTGTTGCCCGGGGTAACCGGTTTTCAAATAAAAAAATTCTTTTTGTTCGATGGATATTTGGAATATTTGTTTTTAATTTCGGCCTGGCTCAACTTATGGGGCTTCATTCTATAGCATCTATGATACCTAAATGGATTCCTATCAGCAGATACTTCTGGGCAGTATTTACAAGTATCGCCTTCATTGCAGCAGGATTAGGTCTTGTTCTAAAGATTTATGATGTCCTTGCAATGCAGCTTCTTGCATTGATGTTATTGATATTCAACTTTATAGCTTTGGCCCCTCTTATGTTTAATTCCCCTTCGAGCCATGTTTCGTGGGGAGTAAATGCGTATAATTTAACTGCGGCGGCGGCAGCATGGATAATAGCAAACTGGCTGACGGAATACAGAAAACAAATTTCAGCTTAATATAGCCATAAATAATTATGCCGCATTCAACCCCTTAATTTGCCGTAAACATACCTTTTGCATTTTTAATTTCTCAACTATCTTTGCTGTGCGGTAACCAAATAGTATAAAAGACACTATAAAGGAAATTAAGTTGAAAATTGAACCCAAAATAGAATACCGGGATCGCCGGTATTATGCTGCAATAAGAAAGAAGTTGAAATGGGAAGAAATTCCGGAGATACTTCCTCCATTAATTCCCGAATTATTTAAATGGCTTGAACGGAATAGGATTAAACAAGTTGGTGCTCCGTTTTTCAATTACTTAAAGATGAACTCCGATAACATGGAAGTTGAAGTTGGAATTCCTACTGCTTCTCCGGTTGAAGGTGATGGAAGAATAAACGCAGGTTCATTTCCTGCCGGTAAATATGCAGTAGCAAGTTATACGGGACCATACGATAAATTATTTGAAGTGAATACTGCTATAGAAAAGTGGAAGGATGAAAATCATTTAAAATTTATCTCTCCTAAAGCTGAATTTTACCCGACGGATCCTGCGGCAGAACCTAACCCCGATAAATGGGTTACCGTTATCATAAATAGAATTGATGAAGATTGAAGATTGCTTATGCCTGAAGGTAATAAAAAAATAATAAAGAAAAGCATTGAAGTGTTTAGTAATCATAATTATAACACTTATTCAAACTACCTGGCTGAAAATGTTAAGTGGAACATTGTAGGCATGCCTGTTATTACCGGCAAAGATGAATTCATTAAAATATTAAAGTCCTTTGGGCTTGAGAATTTTTCCTTGGCGAATATTAAAAACATTATTTCCGAGGGAGAATTTGTTGTGGTTGAAAGCTGCGTTAATGCCCACGGACAAGCCGGTATTTCAAGCCAATCGGCATATTGTGATATTTATCGATTGAAGCATGGTAAAATTTTAGAACTTACTTCTTATATAGTGGATACAACGTCTACCGATGATTGTGAAGTTGAAATTATGTCACATAAATTTAAGGAGAACAACAATGTTTAAAAACACAAAAGCATTCAGCGGCTTTTCGGTTAATGATATTGAAAAAGCCAAAAAATTTTACGGGGAAACATTAAGTATTAATATTTCGGAAGTTCCGGGAATGAAAGGTATTTTGAACTTAAATATTGCCGGAGGAAATAAAATAATAATCTATACCAAACAGAATCATACACCGGCAACATTTACAATTCTAAATTTCCCTGTGGATGATGTTGAAAAAGCGGTTGACAAGCTGCATGCTAAAGGCGTGAAATTCGAAATTTATAATGAGCCGAATTTTAAGACTGATGAAAAAGGAATATTCCGCGCAGGCGGGCCTGTTATAGCCTGGTTCAAAGACCCGGCGGAAAATATATTATCGGTAGTTGAAGAAATATGAAATAATATTTGAAAGAAAAGTATCATGCAAAAGATAATTCCGTTTTTATGGTTTTATAACCAGGCTGAAGCGGCAGTAAATTTTTATACCTCAATATTTAAAAATACAAAAACAGAAAACTTGGTTCGTTATGATGAAAACAGTGCAAAAGC
>JBJKSH010000164.1:0-68115 GCA_046704255.1 Ignavibacteriaceae bacterium | reverse complement strand
AAATGACATTAACTTAGGTAACGGATTTTGTTTTTGTTACGCAATTTAACTAAGAAATTTCATAAATAAAATTTACAAATAAATTATGGTTTAACCGGCTATTTAATTATTTTTGAAGTCGAATTTTAAAAATACTCGGGAGTTTATTTTGGGATTATTAGTAGTTGGTACTCTTGGTCTGGATACGGTTGCCACTCCTTTCGATAAAGTAGAAGATGCGCTTGGAGGCTCGGCAACATACATTTCGCTGGCTGCAAGTTATTTTTCCGGCCCGGTTTATTTAATGGGAGTGGTAGGAGAGGATTTTCCTAAAAAATATATTGATTTACTGGAAAACCATAACGTCGATCTTGAAGGCCTGCAGATTGTAGAAGGCGGAAAGACATTCCGGTGGTCCGGCAAGTACCATTACGATTTGAATGTGCGCGATACGCTTTTAACAGAGCTTAATGTATTCGAAGATTTTAATCCGGTAGTTCCGGATAAGTATAAGAAGTCCAAATTTGTTTGTCTTGGTAACATAGATCCCACTTTGCAAATAAAAGTTCTGGATCAAATGGAAAGCCCGCAGTTTGTTGTATGCGATACAATGAACTACTGGATAGAAGGAAAAAGAGATGAATTGATGAAGCTTTTCCCCAGAACCAATGTTTTAATTATTAATGATTCGGAAGCAAGGCTGCTAGCCAAAGAGCCGAATCTAATAAAAGCCAGCAAGGTAATTAGAGATATGGGTCCGGAAATTCTTATAATAAAAAAAGGCGAACACGGCGCTCTTCTTTTTACGGAAGAAACAATTTTTTCTGCTCCGGCTTACCCTCTTGAAATGATTTATGACCCAACAGGTGCAGGCGATTCTTTTGCCGGGGGTTTTACCGGCTATCTTCATAAAACTCAGGATCTTTGTGATGAAAATATGAAACGCGCAGTTATTTACGGCAGCGCAGTTGCCTCATTTTGCGTAGAAAAGTTTAGTACTAAAGGGCTGGAAGAACTTGAATATTTAAGAGTTCAGGACAGGTACAGAGAATTTTTAACTCTTTCAAGATTCGATGAAAAATAAAGAATATTTTGCCGTTAAGTTTGAAGAAAATAAATTCATTTTTCTGGATCAAACAAAACTTCCGCTTGAAGAAGTTTATATTGAAACCGTCGATTATAACCGGATAGCTGAAGCAATTGAAAAGCTGGAAGTCCGCGGTGCCCCTCAAATAGGAGTTACCGCTGCCTATGCGCTTGCTCTTTCTCTTCAAAATGTTCCTTCCAATCAAGCAAAAGAAAAATTTCTCCTGGCCTACGAAAGACTAAAAAGTACAAGGCCAACAGCAGTTAACCTTTTTACTGTGCTGGATGATGTTAAGAAATCATTCCTTAGCCTGCAGAATTATAATAATGCCTATGAAAAAATTCTTAACAAGGCAATTGAAATACATAAAGATGATATTATAAAATGTAAAAAGATTGGTGAAAACGGTCTGGCGGTTTTTAAAAAAAAATCTACCGTGTTAACGCATTGCAATACTGGTAAATTGGCAACCGGCGGAGATGGTACCGCTTTTAATGTAATAAAAACAGGATACGAAAACGGCCTGGTTGAATTTGTTTATGCGGATGAAACACGCCCCCTTTTGCAGGGTTCTCGCTTAACTGCCTTTGAGCTGGATAGAAGCGGCATCCCGTTTGCATTTCAATCGGATTCAATGGCGGCAGTTTTAATGCAGCAAAATAAAATTGATCTTGTTGTAGTTGGTGCAGACAGAATAGCTCTGAACGGAGATACCGCAAATAAAATAGGTACATATAATCTAGCGGTTCTTTGCAACTTTCATAGCATACCTTTTTACATTGCCGCACCAACAACTACAATCGACCGTAAAATAGCAAGCGGGCAGGAAATTGTTATTGAGCACCGCAGTAAAAAAGAATTAAATACTTTTAACGGCGTACCGGTTGCGCCGCAACATTACAACACTTTTTCACCGGCATTTGACGTAACACCTTCTCATCTCATCACAGGTATAATTACCGAGGAAAGTTTAAATTTATTTCCTTATAACTTTATTAGATGAGTGAAATAATTAAAACCGAAGCCGTAGTTTTAAGTAAATTAAATTACGGAGACACAAGTAACATTGTTACTCTTTATTCCAAAGATTACGGAAAGTTCTCGTCTATAATAAAAGGAGGAAGAAGTCCCAAATCCAAAATAGGATTAATAGTCGAGCCGATAAATCATATACAAGTTATTGTTTATCAAAAAGAAAACCGGGAACTGCAGTTTATTTCAGGTGCGGATCTTCTATCCTTCTTTCCGGGAATAAGAGAAGATTTTGATAAACTAAAATATTCTCAAGCCGTAATTGAACTGCTAAAAAAATTAACTGTTGATCATGAAGTTAATGTGAGGCTGTTCAATGGAGTAGTAAGAATCATTTCCTTATTCGAAGCATCTAACGAAGCAGCGGTAATACTATTTAGCAGGTTTTTACTCTTTTTCTTAACTGAACTTGGCTACGGTTTGCAATTAGACAAATGCCCGATATGCGGTAAAGCAAATTTAACAGTAAGTGAATTGTCTTATAGCTATGAATTTGGTATATTTTGTAAAGATTGTAAGACAAACCATCCGGCATCAAGTTCAATTTCTTCGGAACTTTTTAATTATTTAATTTGTCTAAAGAACAGTAAAAAGATTGAAAACAAAAGTATTACTATTGCCGATAGGGCAATAAACTTTATGGAGAAACACTTGATGTTTCATATACCTGATTTTAAAGGAATTCAGACACTTAAGTTGTTAAAATAGTAATTGTAAAAAATTGAAATCAGATTATATAAAAAAGAAATAATTATGAAAGAAAATAAATCGGAGGAAATATAAAATGAAATCTAAAGGAATATGGGGTGCTTTGGCACTTGTTGTAATTGGAATTGTATTCGGTGCGATATTGGTATCGGGGTTTGGATTGGTAAGACCAAGTTTAGCGGATGTTAACATAGGCTCTGCAACACCGCCGGTTAAATTTGATGCCGATGCAAGTACATTCAGTAAAGCTTTTATTCAGGTAGCAAAATCTGTTACACCGGAAATTGTACAGATAACAGTTGTATCCAAAACAGATAACCCTCATGGTCACTTCTTCTTTTTCCCGTTCCAGGATCTTCCTAAAGAAGAAGAAGGTTCCGGCAGCGGTATTATTATATCACCGGACGGATACATAGTTACAAATTATCATGTTGTTAAGAATGCTACTTCTGTAAGAGTAGGTTTATATGATAAAAGAGTTTTTACAGCTAAAGTTGTGGGTACGGATCCAAACACAGATTTGGCCGTTATTAAAATTGATGCTCATAATTTACCTGCTGCATACCTGGGAAATTCAGACAGTATAAAGGTCGGTCAGTGGGTTATGGCTATAGGAAACCCGTTATCCTTAACATCTACCGTAACTGCAGGAATTGTTAGCGCACTTGGCAGAGGTCATTTAGGTTTGAATGTGAATAACGGATACGGAATAGAAGATTATATTCAAACGGATGCACCGATTAATCCTGGAAACAGCGGCGGCGCTTTGGTAGACTTATCCGGTGCGGTTATAGGAATAAATTCTGCAATTGCAACGCAGGGAACCGGAACATTTATTGGTTATGGTTTTGCTATTCCTATTAACCTGGTAAAATCTGTTACAAAACAGCTTATTGCATACGGCAAAGTTAAGCGCGGTTATATTGGCGTTGAAATTCAGGAGGTTGATGATGCAACCGCAAAAGCACTGGGAATGAATGAACCTCACGGTGTAATAATTCAGAAGGTTGTTCCCGGCGGTGCTGCTTCCAAAGAAGATATTAAAGCAGGTGATGTAATTTTAAAAGTTGACGGCAAGCCCGTTAATAAGGCAAACGAACTGCAAAGTATAGTTGCTGAAATGCCTGCCGGCAGTACTGTGGATCTTACGATTTTTAGGGACGGGAAAATTATAAACAGGAAAGTTACTCTTAAAGAAAGAAGCACCGGAAATAAAACTGAGGATGTTTCTAATAATAATGAATCGGAAAAGAATAATAATAATTCCGAAACCGAAACTGCTACTCTGAAAGGTGTGGGGATTTCAGTTAGAAATCTTACAGCTAAAGATAAATCCGAATATAAGGTTGAGCACGGAGTAATGATAACCGACGTTGCACCATACAGCCCGGCACAAAATCAGAACCTTGGAAGTGGACTAGTTATTACTGAAGTTAATAGAAAACCTGTTGATAATGTTTCCCAATTTAAGAAAGAAGTGAATGGTAAAAAGGGATCTGCGGTATTATTAAAAGTTCAGGATTCCAAAGGAAACAGTATGTTTGTCGGATTGGAAGTTCCGAATTCAAAATAAATATAAAATTTTTCCAAACAGCGCCCGCAAAGTCGGGCGTTTTTTTTATATTTACCTTTCACTTTAACAGGAGTAATAATGATAAGATTTCTTACCGCGGGTGAGTCTCACGGCAAGGCTTTAACTACAATTGTGGAAGGCTTTCCTTCTAATATTAAAATAGAGAATGAGTATATTAATTTCCATTTGAAAAGAAGACAAATGGGTTACGGCAGAGGACATAGAATGAAAATTGAATCCGATACTGCGGAAATTTTATCCGGTATAAGGTTTCAAAAAACACTCGGCTCTCCGATTTCATTATTGGTTAAAAATAAGGATTGGGAAAATTGGATTGAAAAAATGACACCGGATAAGAGAACTGCCGATGTTGAAAAGATAATTATTCCACGACCCGGACATGCAGACCTTGTAGGCGTGACCAAGTATAATTTTAACGATATCCGTAATTCTATTGAACGTTCGAGTGCAAGGGAAACTGCTGCTAGAGTTGCAGCATGTTCGGTTGCAAGAAAATTTCTAGAAGAGTTTGGAATTTCCATTGGCAGCTTTGTGGAAAGTATCGGCGGAATATTTCCGCAAAAAAACTTTAGTGAAAATTTATTTGATAATAATTTACCCAAGAATTTTACCGGCTGGAGTTTATCAAAAAAAGCAGACCTAAGCGATGTAAGAGTGCTTGATAAGGAGCACGAAGAAAAAATAATAAATAAAATTAAACAGGCAAAGAAAAAAGGCGATACTCTAGGCGGGACTTTTTATGCGGTTGCTACCGGAGTTCCCGTTGGTCTCGGCAGCTTCGTTCATTATGATACCAAACTGGATGCTGAAATTGCACAAACAATCATGTCTATAAATGCTGTTAAAGGAGTGTCAATCGGAACAGGCTTTACGGCAGCTTTAATGCCCGGTTCCAAATCTCACGATGAAATAATTATGAAGGGAGACTCCATTACTCGTAAAACAAATAGAGCCGGCGGAATTGAAGGCGGCATTTCTACCGGAATGCCTATAATAGTTCATGCTGCAATGAAGCCTATTGCAACTCTTATGAGCCCTATTGAAAGCGTTGATTTAAAAACGATGAAAAAGGTCGATGCAAGACGGGAGAGAAGTGATTTTGTTGCAGTACCTGCATGCGCGGTAATTGCCGAGTCGATGCTTGCCTGGAGTCTTGCAAAATTCTTCCTGTTAAAATTCGGTGGAGATTCCATAGAAGAGACTAAAGACAATTATAATAGTTACGTTAAAAAACTAAAATCAAGATTAAAATATAATTTTAAAAAATGACGGTTGGTTCATTTAACAGAAAAAATATAATCTTAAAGCCGGCTTTGGTATTTTAATTATGGAAAATAAATGCTTGTAATCAAATCATTTGAATTTAATCTCTTTTCTGAAAACACGTATATTGTTTGGGATGAAAGCACCAAAGAATGTGCTGTAATAGATCCCGGCTGCTCAAATAAAGACGAGGAAGAAAAGCTGAAAAACTATGTTGATGGAAATGATCTAAAGCTTAAATATTTAATAAACACACACTGCCATATCGACCACATTTTAGGCAGCTATTTTGTTAAAAAGAAATTTTATCCCGAGTATTATATACCTGAAGAAGATTTATTCCTATTGGAAAGTGCCGTACAACAAGCAAATGCATTTAATCTAACGATAAAAACACTGCCTAAACCCGATAAATATTTATCCGAGGAATTACAACTTTATTTAGGCAAATCAAAAATGATTTTTCTTTTTACTCCGGGGCATACACCGGGCGAATATTGCATTTATTTTCCTGCAGAAGCATTTTGTATTACCGGTGATGTTTTATTTAAGAACAGCATCGGCAGGACGGATCTTTGGGGCGGTGATTACGATGCGCTGCTTAATTCTATAAAAGTAAAATTATTTTCACTGCCGGACAATGTATTAATTTATCCCGGCCATGGTGCAAGCAGTAAAATCGGGTTGGAAAAGGCAGATAATCCTTTTCTTAAAAATTATTGATATATTGACAAGCATTCAATATATTCATTGCCGGAATTAATTCACTTATTAAATTATGATATCGGGAAGAAATTTTTTTAAAAATATTTTTTACTTTTTGACTGCGTATATAATCCTCTGGATTTTATTATTTGAATTTATTCTTCCTGCAAATGAAATTCTTCCTAGCCCTTCGGTTGTAATTTTATCATTCGGCGCATTATGGAATGTTTATCATCTCCCCGTAAACTTTTTATCGACAGTATCTGTAATTTATTTATCAATCGCCTTCTCTTATTTTTTAATTTTTCTCTTAAAAGAATTTTTAATTAAAGATAATCATTTTATTAAATATTTTTTTATTTCTCTTAATTGGTTTTCCAAGTATATACCGGCGGCGATACTCGGCTTGTTTTTAATATACTGGTTCCCGGATTCTTTCTTAATAACATTTGCATTTGCTTTTTGTGTGGTGTTCTTTTCGTTGATAAATAAATTTCAACTAGAACTTTCACACATAAATAATAATTATGTTGATACCGCCAGGTCGCTTGGTGCGGATGAAAAAATAATTTCAAATAAAATTATCTGGAATTCTATCCAGCATAAGCTTGCCGGCAGTATAATTGAACTGCATTATTACTTATGGACAATTTTAATAATCTTTGAATTTATTAAAGGCGGGTACGGTTTGGGAAGCATTTTCAAGCAGGCATTAAATTATAAAGATTTGTCGGCGCTTTTTTCCGCATCAATAATTACCGGGATTACATTGTTTGCAGGCTTGTATACATTAAAATATTTAAAAAATAAATTTTTTCACTGGGGTACCGTTTAATTAAAAAATGATTTTATTAAAAACGGAAAATATTTCGAAATTTATTCAAGGATTTGCCGGTACCGGGCAATTAATTCTAGAAGACGTAAATTTTGAAATTGATGCTGTTGCAAGCAGGATGAATATAACTGCCCTGTTAGCCCCGTTTGGTGCCGGTAAAACAACTCTTCTTAAAATTTTAGCTGCGGTAGATTTCCAAACTAACGGTAAAGTTTACTTATCAGGAAATGAATATAAAACACCGGACGGTTCAATTGCTTACATACCGGAAGAACCTTCTTCTTTCCCCTGGCTGAATGTTACAAAAAATATCGAGTTCGCTTTAAAACTAAAAAATAAAAATTATGATACTGAAAAATTGAAAGTGTTGATATCTTTTGTCGGATTAACCGGTTATGAAGATCATTATCCCGATAATAAAAGTTTAGGATTTAGATTTAGAATTTCGCTGGCAAGAGCGCTGGCTGTAGAACCGAAATTAATTTTGCTGGATGACCCGTTAAAAAATCTATTTGGGGAAACTAAAAAAGAAATAAAATTTTTAATTAAAAAAACAGCGGAAGATTTTAAAGTTCCGTTATTAATTTCTACTACAAATATTTCCGAAGCTCTGGAGCTTTCGTCGTTAATCTTATTAATGAAAAAACACCCCGGTACGATTATTGACTCTTTTAAAATAAACCGCCAATTAATTTCTGCAAAAGAAGACAATTATTTTGCTGAAATAAGGCAAAAAATTGAAAATTCATTATCCCTGCATGAAAATTCAATGCTTGCACTGGACGCAGGAAATCGGTAAAAATTATTCACTTAATAAATTTTGTGTGGAAATTTTACCTGTTGCTAATTGAAGTTATGTAAGATTGAACAAACCCTCTCCCAATGGTAAGGCAGGCAGGAAGCAGGGTACGGTTATTTATTTTGTATTTGCGTAACTTAACTTAAAAATATAAATTTTAGCCCTCATATTAAATTATTAAATTGTAATGGGTAACAACATAGAAGAATTAAAAACAAAGAAGGAAAGTGCAAAAAGCGGCGGCGGTACGGATAAAATTAAAAAGCAGCACGAAAAAGGAAAACTTACTGCCAGAGAAAGAATCGATTTGTTGATTGACGAAGGGAGCTTTGATGAAATTGATATGTTTGTTAAACACCGGGCGACGGATTTTGGGTTAAATAAACTGCATTACCCCGGTGACGGTGTTGTTACAGGTTTTGCTAAAATAAACGGAAGACCGGTTGCCTTGTTCAGCCAGGATTTTACGGTGTTCGGCGGCTCCTTATCGGAAACCCATGCTGAAAAAATTATTAAAGTTATAAATCTTGCAATGAAAGCCGGCATCCCTGTAATTGGGTTGAATGATTCCGGCGGGGCTAGAATTCAGGAAGGGGTTGTAAGCCTTGGCGGTTATGCTGATATCTTTTTATTGAATACACTAGCTTCCGGAGTTATTCCTCAAATATCGGTTGTTATGGGGCCGTGTGCTGGCGGAGCAGTTTATTCCCCGGCAATTACAGATTTTATTTTTATGGTTAAAAATACAAGCTATATGTTTGTTACCGGGCCAAATGTTGTTAAAACCGTAACTCACGAAAATGTAAGCTTTGAAGACCTGGGCGGTGCAGAAACTCATTCGACTAAAAGCGGAGTAGCCCATTTTATAAATGAAAATGAAATTGAAACTTTGCTGAATGTTAGGCGCCTTATGGATTATCTGCCGCTTAATTTTATGGACAGGCCGGCTGATAAAGAATTCAACTTCAACACTTTAATGCCGGATTCCAGGCTTAACGGAATTGTGCCGGAAAATCCTAATAAGCCTTACGATATGAAGCAGATAATAAACCTGCTTATTGACGAAAATGATTTCCTTGAAGTTCATTCGCAGTATGCCGAGAACATAATTGTTGGATTTGCAAGGATAGGCGGAATGTCTGTTGGAGTTGTTGCAAATCAGCCGCAGATACTTGCAGGCGTGCTGGATATAAATGCTTCTGTTAAGGGTGCCAGGTTTGTAAGATTTTGCGATGCGTTTAACATACCTCTTCTTGTGCTTGTAGATGTTCCCGGATTTTTGCCAGGTACCGAACAAGAATGGAACGGAATAATAAGACATGGATCCAAGCTTTTGTATGCCTTTTGCGAAGCTACGGTGCCCAAAGTTACGGTTATTACACGTAAAGCTTACGGCGGCGCTTATGATGTTATGAACTCAAAACATATTAGGGGGGATTTTAATTTTGCCTGGCCTACTGCGGAAATTGCGGTTATGGGGCCAAAAGGTGCCGTGGAAATTATTTTTAAGAAAGAAATTTCCAAAGCCGAAAATCCGGATGCAGAACTAGAGAAAAAATTATCTGAGTACATTGAAAAGTTTGCAAATCCATATATTGCTGCCGAAAGAGGTTATTTAGACGACATCATTTTACCGGAGGAGACAAAAATAAAGCTTATCAATTCATTTAAATTATTAAAAACAAAAGTAGATAGGAACCCGAAAAAGAAACACGGAAATATACCGTTATGAAGCTAATTAATGTATTAACTTCTTATTTTAACGTCAATTAAACTAATTTAGTTAATTTTTTACTTGATAAAACCAAAAATAGAGGTTATATTGAAATGTAAAATAAAAATAATGGAGCATAAATGAAAAAACGAATTTTACCATTTGCTGCTATTTCTTTATTTGCTTTGCTTTTATGGTCTTGCGGAACGAATAAAGAAATAGCAAAGGATGAAAATTCCGCTAAAGTACAAACCAAAATACAAAAGGTTGGAATTGTATCCGAGTTATTAGAACAAGCCCGCCAGTATTATGTAACCGCACTTGATAAAGAGGAGGAAAACAGCACAACCGAAGCAGTAAACAATTACGAAGCAGCATTAAGAATAATTAACAATTTAAGTTATTACCCGGGAATTGAACAAAACGAAGCATACGTTGATCTTGAAAAATCCGTTATTGATGATTATAAGAAATATGTAGACAGCCTTCCGGAACTTCCGCCCAATGTTTCTTTTGCTGCTCTTGAAGAATGGATGGGAAAATCTTTACCGGAAATTAAAGTGAATTTGAACAAAGATAACCTGGCCGCTAAAGTAACTGCACCCTCGGAAATTCCCATGGATGTTAATTCCTATGTTGAACAATGGATTGATTATTTTACCGGGAGGGGAAGAGAGCACATGCTTTTATGGCTTGAGCGATCCGGCAGATACTTTCCTATGATGACAAAAATATTTGAAAAGGAAAAACTTCCCAAACAACTGATGTATTTAAGTATGGTAGAAAGCGGGCTAAATCCAGAAGCTCGTTCCTGGGCAAGTGCCGTTGGTTTATGGCAGTTTATTAGATCTACCGGCAGGCTGTACGGGCTGCACTCAAGTTTTTATTATGACGAAAGAAGGGACCCTGAAAAATCTACTCTTGCAGCAGCAGAACACTTAAAAGATTTATACAATGATTTGGGTGATTGGTACCTTGTTCTTGCAGCTTATAATTGCGGAGAGGGAAGAATTTTCCGGGCAATTCAAAGAGCCGGAGAAAATAATTTTTGGGCCGCCCGCGATTATTTACCTAGGGAAACCAGAAGTTACGTCCCGCAGTATATTGCTGTTAGTTTAATTGCTATGAATCCGGCAAAATACGGTTTTACAAATATTGTTTACGACAAACCCTTTGAGTATGTAACTTACCCTGTAAAAGGAGCTATTGATCTGGGATACCTGGCAAGCTGTGCTGGAGTTGACGTAACAACTCTTGAAGACATGAACCCGGAATTAACACAAATGTGTACTCCAGCTTCTTATCCGGGCGGATACCCGCTTAAAATTCCAAAATCCTCCGAACAGACATTTGCTGCCAACATTATTAACATACCTGCAAGTGCAAAGAGAAATTATCTTGTTCATACGGTACACCGCGGAGATAATTTAAGCAGGATAGCAGCCAGGTATGGTATTTCCGTACGCGATCTTGCCGATGCAAACAACATTTCCGTTAGATCTGTACTTTATCCCGGGGTTAGATTAAGAATTCCTGTTCCCAATGTTTCCCATGAAAACTTTGCTTATAATACTAATACTGAAACTGCTTCGGATAATAATCAGGATAATACCGCCGATTCCAATTCAACAAATATTTCTTCTAATGAAGTAGATTCCGGTAATGAAGAAAATTCAAATTCCGGCGGTTACGTTTCTCCGTATCTTGCTTCAGCATTGAAAAATAAGATTGAGGACTCTACCACCCAGGTGGATTCTTCGAATAGTTTATCCACAACAGAGACAGCATTAACTGATAATAGCAGCCAACCCGCGGAAGCTGAAAAAACAATTTCGACGGAATCAAATCAGGCTTCTCTTGCTTCAAACACAAATACGGAAGATTCTCTAAAAGCAATTGTCCCGGAAGGAACAGTTCCTGTAAATTACACAGTAAAGAAAAATGATAATCTGCTTAAAATTGCCGATATGTTTAATACCCGCGTCATAAATATCAGGAACTGGAATAATATCCCTTATACAAGCGTTATTTCAGTCGGTGAAAACCTGGTTGTTTATGTACCTGCTGATAAAAAAGATTATTATGCAAGCCTGGAAAATCAAACTTCAATTGAGAAAACTTCAAGCAAACCCGTATCTGAAAAAAACAGTAACGAATTAATTTATTACCGTATAAGGAGAGGTGAAAATTTAAATTCTATTGCCGCTAGATTTGGTGTTGATGTAAATTCTTTAAAGGAATGGAATAATATTGACGGTAACAGAATTTATGCCGGTAAAAGATTAAAAATTTATACCGACAGATCTTCCGGGTACATAGCTGCCGCTGAAAACAGTAATATTTATTCTAAGACAAAAGTTTTTCATTACAGGGTAAAAGGAGGGGATTCGATATACGAATTATCTATTAAATTCGGTGTTCCTCAAGTTGCGTTGAAAAGATGGAATAATATAACGGACAATAACTTAAGGATAGGACAGGTCCTAAAAATTTATCAAAATAATAGTAACGTTTCAATGGGTGATAATGCACCGAAAACCTCGGCAAACGTAAATTATTACACTGTTAGAAACGGTGACGCAATTAGTCTGATTGCTGAAAAATATAATGTCCCGGTTGCAAGTATAAGAAGATGGAATCATTTAGGAGGGAATAAAATTGTTGCTGGCCATACATTAAAAATTTATTCCGATGCCGATGTTAATGATGTTGAAGAAAATACACCGGAAAAACCAACAGGAAATACGGCAGCAAAAGCAACCTACAAAGTAAAAAAAGGCGATACAATAAGTGAAATAGCCGAAGCTAATAATGTATCAATTTCCGAAATTAAAAAATGGAATAACCTGGATAACAATAAAATAATTGCAGGTAAAAAAATACAGGTTAAGCCGGATGCTTCTGAAAAAAGAGCCGAAAAGAAAGCGGTGGAAAGCGGAAAGATTCACATCGTAAAAAGCGGCGAATCTTTATATACTATTGCAAAAAATTATAATATTACGGTTAATCAATTAAAAAGAGCAAACAGGCTTACAAGCAACAGAATTATTGCCGGCCAAAAGCTTATAATTGAATAAATTTTTTTAGAATAACAATTTTGACTTTATAAGTTCGTTTAAATTTTATTAATTTTACATAGTTAAAGCCGGAAATTTTTCCGGTGTGTTATTTAAAATATTTTTAAGAGCCGTTAGGGGTGTTGCCCCGGATTTTTCCGGGTTGACTGAGAACAAACCCTATAACCTGATCTGGATAATACCAGCGTAGGGAAACGGGCTAAAGAATAATTAAGTTTTTAGCCGTTTCTCCGAAGGAGTCTCATAGAGTCCGCTAGATTCTACGGAATCTAACGACCTTCGGGCTTAACGGCTATTTTATTTGGGAGTATTAAAATGAAAAACTTAGTTATTCTTTTTTTGTTGTATCCAATTCTTTTATTTGCTCAACAGACCTCAATTAAAGGAAAAGTATATGACGCAGAGACTTTAAAGCCTTTGCCTAATGCAAATATCGTTATTAAAAATAAAAGCATCGGCACAATTTCCGGAATAAACGGGAACTTTTCTTTAACAGATAATTTTTCTAAAGAAGATATCCTTACAATAAGTTATGTAGGTTATAAAACCGCAAACATTAATCTTAGAAAAATAAATTTGTCTGACGAAATTATTGTTAAACTTCAGCCTGAAATCATCCCCTCACAAACAGTCCTGGTTGAAGGTAGTATTGGTAAAGCCGGAGTTACTCCTTTGGCATTCAGTAAAATTACTCAAAAAGAAATTGCAAAAAATTATGTTGTGCAGGATGTTCCCGAATACCTGAGCCAGCTGCCATCCACAATTTTTTATTCCGAAAACGGGAATGGGATTGGGTATAATTATCTAAATATAAGAGGATTTGATCAGCGAAGAATTTCTGTTTCCATTAACGGAATTCCTCAGAATGATCCTGAAGATCATAATGTTTACTGGATTGATTTTCCGGATTTACTTAGCAGTACGGCTGTAATCCAGGTACAGCGCGGCGCCGGTTCCGGTATTACCGGGTATCCGGCAATCGGGGGTTCAATTAATATTATCACATCTACATTTTCTAATAGGCCGAGTTTTAATTTTATGGCTGCTTCCGGCAGCTACAATACACGTAAATACAGCGCTTCTTATTCAAGCGGTTTAATTGAGAATAAATATTCCGTATATGCAAAGCTATCTCAAATTTTAAGCGGCGGTTATAGAAATAATTCCTGGGTAAATTACAGCGCTTATTATTTATCGGCAGTTAGATACGATAAAAATTTAACTACTCAAATTGATTTATACGGCGGTCCTATCGCAGACGGATTGGCTTATATGGGGCTACCTAAATTTGCAATTACAAATAAAAGTTTAAGACGTGCTAATTATTCGGATTGGGGAGAAAGTAATAATAGTTATACTTATACAGTGTTAAGAAGGCCTTCCGAGATTGAAAATTTTACACAGCCGCATTACGAAATTTTGAATCAATATAAAGTTAATAATAATATCACTATAAATTCTGCGTTATTCTTAGTTAACGGTGACGGCTTTTTTAATTATGACGGCTCATGGGCGGATACTACCTACTTAAGATTGACTTCACAATACGGATTTCATCCTACGCAAAACCCTCAAGATGTTTTAATTAAAGCCGAAGAGGATGAAACACAATACGGTTGGATCCCAAGAATAAGCATTAAACATACAAACGGGGAATTTATCGCCGGAGGCGAAATTAGAATTCACAGGTCTGTTCACTGGGGTCAGATTAATTTCGGGCAAAACCTGCCGGCCGGATTAACAAAAGAATATACTTTTTATTCATATAACGGCGGCAAAGATATAATAGACGCTTTTGTTCACGAAACTTATAACGTAAACAGCAGGATAAATCTTCTTGGTGAAGTTCAATTTGCATATAATAATAATATGTTTTATAATGAAAAATTTGCCGGGAATTCTTTTTCAGTAAAAAACATTTTTGTTAACCCCCGGTTTGGAATAAACTATAAAATTAATCCTGAACAGGATTTATTCCTATCTTTTGCCAGAGTATCCAACGGGCCGAGATTAATTACATATTATAATGCGGACGAATCCAGCGGCGGGGCAGTTCCCCAGTTTCAGCGTAACCCGGATGGCTCTTATAATTACAATGAACCTTTTGTTAAACCGGAAACTATGAACGACCTGGAATTAGGATCATCAGTTATAGGCAGTAATTTTAACGTAACGCTTAATCTTTACTACATGCTTTTTGATAACGAAATTGTTCCGAACGGTAAACTGGATTTATATGGGCAGCCTGTTACAGGTAATATGAAATCTACCGTTCACAGTGGAATAGAATTTTCATCAAACTTTAACCTGTCCGGTGAATGGCAAGTATTTGCAAATGCTACATACAGTGATAATAGAATTCTTAATGGCAAATATTTTATTGATTCGGTAAATTACATAAATCTGGATAATAATAAGCTTGGCGGGTTCCCGGACTTTCTTGCAAATTTCGGAATAAATTTTTCTTTAAATAATTTATTTATAAAAGTCGGCGGAAGATATGTTGGAGCTTTTTATTCGGATAATTACGGGAAAAAGTTAAAAGATTATTTAACCGAATACCCGGGTTTTGTAGAGTACTCCGATAACATAAACGATGCATATTTTACGGCCGATGCATATATCTCTTACAGTTTTAAAGAATTTTCCGCGTTAAAACCGTCAAAGGTTTTTTTGCAGGTTAACAACATTTTTGATAAGTTGTATTCAGCCAATGCAATAGGTGCCGAATTTTTTCCAGCCGCCGAAAGAAATTTTATTGCCGGCGTGCAGGTAGGGTTGTAAAATTAGGAAGGGAAAAATTTTGAAGAAATGCATTATCCTGGCAAACGGAAGACCACCGAAGAAAAGCGACATTAGGTTTTTTAAAAGTAAAAATTTTAGTACTTTAATTTGTGCAGACGGCGGCGCAAATTCTGCTTTTAAAATGGGTGTGATTCCCGAATATATTATTGGCGACCTGGATTCCGCTGATAATAAAGCTTTAGATCATTTTAAAAACAAATCAACAGTAATACGGTTCAAAAGGCAAAATGATACGGATGTAGAAAAATGTTTAAAGTTTGCAATTAGAAAAAAATACGACAGTGCAGTTTTGTTCGGAGTTACAGGCGACAGGTTAGACCATAGTTTTTGTAACCTGGGCATTGTTCTAAAATTTTTCGGAAAGATCGATTTAAGTCTAACGGCGGAGAACTCATATCTTACTGCACACACCGGTATGGTTGAACTTTCTTCACTGCCTGGTGAAACTATTTCTCTATACGGATTTGATTCAAAAACCAAAATTACTTCAACCGGATTAAAATATCCTTTAAAAAATACCGCATTACCTTTCGGCATAAGGGAAAGCACCAGCAATGTTTCCACATCCGAAAATGTTAGTCTTAATATTAAAGGAGGCAAAATTTTTGTAATCCGCGATTTTAATTTTCTGAAGAAGTATGGTCTCATTTAGCCCGGTAGATTATGCCGTAATAATTCTTTTTTTTGTCTCCGTATTATTAATCGGATTTTATTTCGGAAGAAGAACGGGGAGTAATGCAGACGACTATCTTTTATCCGGAAGAAAAATAGGGATGTTCCTTTTTGTTCTTACAACCGTCTCTACATGGTACGGTGGTATTTTAGGCGTCGGCGAGTTTACATACCGCTACGGTTTGGTAAGCTGGTTTACTCAAGGGTTTCCTTATTATGTCTTTGCCATAATCTTTGCTTTGTTTTTTGCAAAGAAGGTTAGGAATGCATCTTTGTTTACAATACCGGATAAGCTTTCTCTTATTTACGGAAATAAAGTAGGGTTAGCTTCCGCAATTTTGGTTTTTGTACTTGTCTCGCCGGCACCATATCTTTTAATGACTGCAAACTTATTATCTATGCTTTTTAAGACGGGTACAATTGTAAGTCTAATTCTCGCTTTATTGCTTTCGGTATTATATCTTTTTCAAGGCGGATTTAAATCCAATGTCTATGCGGATGCACTGCAGTTTTTTGTAATGTTCGGTGGTTTCATTCTTGTACTAATTATAGCATACAATGCTTTTGGCGGAATACATTATCTCCGGGCAAATCTTCCTAAAAACCATCTCGAGCTAACGGGAGGAGCATCTCCTACATTCCTTATAGTTTGGTTTTTAATTGCGCTCTGGACATTTGCCGATCCCGGATTTCATCAAAGATGCTATGCAGCAAAAAGCGGAAAGGTTGCCGCCGTTGGCATTATAATTTCTGTTTTCTTTATGGCATTATTCGATTTTCTAACTACATCTACGGGGCTGTACGCTAGAGCAGCGCTGCCGGGTCTATCTCGCCCCGTTTTATCATATCCACTGCTTGCGGAAAGAATTTTATCACCCGGCTTAAAAGGAATCTTTTATGCAGCTATGTTTGCAACAATAATGTCTACGTTAAACAGTTTCCTTTTTCTAAGCGCTACAACTATAAGCCGGGATTTTATTTTTAGAATATCAAAAAGTAAAGACGAAAACAAACTAAAAATTTTTACTGTTTACGGACTGGTTATTGGCGGAATACTTTCAATTTTGCTGGCGTACTATATTCCATCTGTCATCGAAATTTGGTACACAATAGGTTCATTTTGCATACCGGGTATTATACTACCTGTGATCAGCTCATATTATCCTGCTATAAAAATAAATAGAAAAATTTTATTTGTAGAAATTATATCAGCAGTAATACTAAGTGTTAGCTGGTATTTTATAAGAGATAATTTTATAAATGTAAAAATAATAGGGGAAATTGAACCGATGCTTGTAGGCTTAACGGGTGCCGCACTAATTCACTTCTACGGATTGTTTAAGCGTTCTTCTTTTTATAAAAAAGTGAAAGTATAATTGAAACGGCAAGGCAGGATAAAATTATTAAAAGTGATGTTTGAATCGGGATATCAAAAAAATCGGAGCCAATCATTTTTATGCCTACAAATAATAAAATAACCGCAACTCCGTATTTTAGAAAATAAAACATATCAACTATACCGGAAATAGAAAAGTATAAAGCACGCAAACCGAGTACAGCAAAAATGTTGGAAGTAATTATAACAAAAGGATCCCGGGTAATTGCTATAACAGCCGGTATTGAATCGACTGCAAAAACAATATCGGAAGATTCGATTAAAAGTAGAGTTAGCAGAAGGGAAGTAGCATATATTTTTTTATTCCGCTTTACAAAAAATTTTTTACCGTTGTAATCAGGGAGTATGTTAAAAAATTTCTTTATTAACCTGATTAAAGGATTCTTTTCATAATTAATTTTTTCATTTCCGCCGAAAGCCATTTTGTATGCGGCTGCCAAAAGTATTATTCCGAACAAATAAATTACCGGCTGGAACATGTTTATTAATTCTACTCCGGCCATAATAAATAAAATTCTAAATACAACAGCACTTAAAATTCCCCATTTTAAAACATGCGGCTGATTTTTGGGTGAGATATTCATTACATTAAAAATTAATAAGAACACAAAGAGATTATCGACGGAAAGAGAGTATTCTATTAAATAACCTGTAATGAATTCAAGCCCTTTTCTTCCGCCGTCTTTTAAATAAAAATGAATAAGTAAATCAAAAAGAAGAGCGGTGGTTATCCATACACCGCTCCAAATTATACTCTTTTTTAATCCTATTTTATCCTGTCTATGTTCGGTTACATATAAATCTACTACAATAATAATTGCAGCAATAATTACAAAAACTATCCAAAACGTAGTTTCATCAAACAAAATATTTTATCCCTTTTTAAGGTAGAAAAATTCCTACCGCCAAAACTGTAGTCCACAGTCCGTTTTTATCGCCTTCGGCAGATTGAGTAACATTAAAAGATCTAACAATCTTGCCCGACATTTTATAAATATTTTCCCGTTCACTCCAATCTGTATCAGGGTTGAATTCTACACCGAGAGTAGTTGCCAGCATAGTAGCAGCAAGGTCTTCAGCATAATCGCCCGCAACTTTTTCTGTTTGCCCGAACGGATGATGTTCCGATAAATAACCGTACTGGTTGTTATCCGCCGGAAGTGCAACTCCTATGGAAGAAGCAATCAACCTGTTTGGTTCATTAGTAGAATTTCTTGCCATTACGCAGAAGGTAATCTGGCCGGGCTTTAACTCTCTTAATCCTTCTTCCTTTGTTATTCTTTTGCAGTTAACGGGAAAAATGCTGCTTACTGTAACAAGGTTGCAAATTTCAATACCCGCACTTCTAAGAGCAAGTTCAAATGATGTTAAATACTCTTTATGCCTGCCTACCCCTTTGGTAAAAAATATTCTTGATGGAACATACAATAGCTCATCTCCTTTCTTACTTACATTGTTATTTTAATGAATTTTCTTTTTCCTACTTTTAAGATTAAACCGTTTTCCGGTTTAACTACGGCAGTAATATCTTCAACCTTTTCTCCGTTCAAGGATACTCCGCCTTGAGAAACCAGCCGCCTGGCTTCTCCTTTTGATGCTGCAAAATTTACTTTTGTAATCAAGTCCAGTATTCCTATTTCCTTTATATCGTTGCCTATTTTAAATTCTGCAATATCGTCCGGTATTTCTTTTTTTATAAAAACCTTATCAAATTCTTCTTCGGCTTTAACAGCAGCTTCATTGTTATGGTACATTGCCACTAATGTTCTAGCCAGTTTTCTTTTTAAATCTCTCGGGTTAAATTTGGAATCGTTAAGCCGGTTCCTAATTTCTTTAAGTTCTTCATTCGATATATTAGTTGCAAGCTCGTAGTAGTTATAAATCAAATCGTCGGGAATGGAAAGGGTCTTGCCGTAAATTTCTTCCGGAGCTTCCGAAATGCCGATATAGTTGTTGTACGACTTGCTCATCTTTTCCACACCGTCAGTACCGACAATTAAAGGCATAGTTAAAATTACCTGAGGCTCAATTCCGAATTCTCTCTGAATATCGCGTCCGACAAGCAGGTTAAATTTCTGATCTGTGCCGCCGAGTTCCACATCGCTTTTAATTGCAACGGAATCCATAGCTTGTGCCAGTGGATATAAAAACTCGTGAACACTTATAGGTTCGCCGGCTTTAAAACGTTTTGTAAAATCATCACGTTCAATCATTCTTGCCACGGTATATTTTGAAGAAAGTTTTATAACATCTTCAAAACTCATTTTACCCAGCCACTCGGAATTGTAAACAATTTTTGTCTTTTGTTTATTTAAAATTTTCGATGCTTGCTCAAGGTATGATTGACCGTTAATTCTAGTTTCTTCAAGAGAAAGAGCCGGTCGTGTTACATTTCTGCCGGAAGGATCGCCAATCATTCCCGTAAAATCTCCGATTATTAAAATTGCCTGATGCCCTAATTCCTGGAATTGTGCAAGCTTTCTTAACACAACCGAATGTCCGATATGCAAATCCGGCCTGCTGGGATCGCAGCCTAACTTTATGGTTAAAGGAATACCATCCTTAAATGATTTTTCAAGTTTTTTTACAAGTTCTTCTTCCGGTATAATTTCGAATGCACCCCGTTTTATAAGATCCATTTGTTCATTTACCGGGGGGAAAAAAATCTTATTCAATATTTTATCCTTCTTTCCTGGTCTCTTTGCAAATCCCGCTTTGCAATTGCTTCACGCTTATCATATACTTTTTTACCCTTAGCCAAGGCAAGTTCAACTTTAACCTTACCGTTTTTAAAATACAATCTAAGAGGAATTAAAGTGAGCCCTTTTTCTTTAACCTTTCCAATTAGTTTGCGTATTTCACTTTTGTTAAGCAGCAGTTTTCTTGTTCTTGTTGGTTCGTGGTTATTAATATTTCCCTGCTCATAAACACTTATATGCGCTCCAACCAGCCAAACTTCGCCGTTGTTAAGATTGGCATAACTATCAACCAAATTTGCTTTTCCTGCTCTTAATGCCTTTACTTCCGTTCCCTGCAAAACTATTCCGGCTTCATAAGTCTGAACTATCAAATATTCGTGCCTTGCTTTTCTGTTTACCGTTATATTTTTTTCTTGTTCTGCAAGTTTTTCCATAAATTTTTAAAAAATCGGATTAAAAATTATTTTTATTGTTAAATAAATGCAAGAAAATTAAAATTAGAATAAAATAAATTTAATAAAACTCTGCTGTAAGATTACAATAGGGTAAAAAATACCCCTCCGTTTTACTTAATTTTCTTCAAAATCCGTCCAAAAGGGTAGTACCAAAAAGTGTATCTACTTATTAAATTCACACAATATTTAGGATTTAAATTTAAATAAAAAATTAGTAATTAAAACGGGTTAATTCATTTTGAAGATAATTTTATTTGATGAGGAGCATTTAGTACCGGAGGAATCGTTTTGCTAAAGAAAATTTTTACTGTTCTTTTACTATCTTTTAATTTTTGTTTTGCCCAAAGCATTAAAGTTAATAAAATTGAGCCGCCCAACTGGTGGGTAGGGATGCATTGGGACAAAGTTCAACTTATGATTTACGGAAAGAATTTAAAAGATATCTCCGCAAAGTTTAATAATCCTGCAATAAAGGTATTACGGGTTCACAATGCTGAAAGCTCCCATTATTCATTTATCGATATTAAAATTCCCACCGGACTAAAACCGGGTTCATATAAATTAAAAATCAAAAAAGGTGATGGTGAAGCTGAAATAAATTTCCCTGTACTAAATAAATTAAGTACCCAGGGAAACTTTCAGGGCTTTAACACAAGCGATGTAATCTATTTGATTACACCCGACCGTTTTTGCGACGGCGACACTTCCAATGACCGGGTTAGAGGAACTATTGACGAATACAATATTAAAAATCCTAACGGAAGGCACGGCGGCGATATTGCAGGTATAATTAAGCATCTTGATTATTTAAAAAATCTTGGGGTTACCACACTCTGGATAAATCCGCTTATTGAAAACAATACTCAAATAAGCTATCATGGTTATGCTGCAACAGATTTATATAAGATAGATCCGCGCTTTGGCACTAACAAATTGTATAAAGAACTTATTAAAGAAGCTCACGCAAAAGGATTAAAAATTATTTTAGATCATGTTAGCAACCATATTAGCATTGATCATCCGTGGATGAAGGATTTACCTTTTGCGGACTGGATACACGGCTCGGTTAAACATCATTTAATGACCAAACACGATAAACTGGCATTTGCAGATATTCACAGGGATTCATCTACAATTATAAATACTACAACCGGCTGGTTTACTAATGAAATGCCTGACTTGAATCAGGCTGATCCGTTTTTAAGTAATTATCTTATTCAGAATACTTTGTGGTGGATTGAATCTACCGGGCTTGACGGAATTAGAGAAGATACTTATCCTTATTGCGATCAAAAATATTTGGCTAAATGGGCAAAGGCAATTCTTACTGAATTTCCCAAACTAAATATAGTCGGGGAAATATGGACAGGCATTCCTGTTTTCCTTTCAAGTTTTCAAACGCATAGTTATTATCCCAGGAAGTTTGATTCCAATTTGCCTGCTATTACAGACTATGCAACTCATGATGTCTTTACTGCTTTTTTAAAAGGTACTTCCGGATTGAATGCTATTTATGAAGATTTTGCAAAGGATTTCATTTATGCTGATCCGAATAATCTTGTAACTTTTCTTGATAATCACGACAACCCGCGTGCCATGCTTGAAGCAAAAGGTAACGCTAAAAAATTCAAAATGGCTTTACTCATGCTTCTCACTTCCAGAGGAATTCCGCAAATTTATTACGGAACCGAGATAGGAATGGAAGGAGGACTTTCAGACGGATTAATTCGTACGGATTTTCCGGGCGGCTTTCCGGGTGATAAGCAAAATGCATTTACTGCCGACGGAAGGACCAAAAAACAAAATGATATCTTTAATTATGTTCATAATCTTCTTGAATTAAGAAAGGAACATAAAGCGCTTTCATCCGGCAAACTTGTTGAATTCCCTCCTTACAACGAAGAGTTTGTTTACTTTAAAATAAAAGGGAACGATAAAATATTGGTTGTTATTAATAATAATTCTACCGAAAAGGAAATTTTTCTGAATAATTATTCCGATCAATTAAATGGTATAAAAACATTAAAGGATTTATTAACCGGTAAGGTTTATAATTTAAAAGACCTGGAAGAGATAAAAGTTAAATCCAATTCCGGGAGTATTTTTCAACTAAATAGTTCAAATTGATTTAATTGTAGTAATATTTAGAATGAATTTGGGAAAAGATATCAAATGTAATTGTACATGTTCCATCTTCCATTATCCGTCAAACATTAAACAGGAGACTTATGCTTAATATTCAAAAAAAACTTACCAACTCGTTTTATACTTTGCTAAGCCTGCCTTCAACTGCAATGGGATTTGCTTTGTCTATCCAGATTTCCGCATTAAGCTGGATATTAAGCACCAAATACGGTTTAAAGATTGATGATGTGGGATTAGTTTGGGCAGCCGGGCCAATTGCCGGAATTTTAGGCCAGGTGATCGTAGGAATAATTAGCGATAATGTTTGGCTTTGGAAAGGAAGAAGAAGGCCTTTTATTTTTATCGGCGGGTTTTTAGCTGCACTTATGCTTTTGGCTTTACCGAATATTGATATCATTTCCAAATCCCTTGGCTTTAACGGGATTCTTGGTGTTGCAATTGTGGTAGCCTTAACCCTAGACCTTGCAATAAACGTAAGCTTTAATCCAACAAGATCTATTATTGCCGATGTTACACCGGAAGGAATCGAAAGGACAAAGGGATATTCCTGGATGCAGACAATTTCCGGTACATTTGGTGTACTGGCTTATGTTATTGGTGCTGTATGGAATAATTATGTTCTTATTTATTTTGGTGTGGGTTTGGTGCTGATCCTTTCAATAATTCCGACATTCTTTATTGAGGAGCCTAGAGAAATTGAAACTAAGAATGATTCCGTGGAGCATTCAAAAGACTCAAAAACTTCTTTTGGTTCAATATTAAAAGATATTCAACCGTTATGGGGATTTTTAATTTATGCGGTTTATGCAATAACAATGCGGCTGCTTCAAATTAAACTGCATAACTATTATGTTGAAATTTTATGTTTTATAATAACAATTTATTTTATACTAAAAGTTCTGTTTAAGAATGCGGAAGGCAAATCAAAAACCGAAGCAGGAATTATCGGGTTTAAAAAAGTTCTTGCTGCTCATTCGTTTACATGGATTGGTATTCAAACAATGTTTATATACATGTTTGCGTACGTGCAGTATAAAGTCTATAACTTTTCACCAAATGCAGTTATTTCTTCTTCGGTTCAAATTGATATGGGGCGGATTGTATCCATAAGCTTTTTAATTTTAAATGCTGTTGGTGCAATTCTTCCGGCGTTTGTTTTGGAGCCGGTAACCAGGAAAATAGGACGCATTAAAACTCATGCATTCTGTATTGCTTCTATGGCTTTCGGTTATGCGGGAATGTTGTTTTTCGGATATCAGCCATTTGTAATTTATATTTTAATGGCAGTATTAGGAATAGGCTGGGCCTCAACTATAAGCCTGCCTTTTGCTATCATGTCTCAAAAAGTTGATAAGGCAAAGATGGGATTATATATGGGACTTTTTAATCTTGCAGTTGTTTTGCCTCAATTAGTTGCTAGTTTCGGTGTTGGTCAGGCAGTAGATGAAGCACCAAATAAAAGTTTAATCTTTATTATAAGTACATTCACTTTAACGGTATCTGCAGTGTTATGGTTCTTTGTTAAGGAAGATCCGGAAGACGCAATTATGGTGCAGCCTTTAGGGAAAAGTAAGCCTGAAGAACTAGGTAAGAAAGAAATGTACGACATAAATTAATGGCTTTGTCTTTAGCCGGATTCACATCCTCGTATTATTTCTAAAATCAATATAGAAAATTTATGTATCCAAATTCAGTTCCATATAAATTGTTCCTTCAATAGGATGATTACCATACGAACTTATCTCGTAAAAACCTAAAGACTTGTAAAGATTTTGAGCCGCCTGCATAGTTTGAATGGTATCCAGTCGCATTTTCTTATAACCAATTCTCTTCGCTTCATCAATAATTTTATATACAAGCATTCTCCCGATTTTCAAACCTCGAAAATTATTCTTTACATATAATCTTTTCATTTCGCAAATATCATTTTCAAATTTTCTTAATCCTACGCAGCCAGCCGGTATGCCGTTATACTCAGATAGTAAAAGTGAACCTTTCGGCGGAGAGTAATCACCGGGCAGATTTTTCAGTTCTTTATCAAAATTTTGAAAACACAAACTAAAGTTTAACGACTTTGCATATTCTTCAAATAATTCTTTAACTATTTTTATTTCACCGGTAGATTGAACATTTTTAATTTCAATATCTGGCATAATTACTTTCTTTATGAAGTTGTATATATTCAAAATTAATTATATAAAAAACATCGGGGCTGACTAAAAATTAATTTCCTTTTAAAAATCTCAGGAACTCCGTTAAATTCTGCGTCATCAATATTCTATTTTTCAAAAAGATATTACTTTTTAGTCGGCCCCAGCCTAGAGGTGAGATTCCTAATTAGTTAAATTGTACATAAATTAATTCTTTAAAAGTATCCTTCCAACTTAGGCATTATAAAATCTTTAATAACATTTTACCATTTTACTAGGGAGACACCTTTTCGCTATCTACTCCGCTCAAATCAACTCTTTCTCTTTGAGAATGGGTAAGTGGCTGGGCTTCTTCATCAACATCATCAACTTTCATTACCAGAACGGCTGCAAGTATAAATGAAAAACCTCCGAGAAGCAGGGCATAAATTGCTTCATCACCAAACAAATGTTTTACAAAAAACCCCAGTATTGCCGCTGCAGTTATTTGAGGAATAACTATGAAGAAATTAAAGATGCCCATGTAAACTCCCATTTTATTTGCCGGCAGCGAGCCCGTTAATATTGCATACGGCATTGCAAGTATAGATGCCCATGCAAGACCAATTCCCAATTCTGAAATAAGAAGTAAGTTCGGATCTTTAATTATATAAAATGAAGCTAAGCCGAGTCCGCCGCAAACTAAACTTATCGAGTGAACCATCTTGCGGCTTGTTTTCTTTGCCAGCCAGATAAGCAAGAATGCCGTTACCGCAGCAAAGCCGTTATATACGGCCATTAAAACACCAACCCAGTCGGCACCTTTATTATATAATTCCGATTGAGGATTTGTAGTGCCGTAAATATGATGGGTAACGGCAGGAGTTGTGTAAATCCACATTGCAAATAAAGCAAACCAGGAAAAGAATTGAACATAAGAAAGCTGTACCATTGTTTTAGGCATTTTGAATAAATCATTCATAACAACTACAAATCCGCCGCTTGTATTTTTTTGCCTGGTCATTATTCCTACAACAATTTGCAACAGTCCGAATACGGCTATGCCGCCGAAAAACACTCCAAGGCCGTAATCCATGTAAATAAATAAATCAAATAAAATGAATAACAATAATCCGGTAAAAGTCCATATCAATCCGTTCTTAAAAAATTTGCTATGATGAATAAGTTCTTCACCTTCCGGTCTAAATGAACTTTTGCTTTCCTTGTCATCGCTATATCTCTTCAATTCCTCGGGCGGGTATTCTTTTGAGCTTATTACAGTCCACAAAACAGCAAGAAAGAAAACCGTACCACCGACATAGAAAGAAAGTTTAACAGACTCCGGTATCATTCCCTCCGGTGCAGTGTTACTTACACCGAACCAGTTTGTCATCATATACGGAAGTGCGGATGCAACTACGGCGCCTATTCCTATAAAAAAACTTTGCATAGAAAAACCAAGCGTCCTTTGTTCGGAAGGAAGCATATCGCCTACAAAGGCTCTGAACGGCTCCATAGAAATATTAATGGAAGCATCCATAATCCAAAGCATTGAAGCAGCGAACCAGAGAACAGGCGAATTGGGCATTGCAATAATTCCCAGCGAAGCTAAAATTGCGCCGGTTAAAAAATACGGCCTGCGCCTGCCCAGCCTGTTCCATGTCTTATCGCTCATATGCCCTATAATAGGCTGAACGATTAAACCTGTAATCGGAGCAGCTATCCATAAAATAGGAATGGCATCTATCTTTGCACCAAGTGTTTCAAATATTCTGCTTACGTTTGCATTTTGAAGTGCAAATCCGAATTGAATACCGAGGAATCCGAAACTCATATTCCAGATTTGCATAAAGCTTAGCCGGGGTTTGTTCATAAGGAATTCCTTTTAAGAGTGTATTAAACATTTATACTAAAAATAATTTAAAATGAATTAAAATTCCCTTAGATTTTTAAAATTAACGAATTATAAAATTACCTTCTTTATCAAAACCAAGTTTCTGCCATCTAAAAAAGGAAGATAAAGCCGAACCCTGCCAATACCAGATATGGTTTTGCCCTTTCTCTTTTGAATAGTACGAGTTACGGTTAATAACCCATTTCTTTAAGTAGGAATACTGAGCATACACTGCCCACCCTTTGCCTTTATTTTGAAGGTAAAAAGTATTATTCAAAATTTTGATTTTAGAAATGCTTGCAAACAAGTGAATAAAAATTCCTGCGTTGTCCTTACCATAATCGTGGATAATAAAAGTATTGTTATAGTAATCGTTGTTACCGGGGCTATATCCGTTTTGTTCAAAAAGAGAAATATTTACGGACCAACCGGTTGTATCATTTTCCAAAATATTATTATTGAATTTGGAATCCCTGCTTCCGTCGTCTGATATATTTTCATCTCCGGCATACTTTATAACACAATTACGAACTACCAGGTTATTTGTGTAATAAGGATAAGTGTATCCGTATGCTATTCTTAAATTATCATTTTTATTTGAGATAAGCGTATCGAATTCAATTAAAGAATTATCTGTTCCGTCTATATATAACCCATGTCCGCCGCCGGTTTTATTGCCTGCAAAACTCATGGTTGAATACTTAATTATTAAATTATTGCCCTGACCTGAATAAATATTTTGATTAAAAATATTTTTGCCGGCGCAGCTATCTACATTACACAGGTCGATTACAATATTCTTGCATCCGTTAAATTCCATATCTCTTGGATATCCGTTTACAAATTTAAGATTATGGAATTGAATATTCTTAATGTTCTGCAGGCTTACACAATTTCTTTTACCCTGTCCGTCCAGAACAGGTTTATTGCCCGGGCCATAGGAATTAAAGGTTATAAAATCGGAATGAATTAATAATGTATAACCTGAATATCTTAAGCCGGATTTAAAGCTTACCGTATCGTCCTTCATGTAAATAAAATCATTTACCTTGTTTATACTTCTCCATGCTGCCTGGGGTGTTAATCCGTTATTTTGGTTGTTCCCGTTTTTAGAATCCACATAATAAGTATGCGCAGGAATTAACCGTGCGGTAAATAAAATAATTAAAAGTAAATAATATTTAGAAATAAAAATCTTCCTCATAAATTTTCCAAAAGTTTCTGTTGCATTAGCTGTAAAACCTTTCAACAAAAATAGTAAAAGCAATCTCAAAATGATAAAAAGAATTTTATTAATACATTTTTTGCGCTAAAATAGCCGTTTTTCAGTTCAATTTACTTGGTATAAAAATTGAATTTATTAAGGAGAATTAAAAAATGCGGCTATAGATTAAAATAAATTGTTCCTTTATTTATTTAACAATCGGTACTTAAACCAGTTAAACCGGTAAGTGAATTAATAAAACCGGGTTAAGAATGTCGGTTTAATTTGCCGTGTTTTTTGAAAATTTGTTTAGTAGAGAGTTGAAATTGTGACTCACCAGGCGAAGCTGTGCGAAAGTTTCAAAAACATCATTAAAAAAAAATTAAAGAGAAGATAATAAATGCAGGTTCCATTTTTAGATCTAAAAGTTCAATATAAATCTATTAAGCACGAAATAGATCCCGCCATACAAAATATACTTGAAAATTCTTCTTTTGTGCTGGGCAAAGCAGTTTTTAATTTTGAAGAAGAATTTGCAAAAGCACACGGAGTAAAACATTGTATAGCAGTTAATTCCGGCACTGCCGGAAATCACATAGTTCTTTGGGCTGCAGGTATAAAACCCGGAGACGAAGTAATTATTCCTGCAAACACTTTTATAGCCACTGCATGGGGTGCTACATTATGCGGTGCCAAACCGGTATTAGTTGACTGCCATAAAGACAGCTATAATATCAATCCGGAATTGGTGGAGAAAGCAATTACTCCGAAGACAAAAGCAATTGTTGCTGTTCATCTTTACGGCCAGCCCGCCGATATGGATCCTTTGAGAGAAATAGCGGCGAAACATAATATTCTGCTGGTTGAAGATTCTGCGCAGGCACATATTGCAGAATACAAAAACAAAAGAGTAGGCGGTTTAGGCGAAGCTGCTTCGTTTAGTTTTTATCCCGGCAAGAATTTGGGTGCTTACGGAGAAGGCGGCGCAGTACTTACAAATAACGACGAACTTGCACTAAAAGCTAAAATGGTTAGAGACCACGGTGCGGTTCGTAAATATGAACATGAAACCTTTGGGCATAATTATAGAATGGAGGGCCTTCAAGGTGCAGTGCTTGGTGTTAAGCTTAAATACCTGGAGCAATGGACGGAAGCACGCAGAAAAAATGCTGAAATATATAACTATTATTTATCAGGTGTTGAAGAAGTTAAAGTACCTGTAGAAATGTCCTATGCTAAGCATGTATATCATCTATTCGTAATTCAAGTTAAGGAACAAGTCGTAAACTGTAAGTCGGAAAGCAGAGATGAACTGCAGAAGTATTTAAATGAAAACGGAATTGCAACCGGGCTGCATTATCCTATTCCGCTGCATTTGCAAAAATGTTTTAACTATTTAGGTTACAAAAAAGGTGATTTACCTGTAACCGAACAGCTTGCAAATTGCGGAATTTCACTGCCGATGTTCCCTGAACTATCTGAAGGACAAATAAAATATACGGCAGATCATATTAAAAAGTTTTTTGAGAACAAAAGTACAGTTTCTTACCCAAGTGTTTTGGAAGGCCGTGTTAAATAAAATGTTGTTTGAATTTTCCGGTTATATAAAACTATTAATGTGAACAAATGACAAAGCACCCAAAATATAAGTACTTCTTTGCGGCATCGGATATTGCAGTAATAATCTTTGCAATTATTACTGCACTGGTAATTACTAAGACCATTCCGGATGTAACATCCGTTAAAAGCGGAACTTTAAGTACTACTTTTTGGTTTGCTTCAGCTATTATAATTTTTATTTCTCTCTTTGTCTTTTCAGTAAACAATCTTTATAAGATTAATACAATTATAGTACGTTCAGCGCATTTAACCGCTTTGCTTAAATCAGAATGGTATATTGCCGTAATCACAATTCTTTCCTCAATATTTATTCCCCGACTGCAAGTTCAACAAGTATTTATTTTAACAGCAGCCTTTGGATTAAGTTCAATTATAATTTTTTATTTGTTAAGAGTTGAACTGTTAAGAAGAATTTATGTAAGATTTAAGAGCAAGCAGTTTAAGAAGAATATTCTAATTGTCGGTAACGGAAAAGCCGGTAGGATGCTTGCGGCAAAAATAACATTCGAAAACCCGTTGGGAATAAATATTGCCGGTTTTGTAGATGATGACAAAAATATCGGCGAAGAAGTTATTAACGGTAAAAAAATTCTCGGTAAGTATTCCGATATAAAAAATATTGTAAATACCGAAAAGGTAGAAGAGATATTAATTGTAAAAGAAACCAATGATTATGAAGAGCTGCTTCATTTAATAGACCTGTGCAGGGAGACAAACCTTAATGTAAAAATTACTTCCAACCTATTTAACATAATTCCGCAAAAAGTTTACACGGAAAAATATTTCGACCTTCCCGTAATAAATATGTCGCCGAATTATTCCAATAAATTGTTTTTCAATGTAAAAAGAATTTTTGATGTTGCTGTTGCAAGTGCGGTTATATTTTTACTTTCACCTTTTTTTATGGTAATAGCCTTTCTTATAAAGTTTACATCCGAAGGACCTGTTATTATTAAACAAAAAAGAATAGGCAAAAACGGAATACCTTTTACCTTCTATAAATTCAGGTCGATGTACGTTGTAAAAGGGGAGGATGAAGAGCGAAAAGAAGAAATGTTAAAATTTATAAAAGGAGAAGGAGAAAAGGGCAACGGGAAAAAAGTAATAAACAGGAAAAGGATTACACCTATCGGCGGCATCCTTCGTAAAATGTCTCTTGATGAACTTCCGCAGCTTTTTAATGTATTAAAAGGCGAAATGAGTTTAGTTGGCCCCAGGCCTTGCTTACCTTATGAGTACGATAACTACGACAACTGGCAGAAAAGAAGATTTGATGTAATACCCGGATGTACAGGCGTTTGGCAGGTAATGGGCCGAAGTTCGGTTTCTTTTAACGAGTCTATCATTTTAGATCTTTATTATATAAATAACATGTCTCCATGGCTAGATTTACAGCTTGTAATTAAAACAATCCCCGTAATGATATTAGAACGCGGCGGGGAATAAAACTTTTAAGAAATTCGGAGGAAAAATGAAAATAGGTATAGTTGGTTTGGGTTATTGGGGGCCCAATTTAGTTAGAAATTTCCTGTCGCAGCATCTAGTGGAAAAAGTATATACCTGCGATATGAAGGAGGACAGATTGATATTTATAAAGTCAAGATTTCCTTCCGTGGAGCTTGTTACCGGTTATAGAGATCTTTTGGAAAAGGATATTGACGCCGTGGCAATTGCAACACCTGTAAGTACGCATTTTAAGCTTGCCAAAGAAGCCTTAAATGCAGGTAAACATGTTTGGATTGAAAAACCCTTTACTAGTACATCAATTGAGGCAAAAGAATTAATAAAAATTGCATCTTCAAAAAATTTAAATATTTTTGTCGATCATACCTTTCTATATACGGGCGCCGTTAAAAAGATGAAAGAGCTTATAGAAGACGGCGAACTTGGCGATATAAATTATTTTGATTCCGTTAGAGTAAATTTAGGATTGTTTCAGCATGATGTAAACGTTATATGGGATCTTGCCCCGCACGATCTTTCGATTATGAATTATCTTATTCCGAATAAAAAGGTAACTGCAGTAACGGCAGTCGGTATTTCCAACTACGGCGAAATTGAAAATCTTGCGCAGTTATCTTTACACTTTGAAAACAGTTCCTGCTTTGCACATTTTCATGTAAACTGGACTTCTCCCGTAAAAATTAGAAAAATGATTATTGCAGGCAGAGATAAAATGCTTCTGTTCGATGATATGGAAAATTCCGAAAAAATAAAAATTTTTGACAGCGGTGTTGATATTTCCACTACGGAAGGTTTACACAATGCATTGGTTCAATACAGAATCGGGGATATGTATTCGCCGAGGATAGAACAAACCGAAGCACTTAGTCTTGCAGCAAAAGAATTTCTAGATTCTATAATTGAAAAAAGAGAGCCGCTAACCAACGGAAATGACGGGTTGGAAGTAGTAAAGATCCTGGAAGCCTCCAGTAAATCTATTAAAAACAGAGGGCTGCTTGTAGAGCTAATTCCCGGAATGGAATTTCATTATCATTCAGCAATTCCGTTTCAAAAAGTGGGATAGTTTTTATCTAAAGGATATTTATGGAAAATCAAATAATAAATAATGTAAAGCTTGGCAGCAACGTAAAGATATTCAACTTTGTAAATCTTTACGGCTGCACTATAGGCGATAATACAAAGATCGGTTCCTTTACGGAAATACAGAAAAACGTAACCGTAGGGAAGAACTGCAAAATCTCGTCTCATACTTTTATTTGTGAAGGTGTGGATATTGAAGATGAAGTTTTTGTCGGCCACAATGTAACATTTATAAACGACAAGTATCCGCGTTCTACAAATTCTTCGGGCGGACTTCAAACAGAAGATGACTGGAAAGTTGTAAAAACATTTATAAAAAAAGGAGCATCGATTGGTTCTTCGGCTACAATTTTATGCGGAATTACGGTAGGTGAGAATGCAATTGTTGGTGCCGGTGCTGTTGTTACTAAAGATGTTCCCCCGGAATCAATTGTTGCCGGGGTTCCTGCACATGTCATTAAAGAAAATGTTGTTGTGTAAATTGATTATTATATGCTCTTCTAGAGGTTAAGATGAAAAAGATTATATATTTATTAGTTGTGTTAACTTTAGTTCTTGGTGTTAAAAGTAAAGCCCAAACTTTATTACCGGGAGACGGTGTTAAAATTATATTTTACAACATTTCGGATCATATAACCGGTGATTATTATATCCAGGACAACGGCGATATCAGCCTGCCGTACCTTGGCCAAATTGCTGCTGCAAATAAAAATATTGACAGCGTAAGGTCGGAAATTATCGGTAAGTACAGCAAGCTGTACCGCAATCCCGAGATTACAGTTCTTCCTTTAATCAAGATAAATATTCTTGGGCAGGTTAATAAACCGGGATATTATTATGTAACCGGTGTTGAAAAATTATCTGACTTAATTGCCGAAGCAGGCGGTACAACTACCGAAGCCGACTTGACCAATATTTATATAACAAGAAAAGATAAAGAATTTAAAATAAACGGTAAAAAAATTATTGAAAAGGGCAGTAAGCTTGATGATATCGGGTTGCAGTCGGGTGATCAAATTTTTATTTCCAGGAAGTGGCTTAACGGCAGCAACACAACAATAATTATTTCTGTGGTAAGTGCAGTTACTTCCATTCTAGCAGCCATAATTTATACCAACCGCAAGTAAGGTTAGCACAGGTTAACAACAAATGAACTACGATCAATTAAAAGAATTATCCGGGAGCCAGTCTAATACCGGTAAAAATAACACAGGTGATCTGTTCCGTGCAATTTATAAAAGGAAGTTATTTTTAATAATATCTTTTATTGTAATAATTGCTGCAGGAATAATCTATCTTAAAACCGCCGCAAAAATTTATGAATCTTCCGTGCTGTTAAAAAAAGTAGATAACCAAACCACTTCTAACCAGGATCCTTATAAGAGTTTAATGGCATTGGAATCTATGGATGACATAAATACCGAAATGGCATTGGTAAAAACAAGAAGTGTACTTGACAAAGTTGTAAAGAAATTAAAGTTAAATCTTATTATTCAAAAAATTGTTTTGCCTGACGGAAAGACGGAAAATATTAATAAATCTATTTCGGGTTATAATGCCTGGCTTGGCAATCAGCATCTGCACGGAGCCGGGTATCCGCAAATTGTAGGTTTTCAATACAACACAATAGATAATACAAACAGCTTCTTTATAACCGAAGGAGAAAACAGCAGGATAGATTTATATAGTGTTGAGAAAAATTCTAATGTTCTGGTTGCTTCGGCAGCACAGAACAATTTGATTGAAATTAATGCAGGTGATTTTACCTTAACATTTTATTGGCCGGATGCACAGGAAGGCGTTAAATTTTATTTTGTTGTAAATAATGATATAAGTGCATTCGAATTACTTAACAATAAAATTACCGTAGCTCAAAAGGGCACAACAAACTTAATGGAAATTAAAGCAAAGGATGAGTCACCTGAAAATGCTCAATTATTAGCCTCTACGGTAGTAAATATGTTCAGGCAAACAAGAACAGAACAGCAAAGAGAAAATGCACAATCTTCCTATGCATCCATCGATTCCCAGTTAGCTGAGATGTCTAAGAAATTAAAAACAACCGAAAGCAAGCTTAGTAATTATCAGGCTTCAACCGGGATTATTAATATAGACCAGAACTCTACTAATGCCGTAAATGCTTTAAGCAGCCTGGAAGCCGAAAAGGTTAGTAACGAACTTCAGCTTGGCCAATACGAAGAAAAAGAAAGACAGTTAAACAGTTTGTATGATTCCAAAGGATATTTTGATCAAACGTATTTGTCGCCGTCGCAAACCGCTACAGATCAAAGAGCATTTTCATCTTTGCTTCAGCAGTTATCCGATCTGGAAGTAAAAAAGATAGAACTTCTTCAGAAAGAAACAGAGCAGCATCCCGATGTAATTAGTATCAATAATCAAATTGCACAAATTAAAAGGCAGTTAAGCAGCTATAATCAAAATACTCTTTCGGCCTATAGCATAATTATTAATTCTCTTAAAGAAAAGGATATAAAATTAAACGGTTTAATAGCAAAATATAAATCGCAAATAAAAAACTTGCCCGGCAAAGAAACAGTATTGGCCGGCTTGCTGAGGGATAAAGATGTAACAGAAAAAATATTTAATATGCTTATGGACAGGAGAGAAGAACTTAAAGCGAAGGAATTGGCTCAGCTACAGGATGTTGTAGTTGTAGATCCTGCTTCGCTGCCGGTGAACCCTGTTTCCCCAAACAAGAATATAACAATTCTGTTGTGTTTATTTTTATGGGGAGTAATTTCACTGGCTTATGTTGCATTCGGGGAATTAAAAGAAAGAAAGTTTCTAAAGCTTGAAGAGGTAGAAGATAAATTAAGACTTCCTTTGCTTTCCATTATTCCGGCATTCCCGCCAAAAGTTTTAAACAAAATTAATAGTTCGGATAATTTTAAAGACAGGTTTCCGGTACTTTCCGCAGAGCACCCGGGGATAGTGGAATCCTATAAAGTACTTGGTGCAAAGCTTACTATGAATCCGAAAAACCCGAACAAGTTAATTGTCTTTTCCAGCTTTGAAGAGAACAGCGGTAAGACAACTATGGTTGCCAATTTGGCATTAACTCTTGTTGCCGCTCATAAAAAAGTTTTAATTGTTGATGCGGATTTGAAAAGATGCGGGTTGTCTGACCTGTTCGGCATTCCGCGGGATTTTCCCGGGTTAAGTACCTTTCTGGAAAAGGAATTAAAAGCCGCACCTGTAATGAATATTTCCAATATATTCGGGCAATCTTCTGCGAATAAATTATTAAGCATACTGCCAGCCGGCGATGTTAATGAAAATTCCAGCGAGTTGTTCCAATCTTTAAGAACCGGATATCTTATTGATGCTTTGAAATCCAGCGTATATGATTATGTTATAATTGATACTCCGCCGATTACCAGAGTTGTTGATTCTCTTATTCTTGGCAAACTAATTAATAACCTTGTATTGGTAGTAAGATATAATTATTCATTAAGTGACAGTGTATACTGGGGAATAAATGAGATTAAAAAAGAAAAAATAAAAATACAAGGGGTTGTGGCAAATGCATGCGATTTGGAAAAGTCAGCATTCAGATATAAGTACGGCTACGGGTACGGTTATAAATATGCCTACAAACCTTCAAAAGGCAAAAAGAAAAAAAATAAATTTTCCGCTGCTATATAATTTTATATGATGAAAAAAATTTTATTGATCGTTCAGAACAATTCCTTTCCGTGGGACAGCCGGGTTTATAAAGAAGCAGCATCACTACAAAGCCATGGTTACGAAGTTTTTGTTATAAGCCCGCGTTCCAGTATCGATTCGGAAAGGCGGGAAAATATAGACAATATCCATGTACTGCGATATAAAGACAATAAATCAAACGGAACTATCTTGGGATTTGTTTTTGAATATTTAACCTCTCTTACAAAAATTTATTTTTTCAGTTTGTACCTTGTTCTGTTTAAGAAAATAAAAGCTGTTCATGTCGCTAATCCGCCGGACTTTTTCTGGCCGTTGGCTTTTTTCCTTTATTTTTTCAAGGTAAAATTTATATATGATCAGCATGATTTGGCCACATTAATGTTTAGGATAAAATTTAACAATCCTTTAATTAGAAGATTTGTTGATTTCTCCGAAAGGATGACTGTTAAATTTTCTTCCGGAATTATTGTTGCTAACGAGACTTTTAGAAACAGGCTTTTGGGTAAAGCCTGGCTTAAAGATAAACCCTGCGCTATAGTTTATAACGGTCCGAAAAGTAATTTTAAAGCTCAATTTAATCAAGCACTTCATACAAAGTATACCGGCTACAAGGTTGCATTGTTTGTAGGACTTATGACCGTTAATGATAATGTAGAAGTTATTATTGAAGCAGCCGATATAATAATAAATAAATTTAATAGAAGAGAAATTAAATTTGTTCTTGTGGGCGAGGGGGAAGTAAAGGACAAGCTGCAGGAATTCTCATCTAAATTAAATGTAAAGGAATATATAGATTTTACCGGACTGGTAAATGCTTCCGAAGTTATGGAATATATAGAACTGGCTGATGTTTGTCTTGCACCCGACCAGCGAAACGGTTTGAACGAATATTTAACATTGATTAAGATTCTTGAATATATGAAGTTAAGTAAGCCGTTTGTTGCATTTCAACTTGATGAAACAATGGTTATGGCAAAAGATTCCGGTTTGTATGCAAAAGATGTTAATGATTTTGCACATAAAATTCTTTATGTAATAGACAATCCGGAAGTGGGATACAGCTATGGTTATAGAGGGCATCAAAGAGTAATGCGAAATTTTTTGTGGAAACATTCCGAATCCATGTTAATTAATTTTTATAAAACTTTAGTATAGAAATTGTATTTCAAAAACAATTAAATGTAATTATGAAGTCATATAAATTAAATTCGCAAAAGGTGCTTATGCTGGTTTTATCTCACTACCCCAGCGATCCCAGGGTAAGGAGAGAAGCAGAAGCACTTGTAAAAAACGGGTATCGTGTCGATATTATTTGTATGAGTTCCCCAAAAGAGCCGAAAATAGAATATTTTAAAGGTATAAGAGTTTTTAGAATTTTGGAAGGACATACAAAAGATAATATTGCAAAATATATTTTGTTAACCATTCGGTTCCTTCTCAAGTCTTTTCTTTTCATCAATAAACTTTCCTCTGAAAATAAATATTCGGTTATACAGGTACATAACATGCCGGATTTCCTTGTGTTTGCAGCAGTTCTTCAAAAGCTTAAAGGAACCCCGGTACTATTGGATTTGCATGATGTTATGACAGAGTTGTTCAAATCCAGGTGGAATAACGGAATAAAAAGATTTTTCCTACCTTTGGTCGGGCTTGTGGAAAAGATGTCCTGGGCGTTTTCAGATTCTCTTATTACTACAAGTTACGGTTTTGAAAAATGCCTGCTAAACAGGGGAGTAAGAAAAGAGAAGGTTACATTAATATTTAATACGGCCGATCCGGATATTTTTAGTAAGCCTAAAACAACCTGGTCGTTCAATAAAGAAAACCCGCGGTTTTTATACCACGGAACTGTTGCCGAAAGATTCGGTATTCATGTTGCAATAGATGCTGTTAAAAAGTTAAAAGTAAACTGTCCTTCGATTCGTTTTGATATATACGGCAGTTATCAAAATGATTATAAAGAGAAGCTGCTTAGTCAGGTAGAAGAAAATAATCTTACCGGCAATATATTTTTTCATGATTACGTGCCACTGGAAAACATAAGCGAAATAATAAGGAATTCCGATTTTGGTATTGTTCCGTATATAAGTGATAGTTTTATGGATCTTGCTCTTTCAACAAAAACATTTGAATATGTCTCGCTTAAGCTGCCGGTAATTGCATCGGATCTTCCTTCTATGCGCACTATCTTCGATGAGGAGCAAATAATTTATTTTAACCAGAACGATTCCGATAACCTTGCCGGTGTATTAAATAATATTTTATCCGGCACCGTTATTATTAAAGAAAAAGTTAACAAGGCTGTACTGGCATATAAGCATATCAACTGGTCTACAATGGTAAGAAATTACATTGGAGTTATAGAAAAACTTACATCTCACACTTTCGTTATAAACAAAAATACTTCCAGAAAGCTGTCAGTTATTCCACGGGCGAGCGGAGCAAATTAATCTCAATTTAGAGTAATGAATTATTTATTAATACTATTTATATTATTTGCAATATTTGTTCTGTTGAATTTTGTTTTGCCTCATCTTGTCAAATTAACATGGAAAAATTCATTTTTGAAATCCGCAGAATCATCCGGGAAAATATTTTTAACTTTTGACGATGGGCCGGACAGTTCGTCTACCGGCGAGCTGCTTAACATTTTAAAAAAGCATGATATAAAAGCAACGTTTTTTGTATTAGGGAGAAATGCTCTTGAAAATCCGGAATTAATTAAAAGAATAATAAATGAAGGACATTCAATCGGTGTTCACGGCAGCAGCCACTATCATCCGTGGAAGTCTTTTCCTTGGAAAACAATGCGGGAGCTTTCCGAAGGAGAAAAAATATTAAAAAGCCTTGGAATATGCACACGCTATGTACGACCGCCTTACGGCAAGCTGAATTGTTTCAGTCTGTTGTATATTTGGATTAACAAATTTACTTTTGTTCACTGGAATGTAGATTCGCGTGATTATGACAAAGAAAACGTCGAGTTAAATAAAATACTTCAAAAAGAAATTACAGCCGGTAAAGTTGTCCTTTTGCACGACGGAAGAAGGGAAGGAACCTCGCCTGCCGGTACTACTTTAAAAGCAATCGAATTATACTTTGAAAATATGAATATTGATTCAAAACTGTTCTCTACTCTAAATTCCGAATTTTAACATTGCCCCTTCAAATTCATTTTTACAATACTTACTTTATTAAATGAGTTTTAATCCCAAATCATATATAAAATATTTATTATACTTATATATAATATCTAAATTTGTATATCCGTTCCTTGTAAGATATTTTCACTTTCCCGCATTGCCGTCTTTAATGCTGGAGATTGCATTTATAATATTTTTTATGATCATCAATGCTTATTCTATAATAACAAATAAAAGAGATTATTCACCGAAATATTTAGCCATATACAAATTATTCTTCACTATACTGCTGTTGTTATTTTTAGCCAGTGCTGTAATAAATAATAACAATTGGTTTCTTGTTTTTAAATCATCCTTAGCTTTCTTTTTCCCTTTTATACTAGTTACGCTTGTTATTATTAAATCCGATTTCACCGAAAAAGAACAGTTGAATTTATTAAAATTTGTATTCTTCTTAATTGTATTACAAATTCCGGTAACATTGTTTCAGTATATAGTTTTCCATCCGCTAACAGCCGACAGCAACAACGGGACATTATCCTACGGCCCGTTAGGCGGAACCGGGATAATAGCGGTGCTTGAATCTTTTCTTCTTGCATATTGTATTGCAAATCTTCTTTATAAAGGATTTAATTTAAAATATGTTGTAATTGCCGGTTTAACTTTTATACCGCCGGTAGTAGGCGGCGCAAGGTTCGGTTTTATTGCCTCTCCAGTTGCATTAATATTAACATTATTAACGTTCCTTTATTTGTATAAAAAAGTTGCTCCTTCGGTAATTATAAAAATGACTGTTATTGGAATCTTATTTCTTTCCGTACTTGCAATTACTATTATATTTATTATACCCCACACCAGGTACACAAGGTTTTTAAATTTTGATGTAATACTAAATTCTAAAAAAGCCGAACAATACGATGATTCCGACAAAGGAGCGGGCAGATTTGTAGCATATCCTATATTATTTGATCAATACTTTACCAACGATGTTAATACTGCGCTCGGGTTCGGGCCGGGTTCCGTAGTGGAATCTAAAACTGCCGGTACGTCACAGGCCGCTCTTAACTTTGTTGTTAACCTGCCGGATGCTGTTGTTGTTCTTGCAAGTCTGGGTATTGCAGGCATTGCTTTTATGTTTGTAATTCTGCTGTTCCCGGTTATATTTATTAAAGAATACGTTAACCTTGAGCAAAATATAGAGATGCACATTTATGCCAGTATATTTGTGCCTATGAGTGTAATTACCTGTATGGCATTGTTTTATTGCCCCACGTGGAATACACAGATTGGCCTTGTTTATTTCATAACGCTTGCGGTTTTTCTTTCACGTTATAAAGTGTTTGCCGCAGCAAAAAATTTGCACATAGGCAATGCCGGTTTAAATAAAATAAGTTTATCAAAAGCTGAAGCAGACAGCTGTTAAATAATTCAAATTGTTTTAACAACCGAAATATTTTTCTGGAAAATTATTTATGAAAGTGTTGTACATCCGTAACGGCATACTGGGAAAAGATCATTATATAGTAAGTGAAATTGAAATGGCACGGGCTCTTAGGGATAAAGGTGTTGATACGGAAATTATTGTTAAAGGAGACAGGGTACCCGAAGAATCATTTATAATTCCGTTAAAAGTTCCCTTTAATAAAAATAGATATTTTGTATTAAAGCTGCTCTTCTTTCTTCCGGTATATGCAATAAAAAATAAAATTGATTTTGTTGTGGTCGACGAAAAATCGGTAATCCCGTCTTTGTTTTTGGTATTCTTAAAAAGCTTATTAAAAATAAAAATTATTTTTGATGTAAGAACGATCCCGGTAGAGCAGAAAAAATTATCGCTTCAACAAAAAACGGCATATAAAATTGCAAAACATTTACTGGATGGCGCTACTTTTATAACCGAATCTACTAAAGAAATGTGCGAAAGCGAATACGGATTAAAATTTAAAAAGAATGCAGTTTATACCTCGGCTGTAAACGAAAATATTTTTACCAAAGATACGGATGTTAATATTGATAAAAATGTTATTGAAAATTTAAAAAATCATTTTGTAATGATTTATCACGGATCGATTACCCCGAACAGGGGAGTTCCAATGGTGCTTGATGCAATAAATGAACTGAAAGCAAAGATTCCTAATATATTATTTCTATCAATTAGTGATAACAATAAGTTTTTACAAAAATATTGTGAAGACAACAAACTTGATTTAACGGATCATATCTTGTATTTGGATGCCGCAGACAATTCAATAATGCCTCAGTATATTAAGCTGGCAGATATCGGAATTATTCCGTACGTAAGAATTAAATGGTGGGAAGTATCCTCACCTTTAAAATTAATGGAATATTTATCGATGGAAATTCCAATTGTAATGAGCGATATTAAAGCACATACGGACGTGGTTCCGCCGGAAGCCGGCTTTGCGGTTTATTTTAATCCGGATAGAAAAAATGAATTAGCGGAAAAAATCTTTTATGCGTATAATAATTTAAAAATACTGCAGTCAAAATCTTATAAGGGCAGAGAGCTCGTTCTTAAAAATCTTACTTGGGCCAGGCAGGCGGAAAAAATGGTTAACTTCCTTAAAAGTTATACTAATGATGCAATGCCGCTTTCTATTAATGCCGGGGAAAAACTTTGTAAAGTTAATCCTTCCTGATAATATTACGGCAAATTCGTTTTAATATCATATCTTCAAGAATTATTTATAACATCAGCTTAGACAAAATGAAAAACAGCATACTAAAAATAGGTATAATTTCCTGTTCTAACGATTTCCCGGAATGGGCTGCAGATATTATTGCTCAAATTAATCACTCGGAATTATTTGAGCTAAAGTTAGTAATTATAAAACCGGAAAAAATAAAAACTGAAAACTTATTCAATGTGAAAACTTCTCGGCTTTACCGCAAAATGCTTAGTGCTTACAAATTAGCCGAAAATATATTAATCCCGGTTGAAAATGATTCTACTAAATTAACCGGCGCTTTTAATCTTCTTCCCGGTATTAAATTAATAAATATTGAAAACGAAATCGCATCTGATAAATTAAATGAGATTGCCGGATTAAATTTAGATGTCTTACTAAATATTAATTTGAATTCTATTCCTGTTGAAATAATAAAATTATTTAAACTTGGCGTGGTATATAACGAAATGACTTTTCCCGATACCAACACGAATGTGCCGGTAGATTGGTTTATAATGAATAGCCAATCCTGTATTGAAGCGAAGCTGGTTCTTCAGGATAATAATTTAGATCCGAAAAATTATATAGCTCAGTTATGCTTTTCGCCGGATTCATTTTTTATAAATAGGGTTAAAAGCCGGTATTATTGGAAGGCGTCCCTTTTAACGATGCGCGGTTTAGAAAAAATTTGTTTAATGAAGAACAACAGAGATGGAAGATTAGGCGGGAAAAAATTATCTATAAAAAATACAGCGGATAAGCAATATAAATTAACTTCAGTTAAGATAGTTAAACATATATGCAGGTATCTAAAAAATATAATTGACAATAAGTTTAATGTCCGGCAATGGATTATTTTGTACAAAAAGAATTCCGGAAATCCAGGTGCAATTGAAGAGTATGAAAAAATAATTCCTCCGAAACAAAACTTTTGGGCAGACCCTCATGTGATTGAAAAGAACGGTTCGTACTACATCTTTATTGAAGAATTTACTTATGAAAAGAATAAAGGTCATTTATCTGTTTTGGAAATTACTAAAGACGGAAAAGTGAGTAAGCCGGTTAAAATTTTAGAAAAACCATATCACCTTTCTTATCCTTTTATTTTTGAATACGAAGGTGAAATGTTTATGATGCCGGAATCCGAACAAAACAAAACCGTTGACATTTATAAGTGCATTGAGTTTCCCTACAAATGGGAATTTTACAAACACATATTTAAGGATATTTCGGCAGTTGATTCTACGCTTGTTAAGCATCAAGGCAAATGGTGGATGTTTCTAAACAAAAAGGACAGCAGCTATATTTCATTTAAAGATGAATTGTATTTATACTATTCCGATTCGCCTTTAAGCGATAAATGGACTCCGCATCCTTTAAATCCAGTAGTTGCCGATGTAAGGACTGCACGCTCTGCAGGAAGGATTTATGAAAGCGAAGGTAACCTTATTAGGCCGGCACAAGACTGTTCGGTGGAATACGGCTATAGAATAAGATTGAAGAAGATCATCAAAATGAATGAAACAGAATACTCCGAAACTGAATATGATATTATAGAACCGGATTATAACAAGAATGTTTACGGCATGCATACTTTAGCCCGGCATAATAATTTTACGGTTTTGGATTGCAAAATAAAAATATCCAGGATGGCAGGTTTCTTTGATAGAGCCATTCTTTCTAGAGTAAATATATTTTGATTACTTTTCTAAAGATTTACTATAATTGAAGATGAACACAGTTGAACATTATCAAATTAAGGAAAGGTAACTTTATGTCTTTAGCGGAATCGGTAAAAAAAAGCAAAGGCAGATTAAGAATGTACTTTTACAAAAAGTTACTAAGTTATAAACGAAATTTCGATTACTGGGATCATCATAGGAAAATAAAAGAATTAATAGGCAACGGTTTAAGAATAGGCAAGAACGTTACAATTATGCCTACAGCCGAGATTGATGATTCATACCCGTATTTAATCAGCATTGGAGATAACTGTTCAATTTCCAAATATGTTCAACTGATAGCACACGACCAGGCGACGTTCAAATTTTCGGAAGAAAATTTCGAAAGACTGGGAAAAATAGAAATAAAAGAAAATTGTTATATTGGACAAAGCTCAATTATCTTACCCGGTGTTACAATAGGCCCAAATGTTTTGGTTGCAGCCGGTTCCGTTGTTAATAAAGATATTCCGCCTAATTCTTGTGTGGTAGGTGTACCGGCAAGAATTTATTCAAAGTTTGATGAGTTTATAAAGAGGCAGCTTGAGCAAGCTGCTGAAAGACCGAATTTCAGTTCGGGGGAAACTATGCATCCCGTATCCCAAAATATTATAGATAAGATAAAACCTCTTTGTGAAGAGGGAGATGTATATATAAAAGGTTTCGAAGGCGGACCGATGGAAGGCTTTCCTTACATAGTTAAAAAAGAATTAATTGAAAAAGCAAAGAGCGGAGAATAATAATAAGGCATGCACACCCTTAAAAGATTTTCCGAAAATGTTAAGTGGCTTTTTATTGGTACCATTCTAACGAACATCATTTCGTTATTTATCAGTATCTTTTTAATAAGGAAGCTGGCTGTTTCCGAATTCGGGATCTACAGCTTGTTTATGGGCAGCCTTTCTATCTTTGCCATATTTTCCGTAAACGGAATTATTGTTGCAATAAGAAGGTACATCCCGGAATTACTTCAAAAGAAATATTTTAAATATCATAAGTCCATTATAATAAAGCTTTACCTTGTTTCTTTGCTGCTCATCTTTATCACTATTACGGTAGTATTTATTTATAAAGATGAAATCGGCTTTATACTTAGAATTGATAAGTTCCGGGAATATTACTCAATATTTATAATAAATATTTTTTTGTTCCTGCAGGTTTCCCTTACAAACGATCTTCTGGTTTCTCTATACGAACAAAAGTTTTTATCAATAATAGGTGTCGTTTCCATAATATTAAGGGGAATACTTTATGCGGTTCTTTTTCCTCAATTAACAATTGATTTGATTTTTATAATAGAAGCAATTTGCATGGGTGTAAGGTTTTTGCCGTCCCTGTATTATTCTTATAAGAAAATTTCTGCATTGGAAAAAGAACCTGGTTTGATAATCCGGAAGGAAGAAAAGAAGGACTTTGTAAAAAGAATTAAAAGGTTTTCTTTGCTTTCAACTGCTAATGAAATGGGCGAAGGCGGGTTTAGTCAAATATCCGACTATTATTTCGTCTCCGCTTTTCTAGGCCCTTATGCAATGGGTCTTTATGCGTTTCCATATAAAATATTAAGCAGTATTTTTAATTGGATACCAATGTCTCAATTGAATAATATTTTTAAACCTTTCTTTATAAATAAATATTATGAGAAAGAAGAAAACAATGCTTACCTTTCGGAAATGTTTAATTTTATAGTAAAGATATATTTCTTCTTCTACGGAATTATAGTTGTTTTGGTTATAGCCTACCAAAATTTAATTCAAGTATATTTATTCAATTCAAAATACCTGGAGACCGAAACACTGGTGGTTATAGTTGTGTTCTTTTATTTATTAAGAGCATTTTCTTTTCCCGTAACAATAATTATAGAAATTAAAGAAAAAATTGAATATACCTTGTATGCGAAAATTTTTGCAGTGATTAATGTTTTAGCCGTCCTCTTTGTTTTGGAATATACAAACCTGGGTTTAGTAGGTGTTGCCCTTGCTACGGGTGTTTCCGGTTTATTAAGAAATTTTTATTTATATGTTAAGATGATTAAAGTAAGTGGTGTTAAACTTATCTTTAACCAATTTTACAAAACATTAATAATATTTTTCATAGTAGGGTTTGCTATGTACATGGCAAGCCTAACCGGTAATATTGCTATGCAAATTATTTTGCCTGCATCGGCAGGATTGCTACTCTTCCTTATGCTTTACAGGAAATTACATCCCTTAACTAAAAATGAAGAGGTAATTATTTCCGGTATTTTAGGAAAGCTTCTGCATTACAGGCTGATATCAAAATTTTTTGCATTTAATAAGGCCGGTTAAAATAATCTATGAAATTGAATAGTTAAATTTTAATTCCGGCTTATTATATTTTTAGTTGTTGCTTTTAGTTATAATGAAGATATTAATTTTCAGTTATTTATTTCCCAATTCAAATTTCCCCAGCGAAGGAATATTTAATTATTCAAGAGCAAAGGCACTTAAAGAATTCGGCTGTGAGGTTGAGGTAATTGCACCAATAAGTCTTAATCCTCATAAAAGTTATTTCTTGCCAAAACCCAGGTTAAAAAAACAATTTAACCTGTTAAAGAATTTGTTAACCGTTCCTTACATGGAAAATTTTAATGGAATTAAAGTTTATCACCCCAAATGGTATAAAGCACCAAGCAAACTGTTTTGGAAGTATCATTCGAATATTTTGCATTTTTTTATAGGAAAGAAAACTGATAAAATAATAAAAGAATTTAAACCGGATTTAATTATAGGTACGTGGCTTAATCCTTACGCTGCATATTCCCGTTATTTTAAACAAACATCAAATAATACTATTTTTGCCTTATCCGAAGGAAGCGATATACTTTTGCAGCCTTCTCAATTTAAGGGCTGGAAGTACATTGAAAATTCCATTAACAAAAACTGCCGGCTTACTATTGCGGTTTCCGATAAAATGAAAGATGAAATGAACCGTATAACCGGTTTAAAAAATAAAATAGTTATTAGAAACGGCTATGATGACGGGATTTTCTTTTATAGTTCCGATAAAAAAGTTGAAGACAAAAAATATTTTAGAATAATTACGGTTGCTAAATTCAATTTTGTAAAAGGACACGATATTTTGTTAAATGCTTTGAAGCATGTTGACATTAAGGTAAAGGTTACTTTAGTAGGCGGCGGACCGTTATTAAAGAAGTACCAAAATTATGTTGGAGAAAATAATTTACAAGATACCGTAGAATTTGCCGGAGAAGTGGAGCATGAGAAAATTCAAAGCCTATTAAGCAGGCACGATTTATTCTGCCTGCCGAGCCGTTCGGAAGGATTGCCGGCCGCACCGCTTGAAGCAATGGCATGCGGGCTGCCTGTTGTTGCTTTTAATGTCGGCGGCTTAAGTGAAATTGTAAAAGAAGAATTTAACGGTTTTTTGTGTAAGCCGGAATGTGCGGAAGATTTATCTGAAAAAATATTAGCCGCATCTAAAATAAACTGGAACAACAAAAAAATTTCAGAATGGGTTGCGCAAAATTTTAGCTGGAACACCTGGGCTTCTCAAATAATAGATACTTATAATAATTCATTCTATAGTGAAAATAAATTTATATCGGAAAGCGCATGATTGAAAATCCGGGATTCATTTTTGAATTAGATTATAACTCCGGAAACTTCGGCCGGTTTGAATTAATCAACTGTTTAGACAGGCTGCCAAAAGAATACGGACCGCAGGTTATTCAAAATCTAAACGGAAGCCGGAGCTGGCTTTTCTTTCTGCCGCAGGCAGAAAATAAATTACTAGTAAGTCTTTACCTGGACGATGAAGAAAATTTTATTCTTTTTTACGGCAGCATTTACAATAAGGAACTTGTTGGCAATATAAATGCACTAAAAGAGGAGTTCTTAAAGATCATCGGAAATATTTCCAACTCAGTTTTAGATAAATATTTAAATTCGCTTTCCGGTTATTACTGCGGAGTTATTGGAAATATAAAACAAAATAATTTTGCTGCATTTACAGACAGGTTTGGAGTTGCCAAATTATTTTATCATTCCGGTAACGGAAAGAAAGTATTTTCTACGAATTTATTTTTAATGAAAGAATATTTAGCTGGAGAAGCGGAATTTTCAAATTTTGCCGCAAGCAGTATTGTTTTTTGCGGGCATACCTTTAATGAGCAAACCATTATAAACAGCGTTAAACAAGTATTGCCCGGTCATTATATTAATTTTGAAATAGACTCTCAAAACCTTGAACAAAGCAATTATGTTAAATATCCGGAAAGAAAAAATCTTAGTCTTGATCAATCGATAGAAATAGTTGCTTCCGCACATAGGAGTTTTTGGTCAAGAATTCATAGTTATGTCGGAGACGATATCACTCTGCTTTTATCCCGCGGTAAAGACTGCAGGGTAATCTTAAAATATATGCTTGATGAAGATTACGATCCGAAAATTATAACTTATTTCAGGGAGAATAATGAATTATATCCATTCGTATCGTTCTTACTTAACAGCCGGGAAGATTCTGTAATTGCCGAAGCAATTTGCCGGGACAATAATTTTAAATTCGACAGAATTAAAATTGATAACATTTCTTTTCTTGAAAATTTAACGGACATACTTTTATTGAATAACGGTTCACCGGGCCACTGGGAAATATTTGAAGCAGCAAAGGCTTCATCTAAAAAGACAAAATTTTTGGCCTCCGGTTTTATGGGTGATCCTTACGCAGGTAAAGCAAAACATCGTTACTTATTAAGAAGAATTAAGAATAGTACCGAATACGGAGAATTTAGTTTTAATAAAGCTTCGGATATAGAATCGTATAAAAAAGTTTCGGATATATTAAACTTAAACGGTGCTCTGCAATTGAATACGATAAACGAATTATCAATCGAATGGATCAATCAATATCAAAGCGTAGAATCGAATGATATTGATGTTATCGGCGCAGAAGGCTTATTAAGAACAAGAGGAATCGGAAGGGTAATTCCAACGTTCCAGCAGGCTCGTTTGTTTACGATACCTGTTTACCCATATCTCGATAAGGAAATTTTAAATGCTTATTTATCAATCCCATCTAAATATTTAAACGGCGAAGCTGCACATTTAATGCAAATTTCAGGCGATAAAAGATTTAATAAATATCAAACTACAAGATTTAAACTAAGCGCAAAGAATGAAAAGAAATATTTAGAAGTTTTAAATATCCTAAGAAAACTGGATTATTTAAAAGCAGGATATAAAAATCATAATGGCAAAGCTTCATCAAATGCGGAACGTTATACTAGTGCCTTGAAAAATACAATTCAAAATATGAATGATTTGCCGGAAGAATTATTGAATGATATTATTCCTGACAATAAAGCTTTTTCTAATGATTATTACGGGATAATTGCAAATTTAATTACAATGCTTAGAATAAAAGAAGTATATTTTAACAATAAGATTGAAAAAAGAACCGGTTTAAAAATTGTAAATTACAAGAATGAATTAGTTAATAAATATGAGTGAAATAGAATTTGCGGTAGTTGGTGATATGGTTCCGGGCGGAACGTTAACAAATCTAAATGTGGATCCTTTGCGGGAAATGGATCCCGAATTTTCATCATGTAATTTTATTTGGGCAAACCTGGAGTGCACCGTACCGTTTGAGTATACTCCAATCAATAACAGATCAAGCAAAGTACCGGGAGATTTAAATGCACTGAATAAAATTATTAACAGCAGGAAATTTGTCTTTTCCATGGCAAATAACCATGCGATGGATTATAATCTGCAGAATTTGCTAAAGACAAAAACGTTTTTAAATGAAAACAATATTCAGGTCTTCGGTATCGGAAGCAGTCAGGTAGAAGCTAGAAAGCCTTACTTATTTGAAATGAACGGAGTTAAAATCGGACTGGCGGCGTACAGTTCCGATGCAAGATGGGTTGGCGATCATTTGCAGAATAAGCCGGGTGAGTTTATATCGATTTTAAATAGAAAGACGATTGAAGAGGTTAGAGAATATTCTAAGCTGGTTGATTATTTTTTTGTGGCATTACATTTCGGTAAAGAGTTTGCCGATTACCCGGTTCCTGATGATATGGAAATTGCAAGAGCTTTAATAGACAACGGGGCAAGCGCAGTATTCGGCCACCATCCTCATGTATTTCAGGGGTACGAAATCTACAAGTGCAAACCTATTTTGTACAGCCTGGGAAATTTTCTTTTCCCGTCTTTTAATGAACCGCAAAAACTTAGATGGTCTAAAAAAGAAAGAACAGGGCTAGCCGTTAAAATAAATATTGCAGATAAAAGATATTTAAAATGGGAAATCATTCCCGTCTATTATGATCAAAAACATGCAGCAGTAAAAAAAATTACAGGGAAAAAGTACAGTAAAATAATTTCAGTGCTGCTTAAAATATCGCAGCCTCTTGCTTTGAATAAACAAAAGTACCGAAAGAAGTTTAGTACACATTTAAGGTATTTATCTGGCAAATTAATTTTTCGCGGTATTATTAGGAACATCTTAAAACCAAAGGCAAAACACTTTTCAATGTTTATTAAATTAACAAAACAGGTTTTGCCGGGTACGCCGGTTAAAAAATCAACATAGTAACTCAATACATGGAAAAAAATAAAAACATATTTTTTAGAAACGACGATGTACGCCAAAAACTTGATCAGTCTTTGATTGATATAACCGAATTATTTATTGATAAGAAAATTCCGGTTACTCATGCGGTAGAACCTGCCAACATTACAAAGGAAGTAGCCGAATGGATGTTGAAAACCAAAAAAGATTTTCCGGATTATATTGAAATTATGCAGCATGGTTTCGATCATACCATTAAGAATAAAATATTAAAAGGCGAGTTCGGCGGACAAAGGACTTATGAAGAACAATACAATGATATTAAGCAGGGTAAAGAATTAATGAATGAGTGGTTCGGTGATTTATGGTTTCCGGCATTTAATTTTCCCTATGCACCATACAACAAGGCGGCTATTAAAGCCGTAGATAACCTTGGATATAAAGTTCTTAATTCGCATTACAACGATGATCTTTCCAGAAAGCTTTTTTACAAAGCCGGCCATTTAATTAATAAAGGTTATTTCTTAAATCATCATGTCTCCTGGAACCTGGATTATTACCCCGGTACAAAGTTGTTCGAAATTGATATGAACATAAGCTTTATAAAGAAATATTTAAATGAAGATGAAGACGCAGAATTCTTTACTTTAAGTGAATTGCAGTCAAAGACCATTCGGTATTCAAGATACAAAACTACCGGAGTTCTTATTCATCATAGGTACCATAATAATAAGAGTAAAATTAAATTAGTTGAAGATTATTTAAATTGGTGCATCGAGGAGAAGTATAATTTTACTTCACTCTCTGAAATTTATAACAATTGCAAAAGATGACTGAGAGTATTATTCATTTTTCAAGCGATGATTACTGGAACAGCAATCCGCATTCCAGGTATCATATAACAAAAAACTTTGTAGAACTCGGGTATAAAGTTTTGTGGATAAACCCGCTCGGCACCCGCTTCCCCTCGATTAAAAAGAAGAATTTTTCAAATAGAATTATCAGGAAATTAAAAAGTATTTTCAAATTTTTAAAAAAGGCAGACGATAATTTTTACGTTTATACTCCCGTACTCCTTCCTGTATTTAGCAGGGGCTTTTATTTTAATCTGAATAAAATAATATTCCATTTGCAAATATCTTTTATAACAGCAATGCTCGGGATAAAAAAACCAGTTTTATTTTTCAGTACGCCGTTATATGCTTTTGCATTAAATCTTATCGGCTATTCAAAATCAATTTATTATTATTCCGATTATTATACAGCCTACAGGGAATTGAATAATGATTCACGGAAGTATCTTGAATATCTTGATAACTTATTATATAAAAATTCCGATATAATATATTGTGCGTCTAAAGAAATTTATTCCAATCTTACAACCAAAAACGGAAGAGGAAATATTTATTACCTTCCTCACGCAGTAGACTTTGAGCATTTTAATACCGGCCGCAAAGGTCAAATTGAAATTCCTTCTGATCTTAAATCAATCAAGCACCCAATTATAGGCTATTACGGAACGCTTACCGATTCCAACGATTGGGATGTTATTGAATACTGCTCCAAGGAAAGGCCTGATTATAATTTTGTATTTATAGGAAGAAAAGATATATCATTGCCTAAATTGGAAAAGCGATCAAATATATTTTTCACGGGTAAAAAAACTTATGATGAACTTCCTGCTTATGCATTGCAGTTTGATGTGTGTATTATGTTTTGGGTAAGAAGAGATTGGATTAAAAATTCATCGCCTTTAAAATTAAATGAATATTTATCTCTCGGTAAGCCTGTCGTTTCTACTTTAATTGAAGAGGTAAATGAAAATTACCGTGAGATAGTTTACTCTGCAAAGACGAAAGAACAATTTCTAGAACATCTTGATTCCGCCGTAATGAAGAATAACAGTGAAAGAATCGAAAAAGGTTTGAAGATAGTCCGGGGTTATACCTGGCGGGCGGTTGCAGAAAAGATTCTGTCGAATGATGGAGAACCGGGCGAATTAAAATAAACCGAAAGAAAACTTAAACTAGAATTATGAACCCAATATTTCAGTTAAATTATAAAATATTAGACTTCTTTAGAAAAACCGATACACTAAAGATATATAAAAATATTGTTAAGAAGCAGTATGCATCTGAAGATGAATTAAGAGAAATTCAATTTTCAGCATTGAGGCTTCTTATTGAACATGCATATAAAAATGTTCCGTATTATACAAAATTGTTTAATCAAATTTCTTTTCAACCGGGGGATTTAAAAAATATTGATGACATTAAACAGTTGCCCACAACCGGTAAAGACATTGTAAGACGTAACTTCAATGAAATAAAAGCCGCAAATTTTAATTCATTTAAGCCGCGCATTACGCAAACAGGGGGGACAACGGGAAAGCCTTTTCTTACGTACAGAGACAAGCTTTCACACAGCTATATGTGGGCAAATATTTTCCGCGCATGGAATGCAGGCGGGTTTGAGCCCGGTGACAAATTTATAAATTTTGCAGGCGGTTCACTGCTGCCTAATACTTCTCAATTTAAAAGAAACATTTATAACTTTCTTCAGAATGCGGTTTTAATTACAAGTTATCATTTAACGGATGAAAAGTTAAAAAATATTTCCGCCACTATTTCTTCATCGGGAGCAAAATATATTTTCGGTTACTCGTCATCTGTTTATTTATTATCTCAGTTCTGTAAGTCAAATTCAATTTCACTTAAGGGAAAGCTGAATGCAATAATAACAACTTCGGATATGTTATATAAAAGCCAAAGGGAGGTTATTGAGGAAGTGTTCGGTGCAAAAGTATTCGATCTTTACGGCTGTCCGGAAGGTGGTTTATTTTCATTCGAATGCAGCAGGCACAACGGCTATCATTTGAATATGGAATCTGCTTTTGTTGAAATAGCCGAAAAGAATGAAAACGGCCTTGGAAAAATAATTAGCACTCCGTTGTTCAATTATGCATTTCCGCTGATACGATACGAAACCGGTGATGTCGGCAGTTATTCCTATGATACTTGCCAATGCGGCAGGAACCTGGATAAAATTAAGGAGCTTGGAGGTAGAATACGTGACTTTATTGTGCTAAGGGACGGCCGCTATATTCACGGCGCATTTTTTAATCACTTAAATGTTTTGTATAATGCAGATTGGATAAAACAATATCAAATAATTCAAAATGATATTGATGACCTTACGATTAAAATTTCAAAGTCGAACGAACCTGATGAAAAGGATTTGGAAATTATTAAGTCCGAAATTCATAAAGGCCTGCTGCCCGATCTAAATGTGAATTTTGATTTTAACGGTGTTGATTATACAGGCGGCGGGAAGTTCCGGCTTATTATATCCAATGTTTCAAACAAATGGAAATAAAAAATATTTAATACCTGAAAAATTTTTTGGACCGGGATTGTTTTTAAAATTCTTATAAGAATATTTTTACGGAGTGTTTGTTAGTAACTTAACAAATAATAAGTATTAAGATAAAATTAAAATAAAATGGAAGGAGTTAAAAGTGGAACAAACTGAAAAGTTAAAGACTTTTATTGTAGATAACTTTCTTTTCGGCCAGGCAGATTCGCTTGGAAATGATACCGGCTTTTTTGAAAAAGGAATAATTGATTCTACCGGGATCGTTGAACTTGTTAGCTTTGTTGAAGAAACATTTAACATAGTAGTTGAAGATGAGGAACTTATTCCTGAAAATTTTTCTTCCATAAATAAGGTGAGTGAATTTATTAAGCGTAAACAATCTGAAATAGCTAAGGCAAGCTGACATGTGCGGAATTACCGGAATATTGAATATGACGGAATCGGAACCGGTTTCCATAAATACTTTGAGAACAATGGCCGGGTACATTAGGCATCGCGGTCCAAACCAATCCGGTGCTTATGTAGATGAAAAAATCGGGATGGCTCAGACACGTCTTAGCATTATAGATTTGGAGAACGGTACCCAGCCGATTCATAATGAAGATAAAACTCTATGGATTATTTTTAACGGTGAGATATACAATTACACGGAATTAAAAAATGACCTTGAAAAAAAAGGCCACAGTTTTTATACAAACTCCGATACGGAGGTAATCCTTCATCTTTTTGAAGATGAAAAAGAGCAATGTGTTAACAAACTTAACGGGCAGTTTGCATTTGTAGTTTGGAATGCTCAAAGTAAGGAACTTTTTATTGCACGCGACAGGGTGGGTAAGAAACCGCTTTATTATTCAGTTTACAAAAATAAATTTTATTTCGGTTCGGAAATAAAATCTATATTTGCATGTAAAGAAATTGAACGTGAAATTGCTCCGGAATCATTAAATCAGATTTTTACATTCTGGACAATACTACCGGGTAAAACATTCTTTAAAAATATTTATGAGCTTCAGGCTGGCTGCTATTTAAAAATAAAAGACGGAAACATTAAGGTTAAACGCTATTGGGATTATGATTTTGCTTTGACAGATGAACTTGTAAATTATACTTCCGGTGAAATTGCCGAGCAGGTTAAAGAATTGCTTTTGGATTCGGTTGCAATTAGGTTGAGGGCAGATGTACCTGTAGGCAGTTATTTAAGCGGCGGACTGGATTCTTCCGGGATAACAGCTATAATAAATAATAACTTTAACAACAAACTGAAAACTTTTGGAATACGGTTTGAGGATGCTGCTTTTGATGAGGGTGAATTCCAGGATATAATGGTTAAAAATTTAAAAGTAGATCATCATACTGTTCTTGTAAAAAATAAATCTATCGGTGAACTTCTTCCGGAAGTCTTATGGCATTGTGAAATCCCCTTGCTTAGATTATCTCCTGTACCATTGTTTATATTATCCGGGCTTGCAAGAGATTCAGGTTTTAGAGTTGTATTAACCGGCGAAGGTTCCGATGAAGTTTTCGGCGGCTATAATATTTTTAGAGAAACTTTGGTAAGAGCATTCTGGTCAAAGTTTCCCGAATCCAAAATAAGGCCGATGCTTCTTGAAAAACTTTATCCTTATATTTTTAAAGATGCCAAAAGTAAAGCGGTATTAAGATCATTTTTTAAAGCCGGAATAGAGCAGCCGGGCAATCCGTTCTTTTCTCATTTAATTCGCTGGCAAAATACTTCTAAGATAAAAAGATTTTTCAGTAATGATATTAGAGAAAATACAAACGGCTACGATCCGTTTGTTGAACTTTCGGGGATTCTACCGGAAAAATTTTCTTATTGGGATGCATTATCCAAAGCACAGTTCCTGGAAATGAAGTTATTTCTCTCCAACTATCTGCTTAGTTCGCAGGGTGACAGAGTAGCAATGGCGCATTCATTGGAAATAAGAATGCCTTATCTAGACTACAGGTTAATTGAACTAATGAGTAAAGTGCCTTCATATTTAAAAATAAGGGGATTAAATGAAAAGTTTATTTTAAAGAAAGTATTTAAGGATATTCTTCCTCAATCAATTTCCGGCAGGCCTAAACATCCGTACAGGGCTCCAATTAAAAACAGTCTGCTGAATAATAAACTGGATTATATTGAAGATTATCTATCGGAAGATAATCTAAAGAATAATAATCTCTTTAATCCTTTAATGGTTTTGAAATTAAAAGAAAAATTATCCGGCATAGATACAGCGGGTGAATTTGATAATATGGCTTTAGTCGGTATTTTATCAACTCAAATTGTTTACGACAAATTTATTGAGAATTTTGATTCTGTAAATGTTAAGCCGGTTGACTTTACCGTTGTTTTTGATAAAAGAACAGTAACAAGTATTTCATAAAATTGATTTATGATAAGGAAATTATGATAGACGAATTATTTCAACCTAGAGTTTTGCATAATTTTTTAATTAAGGATGCTAAAGAATTTCCTGATAAGGAAGCATTAATTTTCGGAAGGCAAAGACTTACTTATTCGGATATCGATCAGCGGAGTAATCAGCTTGCAGCTTCTTTACTTGAGCTTGGGCTTGAAAGACACGACCGCGTAATTATTTTTTTGGATAATTCGGTCGAGACAGTAATTTCTGTTTGGGGAATTTTAAAAGCCGGCGGCGCTTTTGTAGTTTTAAACTCTTCTGTAAAAGCCAATAAACTGGAGTACATTATTAAGGATTCCGGTACAAAGATTATTATTGCCCACTCAAAAAAATGCGAAGTTGTAAGTAAAGCGGCTGAAAAAATAAAAACCGGTTTGAAAATAATTTATGTTAACCATGATTTTGTAAACAATATAGACGGCGTTCATGAGGTTTTTAATTATGATGAATTATTAAATTCTCAAAACCGGGTACCAGACAGCAAATTAAGTGAAAGAATGAAGAAGGTTATAGATTATGATCTGGCAGCATTAATTTATACTTCGGGTTCTACAGGTGAGCCTAAAGGAGTCATTAGCTCGCACTTCAATATGATTTCTGCCGCCCGCAGCATAATTGAATATCTGGAAAATGACTCCAATGATATTCTTCTAAATGTTTTGCCGCTTTCCTTTGATTACGGATTGTATCAGATGATTATGTGTGTTATGTTCGGCGGAACTTTGGTGCTTGAAACTTCATTTATGTTCCCGGTAAAAATTCTGCAAAAAATTGAAGAAGAAAAGATTACCGGCTTTCCCATTGTTCCTACGATTATTGCATTATTGCTAAAGATGAGAGGAATAGATAAGTACAAACTGGAATCGGTAAGATATATAACAAATACAGGCGCCGCATTCCCCGTACCGCATATTCAAAAATTTAACGAATTATTTCCTTACATAAAAATTTATTCTATGTTCGGTCTTACCGAATGCAAGCGGATAGCTTATCTGCCGCCGGAACAAATATCTATTCGTCCAGATTCTGTTGGCAAAGCAATACCGAATTGTGAAGTTTTTATATTTGACGAAGAAGGAAATGAAGTATCAAACGGCACGGTTGGCGAACTTGTTGTCAGAGGTTCAAATGTAATGCGCGGTTACTGGAACTCGCCTGAATTAACATCTAGAGTATACCGCAGCGGAAAGATGCCGGGAGAAGTTCTTCTTTATACGGGTGATCTCTTTCGTAAAGATGAAGAAGGATATTTGTATTTTCTAGGAAGAAAAGACGATATGATAAAATCCAAAGGAGAAAGAATAAGCCCCAAGGAAATTGAAAATATTTTATGTTCAATAGAAGGAGTTGCCGAAGCAGCAGTAATCGGTGTAGCGGATGAAGTGTTTGGCCAGGCTATTAAAGCTTATATTGTTAAAAAAGATGAACAGTCGATTGATGCTAATTTTATTCTTCAGTTTTGTTCGGAAAACATGGAATCATTTATGGTTCCGAAATATGTTGAATTTATAAATGAACTGCCTAAAAGCCCGAACGGAAAAATTGATAAGAAAATTTTAAAAGCCGAATTAATTAATAATTGATGGAAAATAATATTTATGACAGCTACGGGGAACTGATAAATCCCAGGTATGTTAATCATTTAAAACAGATAGGAATTTTCAACACCGGTGCAAAAGCGGAAGGCGCAGTTATTACCGACTCTGAAGGAAATGAGTTTATAGATTGCACATCCGGTTATGGGATAGGAAATATAGGGTATAATAATCAACAGGTTGTAAATGCATTAATTGAGCAGTTAAAAAAAAATGATGTTAATACACGACCGTTTATAAATAAGATTCAAATAGAGCTTGCTGAATTATTAAAAGAAATTTCTCCCGGCAGCCTTGAATGTTCCTATCTGCTTAACAGCGGCTCAGAAGCAATTGAAACTGCAATAAAGCTGGTTAGGCTTTATAAGGGGCAAAAGAAAATTATTACTATGGAACATTCTTTCCATGGCCATACGCTTGGTGCTTTATCCGCATCAGGAGTTCCGGTATTTAAGAATAGCTTTAAGCCGCTTCTGCCTGCCCTCGAGCAAGTTCCTTTCGGAAATTTTGAATCGCTAGAAAAAAGTATTGATGAAAACACAGCCGCTGTTTTAATCGAACCTATTCAACATGATGCCGGCGTAAAGATTCCTTCGAAAGAATATCTAAAAAGTGTTAGAGATTTATGTAATAAGAGAAATATCATTTTAGTTTTTGATGAAGTAATTACCGGTATTGGAAAAACCGGTTTTATGTTTGCTTCGGAGTATTTTGAAGTCGAACCGGATATTTTGGTAATAGGCAAATCACTGGGAGCCGGATTAATTCCTATTGGTGCCGTACTGGCAAGAAAAAATTTATGGCAGAGATTCGGAATGAGCTTTCCGATGACGGCATCCAGTTACGGAGGCAATGCGCTTGCCTGCTGTGCCGCAATTGAATCGATAAAATTTATTAAAGAAAGTAAAATTTTAATTTCGGTTGAAGTAAAATCGAAATTATTATATTCGGGACTGAAAAACCTCGCGGGCAAATATTCGAAAATAATTAGTTCCGTCAGCGGAATCGGTATGTTATATGGATTAAAGGTAGAAGACAAAAAAGTTGCCGCATCCATCGTTAGAAAAATGATTGATAATAAAGTTCTGGTTTATCAATCCTTCGGCAATCCGTTTGTTGTTATGGTTGAGCCGCCGCTTGTTATTTCTGATGTGCAAATAAAAAAAGTGATTGATACTTTTAATTTCGTAATGGAAGAGTTTATATAAAAATAATATGATGCAGGCAATATTATGCGGAGAACACGACGACACAGATTCTCACGGACTTTATTTTAATAATTTAAATATCCGTGGTAGTACCGTGCCATCCGTGTTGTCCGCGTTCCATAGGTTTCTGAACTTTAACTACTAAAAAGGTAAGGATAATTAATTATGCAATACACCAGTGATTCAATTTTAATAAATCCTAAGGAGGAAGTAGAAAAGATAGTTGGAAATATTCGATACGCAATGTCTCATATATTAAAGAAAAGGGGAGTAGTGATAGGTGTAAGCGGGGGAGTTGATTCCTCGGTTTGCCTGGCATTAGCAACTATGGCGATAGGCAGTGATAAAGTACTTGCGGTAATGCTGCCGGAAAAGGAATCCAGTGAAGATAACATTCCTCTTGTTAACAAACTTTTAAACAAGTACAATGTAAAATCAATTATTGAAAATTTAACCGGTGCTCTGGAAGGGTTCGGCTGCTACAAAAGAAGAGATGAAGCAGTTAAAAATATTTTCCCTGAATATGATTCATCTTATAAAATGAAGATTGTACTTCCGCAAAATATTCTGGAGAAGGACAAACTTAATTTGTTTTATCTTGAAATTATTTCTCCTTCCGGTGAAGTAAAGAAAGCCAGGCTTCCACTCAAAGAATATTTGCAGATTGTTGCCTCTTCAAATTTTAAGCAGAGAAGCAGAATGAGTATGCTTTACTATCACGCCGAACAAAGAAATTATGCGGTAATAGGAACGCCGAATAAAAATGAACACCAACAGGGATTTTTTGTAAAGTTCGGGGACAGCGGCTCGGACATTAGGCCTATTAGCCATTTGTTTAAAACCCAGGTATATCAACTTGCAGACTACCTCGATATCCCCGAAGAAATTAGAAAACGAAAACCAACTTCCGATACCTATAGTGCCGAACAAACACAGGAAGAGTTTTTCTTTAGACTTTCGTTTGATATTCTAGATAGAATTTGGTTCGGCTGGGAAAATAATATACCTGCTGCAGATATTGCCAAAGCATTAAATCTTTCCGAGCAGCAGGTGGATAATGTTATTAATGATATTACAAGGAAAAAGAATACAACGGAATACTTGCGAAAAGAACCTATTGATATTACTTCAATACATCCTGAACAAATTAGTGAATAGTTAATTATGCCAGGTACATTTATTAACTATTCACTATTAATTTTAACTATTTAAGAATTTTTTTAGGAATACTGAATTTATAAACTGCGTACATCAATGCTAAGATTATAATAATTCCGGGCCATACATAATCATGCACGCCGAAAAATGCAACTACATCCGACCTGCCGGAAATTACAATCGGAATTGCCATCAAGATACCAACCAATGCTTCACCGGTAATTAAACCGGAAGAAATTAACATACCTCGTTGTTCAATTTCTTTTGTTTCCTCTGCATCCTTATCTAATTTCCTTGATTTCAAAGCCTTCTTTATTAAAGCTGAAATTATTCCGCCTAAAAATATAGGAACACTTAATTCGAGTGGAAGATAAATACCTACCGCAACAGCTAAAATAGGTGCTCTAAAACTTGAACCTCTTTTTTCCAGCCAGACGTCGAATGCAATAATAACCACTGCAACAACCATTCCGATTATAACCATAGTCCAAGGCAGCCCGCCTTGAAAAACACCTTTTGCAACCGACGCCATAAGAGTAGCCTGCGGGGCAGTAAGAGATTGAGGATGCGCAGCCGAAACAGGACCTATCCCGTAAGCTTCTAAAAGTAAATTAAGAACGGGCGCCATAACTATTGCAGAAACCACTGTTCCTACTATAAGCATAAACTGCTGCTTCCACGGTGTTGCGCCTACAATATAACCGGTTTTAAGATCATGAAGATTATCTCCGGCTATTGCGGCAGCACACGCAACAACAGCTCCAATCATTATTGCTGCAGCAGCGGAAGCCGAATGCGTATTTCCGAAAAGGAATAAAATTAATAAAGATGCAAATAGTATTGTTGCAATTGTTACTCCCGAAACCGGATTGTTTGATGAACCTACAAGGCCGGTCATATAACCGGATACGGCCGAAAACAAAAATCCGGTAATTACCATTATTATTGCCATAGTAATACTCATGCCAAAAGAGCCCACCAGAAAATGATATAGAAAGTAAAGAGGAATAATCGATAATATTATAATAACCAGAACCCATTGCATGGACATATCATGTTCAAGCCGATTATTTAAACTTTCATGTTTTAAACCTTTATAAGCAGCAAGTCCGGATTTAATACCTGTTATTACACTGCCCCTCATTCTTACTAATGCCCAAAGTCCGCCAACAACCATAGCCCCCACACCAAGGTAACGTGTTTGATCAGACCAAAGCTGATTTGCATAGGCAGTGGCACTAACACCTGCAGGAGCACTACCGTGTATCAGCATCAAAATAGGAATTGCAACCAGCCAGTTTATAACACCTCCAAGAAAAACAAGTATGGCGATATTCAAACCTACAATATAGCCAACTCCAATTAGGGCAGGGGAAAGGTTGGAGCCAAAATATGCAATAACCTTTTTACCGAATAAATATTGTGCCCCTTCGGCTGTTTCCGATATTAATCTTAAACCAGTTTGGCTGAATTTAAAAATTGCAGCAAATAATGCAGACCATACAACATACTTTACACCTTCTCCGCCTTTCTCTCCGGTTTTCAAAACTTCTGCACAAGCCATGCCTTCCGGGAACTGAAGAGGTTCTTCTACTATTAAAGCACGCCTTAAAGGTACTGTAAACAGAACTCCAAGTATTCCTCCAAAACCTGCAATTAACATTGTATCCAGAAAATTAAAGTGCGCCCAAACTCCCAGCATAACCATAGCAGGCAGTGTAAAAATAACTCCCGCGGCTAATGACTCTCCTGCCGATGCACAGGTTTGAACAATATTATTTTCAAGAATATTAGAGTTCTTAAAAATTTTTAGAACGCCCATCGAAATAACTGCAGCAGGAATAGACGCTGAAACAGTCATTCCCGCAAAAAGTCCTAAATAAGCATTTGCACCTGCAAGAACAACAGCAAGTATAACACCCAGTATAAAGGCTTTTACGGTTATTTCAGGCAAACTCGTTGAAGCCGGAATAAATGGATTGTGCGAAATTTTAGTTTTTACTTCAACGGAATTGGTTGCTAATTCGGCCATAATTGTGTTTCCTTTTCTTAATGGAATTGAAATTATTAACGTACAAATTATAAAATTTCGAATTAATATGAGAATAAATTAGCATTAAAAAATCCAAATTAATGTGATTACTTATAATCCGGTAAATAATTTGCTCTATAATTGCAACTAAATATTAAAAGATTAGTTTTCTCATGCCTATATGGCAAATAGCAAAATCATATTTTACAGGATCATTAGCGTCATACTTTTTTAAATTTTGAGTTATTTCTTCAGCCATTTTCCAGCTTACGTTTTTCATCTTTGTTAAGCCTAATTCTATTGAGATTCTTGCTATATGTGTGTCTACCGGAATAATAAGTTTGTCCGGAGGAATTTCATTCCATAAGCCGAAATCAAGTTCGTCCTTTCTTATCATCCAGCGTAAGAATAAATTCATCCTTTTGCATGCACTGCCAAGATATGGTAACGGGAACATGAATTTAATTCCTAAAGTAACCCTTTGATTTTCCATTTTGTCCGCAGTTTTCAAGAAATAATTTGAAAACGAAGTAACGGGATTTTTTAAATTTTCTTCATTTGAATTATAAAATGATAAAAAAAGATATTTTAACATCCCGTATTCGGTATAAGCTTTATTCAGAGCGGAAAATAAAATTGCTATATCCTTCCCCGTGTAAAACCTGTGTTTAAGATCTTTAAGTCTATTTGAATAATTCCTTTTGTTATAGTTTATAACAAATTCATAAGGGTGATTATTTGTGATTACTAAAATTTTATCAAGTGTATTAATTATTTGCTTAACATTCCCGTATGCAAATATCGAAGAAATAAAACCGATTGTTTCAATATCCTTTTCATCATTAAAGAGATGAAGAAACTGAAGCGGATCCGGAGATATTTTTGTCTTGTCGAATGCCTTGTAATGATAGTCTAGTTTTTGTTTAAGGTTCATAAGTAATGTTTATGGAAATGATAAAAACCGTTATTAGCTTTAACCTATATTTTTTATAATCGTCGTAATAATAATTGTCTAAAGTGCCGAAAGAAAAGTTCCGGTTAAAAAATTATCTGCAAACCCGCTGTCTTCCGATTCTTTAACTTCGGTGATTCCTTTAGCAGATATTAAGCCCGTAGCTGCATATTGATGGCAATAAGAAAAATAAATACTAAGAATAAAGAAACCCAAATGAATGAGGGGACAAAGGACAATAAGGCAGGTAACCGAAATAATATAATAAATAAAATCCTTTTCTTCCGGGCTGCTTCATTTTTAAACCGTAAAAAGGCGATTCAGCTTTTTTGAATACAGGTACGCCTTTTAATAATTTTTGATTTAATTATATCACCTATCAAAGCTAATTATATGTGTACCTTTTTTATATATTATTTATCAGTCTCATCATTTCCTGTATTGCTTCCTTAAGACCCACAAATACAGCTCTTGCAATAATCGAATGGCCGATACTCACTTCATCGATATCCGGAACTTCCCTGAATATTTTAATGTTCTGGTAATCAAGACCGTGCCCGGCATTAACACCCATACCCAGCTTTTTCGCATGCTTAACCGCTGCTCTTATTTTTTCCAGTTCATCAAATTGTTCCTCCTCCGTAATTGCATTAGCAAACGGCCCCGTATGAATTTCAATAAAATCCGAATTTATATCTGCCGCCGCATCAATCTGATCAATATTAGGCTCAATAAAAAGGGATACTAAAATTTCAGAATTGTGTAAATCTTTAATAGCATCTTTTAATTTTGTTACATTATCGATTACATTTATGCCGCTTTCGGTAGTAAGTTCCTGCCGTCTTTCAGGAACAATTGTAGCAAGTTCGGGGCCTACGTCGCATGCAATTTTTATTATCTCCTCCGTTGCAGCCATTTCAAGATCAAGTTTTGTTGTTATAAGCTCTCTTAAAAGCCTTACGTCTCTTTCACCGATATGTCTTCTATCTTCCCTTAAATGACAAACAATTCCATCCACACCCGCCTGTTCTGCAAGTAATGCAGCAGTTACGGGGTCCGGCTGATCTTCACCCCTTGCATTTCTTATTGTTGCGATATGATCAATGTTTAACGAAAATCTCATTTTTAAAACCTCAGATTATAAATTTAAAAACATGTACCAAAGAATTTAAGCCTGTACCGAATTCACCCGTACGGTAACGAAGAGTTGTAAATAAATCTATTGTAAACATAATACCTGCATGAGTAATAACGCAATAGTAAATTGATTCCGTTCTATAAGCTAGAATTCCAAGAGCAAGCCCACCGATTATGGCACTGAAAGTTTCTACCGGCGGTTTGCCGTTATGCAGAATTAAAAACGGAATCATCTGTAAGATAACGGCATAATATCCGAATTTTTCTTTTAAACCGAAAAGCATAAACCCGCGCCAGATAAATTCCCACGCGAATAGATAAAAAACTAATCCGGTTTCATATATAAAAAATATTTTCCATGAATCTCTTGCGGTTATAAGCAGCGGATAAGTTACGCCGAATGCCGGTTCTGCAGAAATAAACCATATTACCGGAATCATTATTAAAATAAATAGTAGGGACAGTTTTATTCCCGTTTTATAATCGCCGGGCTTAATTCCGTAATCCCTTATTTTTCCTTTTAACAAAGATTTAATTATTAATACCGGCAATACAAACAAAGTAAAGAAATCACCTATATACCAGTATGCGAATTCAGATAAAAGTGCATTTTGATTTGAACTGAGATTATCAAAAAAGTTTTGTTTAAAAAACATTCTTGATGTAAAATAGAATGATATTGTTTGAAGAACAGCAACGGAAATTAATACGATAACAACCTGTTTATCCAGGCGTTTAATTATTCTTACAAGTTCTTTAGATTCATTTTTTATATTAAAATTTTTATACGGCATTTATCCGATATTTATATCTTAAAGTATTAATACCTGTCAAGCTTAAACTTTTCGCCGAGGTACAATTTTCTTACTTCGGCATCTTCCGCAAGTTCTTTTGCTTTGCCTTGCTTGAATATAGTACCGTTAATAAGGATATATGCGTTATCAACAATGCTTAAAGTTTCATGTACATTATGATCCGTAATTAAAACTCCAATTCCCCGGTTTTTAAGATTGGCAACAATATCCATAATATCCTCTACCGCAATCGGGTCAACACCTGCAAACGGTTCATCAAGCAGAATAAAGCCGGGATCTGTTGCAAGTGCGCGTGCAATTTCAGTTCGTCTTCTTTCACCGCCGCTTAATTGATACCCCCTGCTTTTCTTTATACTTGCAATACCTAAATCTTCAAGAAGAGATTCGCATTTTTCCTTTCTAGCTTTTGCATCATGGTTTGTCATTTCAAGAACTGCCATTAAATTATCCTCAACGGATAATCTTCTAAATACGGAAGCTTCCTGGGGCAGATACCCTATTCCCATTCTTGCTCTTTTGTACATTGGAACATGTGTAATTTCTGTATCATCTAAAAAAACTTTACCTTTTTCAGGTTTTATCATACCGACTATCATGTAAAATGTTGTAGTTTTGCCGGCACCGTTGGGTCCGAGCAGCCCAACAATTTCTCCTCTGGAAACTTTTATAGATGCCTGATTAACTACAACCCTTTTCTTATAGATTTTTACAAGATTTTCACTTCTTAAAGTTGTTGTCATTCTAATAAATTATTTGTTGCCGATAAGTTTTAAGTTATTCGAACTAAATTTAGAAAATTTAAAAATATTTTTTCTATCCGGATAGTTGGAAATAATTTTTTCTTTATCCGGTCGGTTCTTATATAAAATATATCCCGGTAAAGTAAAAGCCAATTCATCTCCCTTAACTTTTCTTTCCGGGTAATATTCGCTAACAGGCGTACCGTATAGTTTTACGGTGCTTACCTTTTTATTCTTAAATAATATTTTTGCTGATTCCGAAGAAGATTTTGTCAAACCGTTCGGTGAATTTTCTTCGTAAAGATAATAAATACTGTGAACACCTCCGTAACCTTCGGTTACATAAATTCCGTTGTCGTTAAAAAATATTTTTATCTTGCTGCCGGAAAGCTGGTCGAATCGTTTTTTATACATTTCGTTTTGTGAAAGAAGAAAAGCATTATTATCAACTTCGAGTTCTTTAATTTTGTTTTTCTTTAAAGTAATAACAACCGAATCGCCGGTTAACTGCGAATTTTCATACCAGATGATCGGTTGCGCCGATTCTTTATTTAGTTGATTAGTTACTATTTTTCCACTGCTTCTGTAAAATACGGTAAAATCATTTCTCGAAGCAAATTCACCTCTGACAATTTCAACAGAATCTTCCGCTTTAAAGATGTTTATTGTATCTCTGTAAGCTTCCATTTTTTTAGAGCGGATAAAAAGAGTATCTAGCTTTGCAATTGTTAAGGTATCTATTTTGCCCCCGGCAAGTGTATCTATCTTATTTGTATATGATGTATCTATTTGAATGTACAACGGGTTTTCGTCGATGTATGAATAATATTTCCCGGGGAAGTCTTCCAAATGATCGCCGTAAATAAAAGAGCTTTTTGAAGTATCGCTTATAATTACATTTTTAAAAGCGTAGGTAATTCTGGATTCTCTAAAATGAATAAGACTATCAGCACGAATTATATCTTGCGATTCAACAATTTTAACATTGCCTACGGCAATGGCTTTTCCCTCATTTTTAAAATAAGTAAGCTTGTTGGAAGTTAATGTTGAAGCAGTATCGAACAACTTAACTTTGCTGTTAAATATTGCTTTCTTCTGATCAAAGGAATAAACACCGGAATCCGCCGTAAGGATTACTTTTTTATCATCCAGCTTTACGCCCGAATTTGACAAAGCTTTCTTTTCATTTCCGTAATAAAAAGCATGGGGGGTTGTAATTGTTAAGGTGTCTTGAGTAGCAATAACATTACCTATAAGCTCGGCATCATTCCTTGAAATATATTCGATTGCCGTATCACATGTTACCCTGATGTTACCTTGAGTCAGCACCACATCGCCTACAAATTCACGTACCATTTCGCCGTTAATGGTTTTACCGATTCCTCTTTTTCCGGTAACCGTAATATATTCCTGCTGCGCAAATGTACTTGAAGAAAGTAATAATAAAAAAATGAATAAAATACTTATTGCGTTAAAGACTTGAACATTAAATAATAATATTCTTTCCGTATAATATTTTAAAGTTCTCTGTGTATCTTTATGATTATCTATGTCCCACAGAGTAATTCTTTTTTTGCAATACGAAGTTCCGCCGAGTATCACAGAGAGCCACAGAGAAAGTTTTATCGTAATTGTTAACATGTATTTATTTTTTCTTTTCAGTATTCCTTTTTAGAGATTTACGCTGCTTGGTTGTGTCCAGCCGGGTAACATAAGTAATATTATAGATTACATAATTATTTAAGTCCTGGTCCGATTCAAAACCATAACCTTGAATTTTTTCTTTAGGCGAAGTTATGGTAACAAACTTATCCGAAATTATTTTTTTATCTTTATTCCTCCACATTAATTCTTGCGTCCTTAAAGTAACTCCGCTGTCGTTAACTGCAACCACACTGTCTATTGCATACAAATCATCGGTAATATCATTGACTTTACCCTTTAATGCTGTAAGGACTGAGGTTTGCTTGCCCTGTTCATTAAAAAATTTTACCTTAATAGTATCAAGCAGAGTTTCCTGGGGCTGGTCGTATTTTCTTAGACGGTCATAATAAAGAACAGCCCGGGTTTTTCCGGAGTCGCTGAAAAAAACTGTTTCATCCCAGCCTTCGTACTCAGGTAATTTGGAAACCTGAAGGGAGGAATTAACAGTAGGTTTTACTTTTTGTCCCCCGCAGCCTGCAAATAAAAGAATAATAAACAAAACCGTTACATACTTCATCTTTGGCGCAGGCCCAGGTTAATCAAATCATGCAGATGAACGATACCTATAGGTTTATTATCATCACCGGTAATTATCATTGCGGTTATTTTATAGTTCTCCATCTGCTGAAGTGCAAAAGATGCGAGATAATTTTCCTGCATTACTTTCGGATGACTGGTCATAATATCTTTTGCCGTAAGGTCTTTTATGTCAAGTGTTTTTTCCAGAAGACGTCTAAGATCGCCGTCGGTTATTACCCCGGTAAGAATACCGTCTTTATTCACCACGGTAGTTGCACCTAATCTTTTACTTGTTA
>JBJKSH010000163.1:0-23950 GCA_046704255.1 Ignavibacteriaceae bacterium | reverse complement strand
TAATTATTTATTATTATGGTTTTACAAATGCTCAATATTATACGAATTAAAAAAGCTGTGTTTTATGCTTACCACGGTATTCTTTCGGAAGAACAAAAAGTCGGTGGCAAGTTTGAAGCCGATGTAGATATTTATACCAACTTTCAGAATGCTGCAAAAAAAGATAGCCTTAGGCAAACTATAGACTACGATAAAGCCTATAAGTTTATGTATCAGCTTGCGCTTGAAGAAAAACATTATTTAATAGAAACCTTGGCGACAAAAATTGCTGATGAACTTCTTAAGAAATTTGTTAATATTGAAAAGGTTGCAGTTAGGATTAGAAAGAATAACCCTCCGTTAGGCGGAGTTGTTGACTCTGTTGAAGTTGAAGTGGTTAAAGATAGAAACGATCTGTAAAATTTATGGCCGATAAAAAAGATAGTATTGCTTACATTGGTTTGGGTTCAAACAAAGGAAATAAATTAGGATATTTAAAAAAAGCCGTTCAAAAATTAAATGACGACGGAAACTGCACTGTTATACAGGCGTCATCCGTTTACGAAACCAAACCGTACGGATACAAAGAGCAGGAAAATTTTTTAAATGCCGCTGTAAAGATTAAAACAGAATATCCTTTCACAAATTTACTGGACCGGCTGAAACAAATTGAAAAAAAAATTGGAAGAGAAAAAACTATAAGATGGGGGCCAAGAGAAATTGATCTGGATTTATTGTTGTTTAATGATGTTGTATATTCCGATGCAAGAATTACTATTCCACATAAAGAAATTGCATCCAGGGATTTTGTACTTGTGCCTCTTTGCGAAATATCGCCGGATCTTATTCATCCTGCATTAAACGTAAAAATTTGTGATATTTGTATTGATGAATCCGAATATTGCATAATAAGAAAATTACCGGATAGTATATTATAAACAAAAAGAGGGCTCAATTGAGTGATAATTCCGAAGTAAGATACATTGCTATCGAAGGAGTAATCGGCGCAGGCAAAACTTCTTTGGCACGCAGGCTTAAGGAAAAACTTAATGCCGAATTTATCCCGGAACAGTTCGAGGCAAATCCTTTTCTAGAGAATTTTTATTCAGATAGAAAAAGGTATGCTTTCCAGACGCAGATGTTTTTTCTTGTTAACCGCTATAAGCAGCAGCAGGAACTTAACCAGGAAAATTTGTTTACGCAGTTTATAGTCAGTGATTATTTGTTTGACAAAGACAAAATTTTTGCTTATCTAAATTTAAACGGTGAAGAGTTAAAGCTTTATGAAACTCTTTTTCCGCTGCTTTCCAGAAATTTAAGAAAACCGGACCTGGTTGTTTTTTTGCAGTCAAGCATAGACAGGCTGATGTTCAATATAAAAAAGAGAAGCAGAAAGATTGAGAGAAATTTAACTAAGGGCTATATTGAAGAATTGAGCGAAGCATACAATCATTTTTTCTTCAGATACAGCGAAAGTCCTTTGCTTATTGTAAATTCTACCGAAATTGATTTTGTAAACAGTGACGGAGATTTTAACGAATTGTTCAAGCAGATATTTAGAGATGACAGAGGGATTAAAGAATACTTTAAACCCGAACCTAGAAAGATTGAGTAATAATGTTTAAGTTATTTTTATTATTAATTTTCCTTTACTTTTTGTTCAAAGCCGTAAAGTATGTTTTTAGGGCCTTCTTTAACGGAGTACAGTCTCCTCCCAAGGTTAACAATACTCAACCGCACTACTCCAAATACAAAGATGTTGAAGATGCAAAATTTGTAGAAATAAAAGAAGATAAACCGCAAGAAAAAGATAAACACGGTTCCAATGGCTCAAAATAATTTCTTTTCGAAATTAGTCTACGCTTTTTTTAAAAAAATATTTTCGGTTCAAGAAAATAAAAGCAGAGATATCGGTTTACCTAAAAACATAATTGTTATAAGGCCGCATAACCAACTTGGAGACCTGCTATCAGGCGTATCCCTCTTAAGAGCAATTAAAGAAACATTTCCCGGAAGCAATTTAACTTTAATTGTTAGCCCGTTCAATTATCCCGGTGTTATAAAAAATAAATATATAGACAGAATTGTAATTTTTGATAAGACTAAAATCTTTGATCCCTGGTACCTGGATAAACTTTATCATCTGTTTAGAGAACCTTATGATCTGGCAGTTGTTCCGGTAACTGTATCTATTTCTTTTACAAGTAATTTACTTGCAAGAATAACCAATGCAAAAATTCGTATAGGAGCGGAAAGCCTTGACGATAAAGAAAATAAAAGCGCCTTCTTTTTTGACAGAAGGGTGAAAATTGACTGGCGGAAGTATCCCGATTCAAACGTTGCAGAACGAAGTCTTGATATACTGCGTCCGTTTGGAATAAATACGAAAAATTATCGCTCCGAAATTTCATTTGATGAAAAAGATCTGGCGGCTGCCGAAGAATTCATCCGGGCTTCGTCCGATAAACCGGACTACGCCCCGGCAGGCCCTTATAAACCGGATTACTTACAGGCTGACCGGCAAATTTTACAAAACTCCGGTAAAACTCATACCGGAGACTCGACCTTACAATTGCACTTTAAGACAAAGGCTGAGCAGAGTTTGGCCAAGAACTTAAACTGCTTTTTAGCCGGCTTTCATGTAGGTGCTGGTAAAGTTCCCAACAGGTGGTCATTGGATAAGTATATTGAATTAATGACCTGTTTAAAAGAAAATTATAATGTTAAATTTTATTTAACGGGAAGCTCATCCGATACGGCAGAGATTAATTACATAAAGGAAAAAGCAAAATTTCAGGTAGGTTTATTTTTGAATCATACTATTCCGGAAGTTGCCGCACTTATTTCATTATCGGATCTTTTTATATCGAACGATACGGGAATTATGCACGTAGCCGGTACTACGAACACTCCGCAAATTTCCATTTTCGGTCCTACAAACCCGTTTAACTGGGCACCGATTGGAGAGAATAAATTTTTTATAAGAAAATCGGAATTAATTGATGAGGTAACCGTAGAGGAGGTGTACGGGATGTGCACAATAATTCTGGGTAAGAAAATTAATGAGATGAAGAATGCCTGATAATTTTATTGCAGCAGTGGACATGGGAACAAATTCTTTCCACTTAATAATTGCCAAAATTAAAAAGGACGGTTCATTCAAAATTGTTGACAGGGAAAGAGAAGTTATTCGTCTTGGTTCACATAAGGGAAAAAATTTAAGTATAATTTCTTCCGAAGAAATTGAATATGCAACAAACGTCCTTAAAAAATTCAAAAAGCTATGTTCCATATATCAAACCGAAATGCGTGCGGTAGCAACCAGCGCAGTTAGAGAAGCCGGCAACAAAAACGAATTTATTAGTTTTGTTCTTAATAATGCCGGGATAAATGTTGAGATTATAGATGGACAACATGAAGCCGCACTAATTTATCTTGGTGCAAAAAAAGCACTAACCCTGGATGATAAAAAAGTATTATGCGTAGATATTGGCGGAGGAAGCACTGAATTTATTTTGGGTAATAAGGGTAAACCGGATTTTACGGAAAGTGTTAAGATAGGTGCCGTTAGGTTAAGCAAAATGTTTTTCCAGGATTTTATATTAACAGATAAATCAATAGCTGAATGTGAAAATTATATTGAGAATGAAATTAAAACTAACAGGAGCATTAAGCTGAAAAACGATATTGATTTTGCAGTTGGCAGTTCCGGTACTATTCAAGCAGCTGCTGCCATTATTCATTTTGCCAAATATTTTAAAGTTCCCGAATCATTAAACGGCTTTAATTTTTCCCGGGACGAGCTTGATATTATTTTTAAAGAAGTAACAGGGAAAAAAACTGCTGAGGAAAGACTTTCGATTAAAGGATTGGAGGCAAAACGTGCGGATATAATACCTGCAGGTTTGATTATATTAAAAAAAATTTTCGAAATGTTTAACATTAAAACAATGAAAATTTCGGAATTCGCTTTAAGGGAAGGAATTATCATGGAAATGATTGCAAAAGAAAATGATTATATTTGATTTCAACTTTTGAGAATTTGATGAACAACATAAGAAATTTTTGTATTATAGCTCATATTGATCACGGTAAATCTACAATAGCCGACTGCCTGCTTGAAAAAACCGGAACCGTTACGGAAAGAGAACTTAAAGCACAGGTGCTTGATGATCTAGAATTGGAAAGAGAACGCGGGATTACAATTAAGTCCCATGCAATACAGATGAAATATAAAGGGGCGGATAAAACAGAATATATTTTAAATTTAATCGATACGCCGGGCCATGTGGATTTTTCTTACGAAGTTTCCCGCTCTCTTGCCGCATGCGAAGGAGCAGTGCTTGTTGTAGATGCTGCACAGGGAGTTGAAGCACAAACAATAAGTAATCTTTACCTGGCAATTGAAGCCGGGCTGGAAATTATTCCCGTAATTAATAAAATTGATTTGCCGAGCGCGGAAGTTGAAAAAGTAAAAGGCCAAATAATAGACTTAATAGGCTGTGAGGAAAATGAAATTTTACTTGCAAGTGCTAAAACAAAAATTGGTATTGATGAAATACTCGAAAGGATCGTTAATAAAATACCCGCTCCCAAAGGTGAGCCTGATGAACCTCTGCAAGCACTAATCTTTGATTCTATATTTGACGCATACCGCGGTGCAATAGCTTATATAAGAATTTTTAACGGAACCCTTCGAACGAATGACAAGATAAAATATTTTGCAGTAGATAAAGAAATTGAAGCAGAAGAAATCGGGGTTCTTGGATTAAGAAAAATAAAAACCGATGAATTATCCGCTGGTAATGTCGGTTATTTAATTTCAGGAATTAAAGAAGTTCACGATATAAAAGTCGGCGATACTGTTACCCATGCGAAAAATGGAACCGGTAAACCTTTACCCGGCTACAAAGAAGTTAAGCCGATGGTATACAGCGGGTTGTATCCCACCGATGCAGAAGAATTTGAAGACCTGCGCGATGCGCTGGAGAAATTCCGTCTTAACGATTCGGCATTAATATATCAGCCGGAAACTTCTGCCGCCCTGGGTTTTGGTTTTAGATGCGGATTTCTCGGCTTGCTTCACATGGAAATTGTGCAGGAAAGGCTTCTTAGGGAATATAATCAATCGATTATAACAACACTGCCCAACGTTGAATACTTTGCAATAAATAAGAAGAACGAAAAGATAATTGTTGATAACCCCGCAATGATGCCGCCTGTTGGCGATATTGAGCATGTGGAAGAACCTTATGTTAAAGCTCAAATAGTTTGCCCAAGTGAGTATGTAGGTAATATTATGAAGCTCTCTATGGATAAACGGGGAGTTTATAAAAATACAACGTACCTGGATCCTACCCGTGCTGACCTTGAATACGAGTTTCCGCTTGCGGAAATAATTTTTGATTTTTATGATAAACTAAAATCCACAACACGCGGCTACGCTTCCCTGGATTATGAGTTTATAGGTTACAGGGAGTCCGACCTGGTTAAGCTGGATATATTACTAAACGGCGAACCGGTTGATGCTCTTTCGATGATTGTACACAGGAGTAAGTCGTACGATTGGGGAAGAAAAGTTTGCAGCAAACTTAAGGATTTAATCCCAAGGCAATTATTCGAAATAGATATACAGGCTGCACTCGGTACCAAAGTAATATCCAAAGCAGTGGTTAAAGCTTTACGTAAAAATGTACTTGCCAAATGTTACGGCGGAGATATTACGCGCAAAAGAAAACTCCTTGAAAAACAAAAGGAAGGTAAAAAACGTATGAAACAAATAGGAAACGTGGAAATACCCCAGGAAGCATTTTTAGCAGTCCTTCAAATTGAAGACTAAGGAAAAGATATTGCCTTTAAAAGGTAAAATTAACAACTTAATCAATTCCTCAAACAGCAGTAAAGAACCAAAGACAAAAGTAAAAAAAACTGCAGGAGATTTTATCCGATCTCTTGTACTAGCTTTAATAGCTGCTGTAATATTAAAAACTTTTTTTATTGAAGCTGATAAAATACCTTCAGCTTCAATGGAAAATACTTTGCTGCCCGGCGATTTCATTCTTGTTAATAAAGCTGCTTATACAATAAGTACTCCTAAACAAATTCCGTTAACCGAAATAAGTATACCCTGGATTAACCTTTTAACAACGGGGCAGCCGAAAAGAAATGACATTATCGTGTTCAAATTTCCCGGCTACGCCAACCAATTAATTCCGGATGAAAATATTAACTACATTAAAAGAATAATTGGGCTGCCAGGTGATACTGTTCAATTACTAAATAAAGCCGTATTTATAAATGGTAAAAAAATTAATAACCCTAAAGGAACTTTAATTTCTTATTCACACATTTTAAAAAAAGGAGTGGCAGATGACAGAATTTTCCCGCCTGGTAAAAACTGGAACAGCGACAACTATGGCCCAATTGTAGTACCCAAAAAAGGAATGGTTGTCCCAATAAGTGTAAATAATATAGATAGGTGGAGATTATTTATAGACAGAGAGCAAAAAAAGTTAGCTGTTAGCGTAGCCGGAACAGTTGTGTCGATTAATGGTGTACCTGTTCGATCTTATACCGTAATGAAAAATTATTATTTTGTTCTGGGCGATAACAGGGATGACAGCATGGACAGCCGGTACTGGGGTTTTGTTCCGCAGCAAAGTATAATAGGTAAAGCTGTTATGATTTACTGGTCATGGGATTTAACAGGAACATCCGGCAATATTTTTGATATGCTGCATTCTATTAGGTGGAATAGAATTTTTAAGCCTATAAAATAATTTACAATTGACTAAAGTCAACTGGGATAGATGAAAAATTCTTATATTAACATAAAGAATTTTTCCATTAAATAAAGTTACTCCATTAATTCGAATAAAATAGATGAAAAAGATAATTCTCTTTTATATAATATTTTTTACTCTTTCTTACTCACAGACTAAATATTTAATTTATTTTAAAGATAAAGATGTAGCACCCGGTAATGCATTATACAAAAACGGGGTTGTGTATAATAAAGCTTTAAGTTTATTAACACCAAGGTGTATAGAAAGAAGAGAAAGAGTAATGCCGGCAGACCGGCTGGTTACTTATGCAGATATCCCTATAAAAGCTGAATATATAAATGATATAAAAAATCTGGGAATAAAAATTCAAAATAAGTTAAGATGGTTTAATGCTGTATCCGCATATTTAACATTTCAACAAAAAAGTGAGGTACTCAAATTTCAGTTTGTAAAAAATATAGCGCCGGTAAAAATATTTTATCCGGCTCCTTTTATGCCTGTTGCAAAAAACCCGCAGGTAAATTATAATAAAACCGGGTCTTTATCTTCTGATTACGGGCCGTCTTATCCTCAATATGAATTATGCAAAATACCGGAAGTGGAAGCCAAAGGAATAACCGGCAAAGGAGTAATTATAGGAATATTGGATGACGGATTTATCTGGCAGCAGCATGAAGCACTTGCTGCAAGAAAAGTGATAAACCAGTATAATTTTGTTTTTCATACAACTTCTGTTGCGCCGCAGCCGGGAGATTCCCCCGTTTCCGGTGAGCATGGAACCTATGTTTTTTCTATTCTTGCAGGATACAAAGCCGGTTCGATAATAGGTCCGGCTTATAATTCAAGTTTTATTCTGGCAAAAACGGAAGATGACAGAAGTGAATCACCTATAGAAGAAGATAATTATGCCGCTGCACTTCAATGGATGGAATCGCAGGGAGTTGATATTACGACAAGTTCATTGGGATATAACATTTTTGATGATACCGTAAAATCGCCAATATACACATACAAAGATATAAACGGAAATACATCTTTAATTACAAAAGCAATAAACCTGGCATTCGACCGCGGCGTGCTGACATTTACCGCTGCAGGAAACGAAGGTAATACTTCATGGCATTACGTAGATTTTCCCGCCGACGGATTTAATGTACTTGCCGTAGGCGCGGTATATAATGATAATGCGGTTGCTCCGTTCAGTTCCAGAGGCCCGACCTATGACGGGCGTATAAAGCCTGATGTTGTTGCACAAGGTGTAAATGTATTAGGTGCAAATGCGAATACAACAAACGGCTACGAATACGCAGACGGTACTTCTGCCGCTACTCCTATTGCTGCCGGAATAGGTGCTATGCTGCTTTCTGCATTTCCTTATTTAACCAATGTGCAGGCTAGAGAAATTTTAAGAGAAACTTCGGGCAATGCAAGTAGTCCTAACAACGATAGAGGCTGGGGTTTGCTGAATGCAGAAAAAGCAATATCATATCCGAATATTGATAGCAGCAGCAACACGTATGAAATTAATAAAATATTTATTTCAAGTCACGGAGTGGTTCCTTCCAGCGCAAAAATTCACTATTCAAATTCCGCGAATAATTTTACTTCGGCAAATTTAATTTATAATGACACTCTTAAGTATAGTTTTACGCTTCCGTTAATGCCAAATGGTACGAAAGTATATTTTTATTTTACTTATAACGATAGCCTTGGTAGTAATTACCGGGACCCCGTTACCGATTATTATACTTATAAATATGGTAATTACAATATTGTTACCGGCGTGCTTAATACTATAAGTTCTCCCGAAAAAATTCTTGTAACAAATTACCCTAATCCATTTAATAATTCTACAATAATTAATTTTTACTCCGGTACTGCGCAGCCTGCAAAATTAATTATAATGAATTCCATAGGGCAAACGGTAAAAGTATTATTTAACGGTACAGCGCTACCGGGGAATAATTCTTTGGCGTGGAACGGAAAAGCAGCCGACGGAGTTATGTGCGCAAGCGGAGTTTATTATTATATTTTGCATATAGGCGGAAAGGATTACGGGAACAAAATGATCTTATTGAAATAAGCATCGCACTATTCTCTGCTTCAAAGGAAGTAGTTGACGCTGATGCAAGAGTTGATAAATATGATGTCTAATTATTATGATAAACAACAATAAATATATTTTAGCTGTTATATTTTTAAGCTGCATAATCCTGCAAGCTGCATGCAGTTCCGCCCATGTTCAAAAAACATTATTAAATAAGAAACTTGAGTATGAAAAATTAGCTGAAGAAAAGTACAAATCAAATTATAAATTTTTGTTTAATAAAGACAGTATGTTTGTACTGTGCGTTAAGCAGTTCAAATCAACTCCTCAATTCCCGCAGTACAGAATAAACTTTTTTATCTTCGATAAGAACAAAAATAAAATCTTATTTGAAGATTCGATATCGGACGGCAAGGTGAACTGGATAAATAACTTTCAGGTTAAAATTGTAAGACATCTTGGTATTGTTTCCGGGGATGAACCAAATAATAACAGCCGGATTTTAATATACGATGTAAGGCTGAAAAAGCTGCTTCCTTTTAATAATATGTATTGATTAAAGATACGTGCCTGTACAAATTTTAGGATAGTTTAATTTAATTTTTGAACGTAACTGCAAACTCTTTTTAATTTAGACTGGCCTAAAATATTTTCTTGACATTACTTTTTATAAAACATAGATTAAGTAATAATTTTTACCGAATCTTTTAATTTAATTCCCACTTTATCGAAATTTAACCGGCAATTATTATTTTAATTAAATACTTACGGCCTATGGTTTTTATTTTAGATATAAGTTTTTTATCGGAATTAATTTTATAAAAAGGAAATATATTTTTCACTAAATTAAAAGGGAGTTGTATCATGAAAAAGCTATTCCGGTTAATAATACCCGGTTCTATCTTAATAATTTTGTTTTTTCTATTTTTACCAAATAGAAAAGTTAATAGAAACAATGTAGTAGAAAAAGCCGTTTCTAAAACCGCAAGTGAACCGAAGAAAGTAACCTCGCCAAAGACTTTCGCTTTAGTTAAAGTTTCAAAAATCATAAAAACACAAAAAAGTTCTAATGTTAATATTATTGCGGATAAAAAGTATTTAACATCAAAACATTATGAACATGAAAAATTCGGACAAGGAAAAAACAAATTTGAAGAAGAAGAAAAGAAAGAAGACCAGCCGGGTAAATTTATGGAATATGAGGTTGGTATTAGAACTGCTTTCGGGAAAAAAGCACCTGATTATCCGCCGAATTATAAGATGATTGAATTAGAAAAAGCTGTGTCTAAAAAATTTGGTGTAAATCTAAAGAAATACAATTCATCGTTTCAACAACTTCAAACTTCTTCGCTGCCCTGGATAGAAAGGGGGCCGGGAAATGTTACCGGGCGAACAAGAGGATTAATAATTGATCCTGACGATCCTTCGCAGAATACCTGGTTTGCCGGTTCGGTTGGCGGCGGTATATGGAAAACTACCGACGGCGGAAATACATGGACAGACAAGACTCCGGGGCTGCCGAATTTGGCTACCACGGTTTTAGAAATGGCTCCTTCCGATCATAATATTATATATGCCGGTACCGGAGAAGGATTTTATAATGTTGATGCGGTAAACGGCGACGGAATATTTAAATCTACGGATCGTGGTGAATCTTGGGTGCAATTGGCTTCTACCGTAAACAATTTAAATTTTCAAAATGTAAACAGAATAATAATTACTCCTGGTAATGCAAATATTGTTTATGCTTGTGCAAACGTTGGATTTTACTCAACTAACTTAGGCTCTTCATCAGGTATTTTTAAATCTACGGACGGCGGAAATACATGGAATAATATTTACATGAATAATTCAAGAATACAACAACTTCTGGCTAACCCGCAAAACTTTAATACTATGTATGCCACAGTTAACGGAATTGGTGTAATAAAATCTTTAAATGCCGGATTAACATGGCAATTAACAAAAGGTATTATTTCTAGAGGTGTAATGGGGAGAATAGAAATAGCAATAGCTCCGGAGGATACTTCAAGAATATATGCTTCCGTAGAATCCACAATCGGTTCGGATCTTTTTATCTCTGATGACGCCGGTTCTAATTGGTCCCTGGTAACAGATGTTAACGGTACCGGTACCGACTGGTTAGGCGGACAGGGCTGGTATGACAATACACTTATAGTCCATCCGTATTCTAAAGATAATTTATACCTGGGTGGAATAGATATTTATAAGGTTACAATGGTTCCCGGTACGGATACTGTAACCAGAATCTTGGGTAATGTTACAAACACATCTTCATTTTTAAGTTTTGTTAATTGGGGTGGTTCTTTATTAGGAGGCGGTGCAGGCACCGGTGTTGAATTTCACGGTGCACCAATTAATATATCGGATGCCGATTATACTTCGGTTGAAATTCGTTTTGGACCCGGTATTTCTCAAAAAGCTCATAGATTTTATTACGGCAGTAACTGGATGTATACTTATAAAGATTATGTAACCGTTCCATTCCAGGTTTGGGATGTAACACATAATAAGCAGCTTATGGTTTCGTTTAGAGATTCTGATGAAAACGGCATCTTTAATTTATTGCCTCTTGATCAGAATAATCCGCTACGAGAATACATATTTATTAATGCCGTTGACTATAACCCGGATAATCCTGATCCCAATATTGCAGTTGATGGAGGAATGAGGTACAAAAATACATTTGCATTTTGGCCGATTGGAGCAGACGGTTCAACCTGGGATGCTAATTCTCTTCCAGATTCCAAAATTAGTATAATTTATAACCGGCTTATTGCCCGTTTAAGAAATACGGCTAGGCTAACAGACGGTTACGGTGATCCGAATTATCAGCCTGTACATGTAGATCATCATAATTTTAAAATTATTCCTGTTAATCAAGCTGCCAATAGTTTTAGAATTGTAAATGTAAACGACGGCGGTGCTTCTGTTTCTAATAACAGCGGTATTAACTGGACTCAAATTACTTCCTACCAGACTACTCAATTTTACGGCGCAGATAAAAATCCTGCTGCCGATCAATATATAGGCGGCATGCAGGATAACGGCACATGGTTATCTGGTTTGAATCCTAATAAAAATTCTTCTTATTCTCATGTCCTCGGCGGAGATGGTTTTGCAGTTGATTGGAATTATGATAACCCTGACGAAATTTTAGGTTCCAGTTATAATAATTATATACAAAAATCAACCGACAAAGGAGCAACGTGGTATACTGCATACTCCGGATTAACAGATGCAGGCGATGCGAATAAATCGCCGTTCATTACAAAAATTGCAAAGACAAACCAGGACCCCGATTTAGTTTTTGCAACCGGTGCATCCGGGATATGGCGTTCCGATAATTTTGCAGATTCCTGGACTCTTACACCACTGACCGGTCATTATTACGGCTCATTTTCTCAGGTTGCCGTATCGCAGGCAAACCCTCAAATTGTATGGGCCGGAACTTACATGATTCCCGGATACGGTATTTTTGTTTCCAAAGACGGAGGCCTATCGTTCAATAATGTAAATAATTATAATACTGTGCCAATGGGAAGGCTATCCGGTTTTAGTACTCATCCCACAAAAGATTCAACGGCATACGCATTATTCTCAGTTTCTAAGTCACCGAAAATTCTGCGGACTACAGATTTAGGGCAGACATGGACTGACATATCAGGATTCGGTACAGGTACTTCTAGTACAAATGGTTTCCCCGATGTTGCAACGTATTGCCTTCTGGTAATGCCCAATCATCCGGATACAATTTGGGTCGGTACAGAAATAGGTTTGTTTGAATCTACAAACGGCGGAACAAGCTGGTCTATATCGGCAAGCGGAATTCCATCCGTAGCAATTTGGGAAATGAAACTTGTAGGAGATCAGGTTGTTGTAGCTACACACGGCAGGGGTATATGGTCTGTAAAACTACCTTGGCTGCAGGGATATACCCTGCCGAAGGTAACGAGGTCACCCAGGTTAAATCAATTAACACAAGGCCCGGATGGGGCATTAACAATTCCAATATCTTTAAGGTCGGTATACGATTCGGCCAAAGTTTATATGAACGGATCGATATTATTAAAGTTATCTGCTAATACTGTTCCAAAAGATACAACCATTAAACTTCCGGTAACGACTGCGGAATTAGATTCTCTTCAAATATTAGCATTTAAGGGAACATCCGTATATAAATCTTCATTCCAGGTAATTGATGTTAAGGTAATTGCCGCTCCGGTTAGTACTTATAAAAATAATTTTAATACCATTACAAATGATTTTGCCGGACAGGGGTTTTCAATTAAATCTTTATCAGGATTCGGAAGCCCTGCAATTCATTCTGATCACCCGTATAGTAATTATTCTAATAATACTTATTTATTGCTTGTACCAATTACTGTTGCAAAATCTGAGGCAACATTTAATTACGACGATATAGCTATTGTAGAACCGGGTGAAAGCGGTACCGTATTCGGCGATCTTTATTTCTATGATTATGTTGTTGTTGAAGGAAGCACCGATGGAGTTAATTGGATTCCGCTTGCACCGGGATATGACTGCCGCTATAATGCAGCCTGGTTAAATGCCTGGAATAGTTCTGCCGGAGGCGACTCTACTATGTTTGTTCATCATGAATTGAATTTATTAGATAATTTTAGTGCAGGCCAAAAAATTCTTATTAGATTTAGATTATTTGGAGATCCTGGTGTAAATGGCTGGGGATGGGCAATTGATAATTTGAGTATCCAGCCCAATGTATCGGATGTTGAAAAAAATAAAATTACATTACCGGAAAATTTCCAATTATCTCAAAATTATCCTAATCCCTTTAATCCGAGTACTACAATTAAATATCAGCTGCCGGTTAAGGAAAAAGTTACACTAATTATTTACAGCATACTCGGTGAAAAAATTTCAACTTTGGTAGACGATATAAAACCCGCGGGGTATTACAATATAAATTGGAACGGGCGTAATAATAAAAATGAAAAAGTTGCTTCCGGTGTTTACATATACAGACTGAAAGCAGGTAACTTTGTTGATACTAAAAAAATGATGATTTTGAAATAAAAAGCATGACTCGAAAGTGATTAAAAAAAATTCTAATGTTTAAAAATCTTTTTTTATGAATACTAAAAAATGACGTCACTTTAGTCTCTCTCCTAAGAGGCAATGCTGTCAACTTATTGAAAAAATGTGGCTAAAGCCCTAACTATTTTTAGAGCTTGAATTCCGTTGCTTAAAAAGCAACGGCAATTGATGATCCATTTGGCATCTTATTACCGTTCGCTGAAGAGGCTGTTTTAAAACTCGTTACTTACGAATAAAAATTCTATTTTCGTAGTTTGATAGCTGGACGTTTAAGGCTGGGTAAACGAAATAAATTAAAATCAATACGCCGTTGACGGCGTTAAGTATAGCTAATAAGGGCATAAATGCCCTTGCTATTATTATTAATTTCCTGGAACCCCAGCCGTAAACGGCCGGGCAATTGGAAAATTTCCCATTAAGATTTTATAATAATTATTCGCCTCTTTCTAATTTTCACACAGCCTCTAAAGCGAACGGGCAAAAGCAACATAAAGAAAGGCTTTAGCCGCATTAAAAATTCAATTTTTCTTACCAGCTTTTTAAGTTGCAGCATTGCCTAAGAGGAGAGAGACTTATTGACAATTGAATGTTTATGTTAATATTCTGCCTGTCTGCCGCCAGGTAGATCAGGATGTTAACAATAAAACATTACCCTTAATAAGCTCTTCCACACTTAGTGGAATATTTGGGATGAGGCCTTGAATACAATCGTTGAATATTTATTTACCACAACTACTTTTAGGACGACTCCATGAAAAGGACTAATGAAAACCATGGCTTTAGCCAAATTGTTTCGTTTCATAGAGATCTTATAACCTATAGAATACGAATAAAAAAATCTACTTAATATTTTTCCGTTATTATTTTTGTCTCTTATCGCTTCTGATTTTTGCGCTTAACTTTACCCCCAAAAGCAACGGAGTAAGATGCGGTGTTAAGGAGCGCATATTTATTGTAATTTTACTTTCATTATTATTAGATTAGGAATACCAATTCTTATAAGGAAGCAAAGAAACATGGACAGTATTCTATACCCGGCACAATTGAAATACCTTGAAAAATTTCACAATGAGTCCGATCCGTTAATACTTGAAATGGAGGCCTATGCAAAAGAAAATAAAGTTCCTATTTTATACCGCGATTCTGCCAGACTGCTTGAGTTACTGATAAAGTTAGTTGCTCCGCACCGCGTTTTGGAATTGGGAACTGCAATCGGATATTCTACTATAAGAATTGCCAGGAATCTTAAAAAGAAAAGTGTAATTCATACAATAGAAAAAAGCGAAGATAATATTGCAATTGCAAAAGAAAATTTTACAAAATCCGGGCTGGAAGATAAGATAATTTTGTACGAAGGAAATGCTCTTGAAATTATGCCGAGACTTGATAAAAAATATGATTTCATTTTTTTGGATGCGGACAAAGGAGATTATAAAAGACTTTTTGATTACTCAATGATCTTTCTTAAGAAGGGTGGAATATTGTTTATTGATAATCTCCTCTGGCATGGTTTTTCGGCTGCTCAAAAAGTACCGGCTAATTATAGAAGCTCCGCTAAAATAATAAGAGAGTTTAACCAGATATTTACCTCCCAGCCGAGTTTAAGAACTACAATACTGCCGGTAGGAGACGGAATTGGAATAGGCTTAAAGGAATAACGTAATTGAAGGTTATTAGAAGATGAGTCAATTTAAAGAAAATAATTCAGCCGGTTTTATAAATGAAGTAGAAAAATTTTCCGGCTCAAAACTTAAAAGAAAAGCCGAAGTGATAAGGCTTTATGAAGAAGCAAAGAAACATCAAAAAGAATTTTTATTTGAAGATATGGTTTTTACAGCGAAGTATGTTCAGGGATTAATGAGGGCCGTTAAATCTGCTTCCGGTAATTCGGAAATTACCAACATTGAACAAATAAAAAAAGACTTCTCGGACAACGTAAAAAAAGTTGTTGATCAGATAAGGGACATAATTAGTAATTCCGGCGATGAGATGAAAAGTTATTTTGAAAAAACATATTTCAACATGACACAGCAAAGCTTTATGAATCTGAACGAACTTCTTTACGACCTTGAGCGGTGTAAGATGTATATGAATGATCTTAAGCGGAAAGGAAAATAACTTAACTTACTGCTGTGCCGTATAGGTTTCTTAAGTTTTGTTAATCCAATTTTGTAAAGCAGACAAAAGGCTTGTCATCGCAGTAATTAAAGGTTGATGCTGTGACTCATCAATATCTTCCAGAATTTCTTTATGAATATCAACATAAGCGGAATTGAGCAGTTGAACTATCTGGTCGCCTTTTTTAGAAAGAGACACGCGCATATTTCTTCTATCGGTGTTGTCAATTTCTCTAATTATATATTCCTTTTTAACAAGCCCGTCAATTATTCTGGTTAGCCTGCTTGGGCTAAGCCCCATACGTTCTGCAATTTGTTTGTTGTTAAGAGTTTCGTTAGCACTGAATAGACGCAGGCACCGGAATTCCGCCTGAGTTAATCCGTGCTGCTCTGCAAGCCTGTTTTCTTTTTCCTGGCAGCTTGCAAGAAGACTAAAAGTTAGGTCTGCCAGCTTTGATGCATTTTTTGAAACTTCTTCTTTATTAGACATAGTATTAACCATTAATAATTATTGCTTATATCAAAAATCGTCAATAGAAATAATTATGTCAAGTTAAACTAATACTTTTCTTAATTTATTTTTATTAGGATTTATGCTTTTGTATCAATTTTGTTATTTGTGAATTTTGAATTGCCAAATTGTTATATTGTTTTTAGCTAATTCGCCTGGTTAATAATTGAATTTATAGGTATTCAATTTCTTTGTACTTATTAATTGAAATTTCTCCCTTTGATATTTCTATTAACTCGCGGATAATCGAATCGACTTCATTAAATTCAGATAGAAAAATAAAATTTGCTTTTAGGTCGTAATAAGTTTCTTTTATTACGGCATTATGGTTGGCAAGGATTCTGTGCACATTACTCAGTAAATTAAATTCCACTAAAATCGAAATTTTTATAAACGGTTTCTTTATAACAAATTCGGACTCTTTAAGGGTTTGATAAGCTGTGTTATAATAAGCTTTGCCAAGCGGGCCGGCTCCTAATTTAACTCCGCCGAAATATCTTACAACAACAACCATTGCAGCAGATAATTCAAAATGTTCCAATGCATTCATAATTCTAACTCCGGCAGTACCGTTAGGTTCTCCATCGTCGGAATATTTAAAGTTACCGTTAATTAATTTGAATGCAAAACAGTAATGCGATGCATCATAAAACTTCTTTTTTAATCCGGATAAAATTTCTTCGCATTGTTCAATTGAATCTATTGGGTATGCTTTTCCTAAGAAAACAGAACCCTTTTCTTTGTATTTAGTTTCGGTAAAATGTGTTATGGTTTTTATTTGTTCGTAATTCTGCACTTTAATTTTATAAAGACAATTTATAATAAATAGTAGTAATTCAAAATCTTACCTCACCTTAGTTCATCCGGCGGGTAAGGTTACAAAATAAAAAGTAATATGATGCACTTCAAATATATTTGATTTTCAGAATAGTGAGTAGTAATATAATTGTTTCAATAATAAAATTTTTGTATGCGTTGGAAAAAGAAACTATTATAATTAAAGGTGCAAGAGAGCATAATTTAAAAGATATTGATATCGAAATACCAAGAGATTCGTTTACGGTTATTACCGGGCTGTCCGGTTCCGGCAAATCTTCTTTAGCGTTCGATACTATTTATGCGGAAGGCCAGCGCAGATATATAGAATCTTTATCTGCTTATGCAAGGCAGTTCCTGGATATGCTGGAAAAGCCGGATGTGGATTTGATTGAAGGCTTAAGCCCTGCAATATCCATCGAACAGAAATCAACTTCCGGCAACCCTCGCTCTACTGTTGGAACTGTTACGGAAATTTATGATTACCTTCGCTTGCTTTATGCCAAACTTGGCACACCTTACTGCTATAACTGCGGAAAACCTGTAACCAGGCAGTCTTCCGCTCAAATTATAGATTCGGTACTTTCATCTTTAAGCGGTAAAAAAGTTTACATACTTGCACCTGTTGTAAGAGGTAGAAAAGGGCATTACAGAGAACTCTTCGAAGAAATTTTATCCGACGGATTTTTGAGGGTACGGGTTGACAACGAGATCTTCGAAATTACTAAAGGATTCCAGGTAGACCGTTATAAAATTCATAACATAGAAATTATAATAGACAGACTGGCGGTAAATGGACAGGATAAATCTGGTTCTAGAAGCAGACTTACCGAATCTATTGAAGTCGGTTTAAATTACGGCAACGGAATTGTTATTGTAAACGACGGAACAAAAGATTACGTATTCAGCAGGCATCTTGCATGTTTAGACTGCGGCATAAGCTATAGGGAACTTGCTCCGAATTCATTTTCTTTTAATTCTCCTTACGGCTCATGCCCGGATTGCGAAGGGCTTGGTGAGAAAAAGGAACTTGATCTAAATTTAATAATTCCGGATTGGGATAAAACAATTAACGGGGAAGGCTTGGCACCTTTGGGAAAGCCGCGCTCCATTTGGTTTTTTAACCAGCTTACTGCCGTTTCTGAAAAGTATGGGTTCAATTTCGATACAAAACTTAGAGACTTAAGTGCCGAACAAAAGGAAATTTTATTACACGGCAGCAAAGAAAAGATAGCTTTTTCATATTCTTACACCGGCAGCAAACCTGTAACTTACATGCACAGGTTTGCCGGCATAATAAATTATCTTAAGAATTATTATAACACGACAACCTCAAACAATATTCGCTCATGGGTGGAAGCTTATATGAATACTGTTGCATGCCCGGCATGCGGCGGCGGCAGATTAAAGCAGGAATCGTTGGCTGTAAAGTTCCAGGGGTATAATATAAGTGAAGTTACAAAGCTTTCAATTAAAAGAGCGGAGGAATTTTTTACATCTTTAAAAATTAACGGTAGAGACGGAATTATTGCCAAACCAATTCTTAAAGAAATTATAGAAAGGCTTAGATTCCTTTTAAATGTGGGCCTGGATTATTTAACACTAGACCGTTCCGCAAGAACTTTATCCGGCGGCGAATCTCAAAGAATAAGACTCGCTACCCAAATCGGTTCCCAGCTTGCCGGCGTATTATATGTACTTGATGAGCCGAGCATCGGTCTTCACCAAAGTGATAATATAAAGCTTATAAATTCTCTTAAAGATTTACGGGACCTTGGCAATACCGTAATTGTAGTTGAACACGACAGGGAAACAATTGAAAATTCGGATTACATGGTTGACTTAGGTCCGGGCGCCGGTGAACACGGCGGTGAGATATGCCTTGCCGGTGAAACCAAGAAATTAATTGAATCGCAGAACGGATTTAATTCGCTTACGCTGTCTTACCTTAGCAACAAAAAAGAAATTCCGGTTCCTAAAGAAAGAAGAAAAGGAAACGGAAATATTTTAATTCTTAAAGGTGCAAGCGGATTTAATCTTAAAAAAGTTAATTTGAAAATTCCGTTAGGTACATTAACATTAATTACCGGAGTAAGCGGTTCGGGAAAATCTACTTTAATGAATGAAACACTTGTAAAGATTTTAATGAACAAAATTTATAAATCCAAGGCTGTACCTCTTCCGTATAAATCTATTGAAGGTCTGGAATTTATAGATAAGGTTATTGAAATTGATCAAACACCGATAGGCAGAACACCAAGATCGAATCCCGCAACTTACACCGGCTTGTTTACATTTATAAGAGATCTTTATGCGCAACTACCGGAATCGAAGATGAGAGGCTATTCAACAGGGCGCTTTAGTTTTAATGTTGCTGGTGGAAGATGCGATGAATGCGGCGGCGACGGATTAAGAAAAATTGAGATGAACTTTTTGCCGGATGTTTATGTGGAGTGCGAAGTGTGCCGTGGAAAAAGATATAACAGGGAAACGCTGGAGGTTTTATATAAAAGAAAATCCATTGCGGATATACTGGAAATGAGAGCAAGCGAAGCACTTGAATTTTTTGAAGACCTGCCGAGAATTAAACGGAAGCTGAAAGCAATTAACGACGTAGGACTTGGCTATATTAAGCTTGGACAGCAGGCAACAACACTATCCGGCGGAGAAGCTCAGCGAGTTAAGCTCTCCACGGAATTGAGCAAAGTTAGTACAGGTAAAACTTTGTATATACTTGATGAACCTACAACCGGGCTCCATTTTGAAGATGTTAATATTTTATTGAAGGTGCTCAACAAGCTGGTAGATAAGGGCAATACCGTGGTAATAGTTGAACACAATCTTGATGTAATTAAAACGGCGGATTGGATAATAGATTTAGGACTTGGCGGCGGCGAAGCCGGCGGAAAAATTATTGCCGAAGGTACTCCGGAGGAAATAATAAAAAAGAAGAACAGCGTTACCGGTGCGTTTTTGAAAAAAGAACTTATGCATGCCTAGGTTCAATTTAATATAGCTTTGATAAACTGGGAATCCTTTTTAATTCGGGAAATTAAACTTATTCGGTAAATTGGAATAACTAAAGTTTCTAATTATATTATTATATCATCTTGTAGTATGTTAATAGATATGATAGAAAAGCATATAAAAAAATATAATTTAAAAGATCCCGAACAATATGTAGACGAAATTGAATATTGGAAAAAAATTACCCCGGAGGAAAAATTAAGCATTCTTCAGGAACTTAGGGAACAGTATATAAAACTTTTTAACAAACAAGAATTATATAATGAAAGCCGAAAAGGACTTCGAAGATTTCATAAAATTACTAAACTCTCACAAAGTTAAATATCTTATTGTAGGTGCTTACGCAGTCATTTTTCATTCTATTCCGCGCAATACAGGGGATATCGACTTTTTTATTGAATCCTCAGAAATTAATTCTAAAAAGATACTTGAAGTATTAAATGAATTTGGATTCGGAGATCTTGAATTTAAGAAGGAAGATTTTCTTAATCCGGATTTTGTAATTCAATTAGGATACAGTCCGAACCGTATAGATATTATAACTGGGATATCCGGCGTGTCGTTCAGTGAAGCATATAAAAATAAAGTAAAAGGGAAGATCGGTACGGAAAAAGTTTATTTTATTTCGCTGCAGGATCTTTTAAAGAATAAGGAATCGGCCGGCAGAGCTAAGGATATTGCGGATGCCGAATTATTAAAAAAATTTATAAAATAATTAGCGGGTTTATTACCGTAAAATACACTCTTTCGTAGAGATAATTTATCTCTTGTTATCACAAACTTTATAAAATTAAACTCCTCCGGGTAATTTTTCCAAATACTTGCATATAAAAAAATTTTTCATTATTTATTGTTTCATAAATGAGGGAAAAGTGGCTGAATGTTTTTTAAATATCAAATTTTTATATCTACCGGTAATTCACTGCCGATTACAAATAACTATAAGCACCTTTCTACCTTCCGACAATATTCGATTTATTGATTATACCGGTTAGGAAAACATAATTGTCACATTGTTTTTTCCCTTCAAATATAATTTCGCGATAAATTAATTTTCTTTCTCCTGTTCGAATTTTTGTATTCGGATAATTCCAAATAATAGTTATGAAATAAGTAATCTTTTAGTTCTTTCTTTAATAAATATTTTGTTATAAAAAAATATTTATTTATAAGATTGATATTCCTGAAATCAACAGAAAAGCTTTGCCGGTGATTATGTAATAATTAAAAATTTAAATGGAGGATTAAAAAATGAAAACACTTTTATTATTTTTAATTACCCTGCTAAGTACAAATTCCTTTTCACAATGGGCAAAAAGCATTGGAGGACCTAATTATGATAATAGCTTTTCCATTGCAGTTGACAAAAACGACAATGTTTACCTTACGGGATATTACAATGGTACGGCAGATTTTGATCCTTCAAGCGGTACTACAAATTTAACAAGCACCGGTAAAGATGAAATCTTTTTTGCTAAGTACGATGCAAGCGGTACACTGCAATGGGCAAAAAGTGTCGGCGGGACCGATTCTGATGTCGCTTATTCCATGGCAGTTGATGAAAGCGGAAATGTATACCTTACCGGATATTTTAAGGGCACGGCAGATTTTGATCCTTCAAGCGGTACTGTAAATTTAACAAGTGCCGGTAGTCACGATATCTTTTTAGCTAAGTATAATACAAACGGTCAACTTAAATGGGCAAAGAGTATTAGCGGAACGGGTTCCAATGTCGGAAAATCAATAGTAGCAGACGTTAACGGAAATGTTTACCTGACAGGATATTTTGAAGGCACAGCAGATTTTGATCCTTCAGATGGAACATCAAATCTAACTAGCGCGGGAAGTGTCGATATCTTTTTAGCCAAATACGATTCAAGCGGAGTATTTCAATGGGCTAAAAGTGCGGGCGGAACGGATTATGACCAAGGTTATTCTCTGGCAATTGACGACAATAGCCAGAATGTTTATTTGACAGGATGCTTTACCGGCACTGCAGAATTTAACCCAACTGGTCCGGCAATAAATTTAACAAGCGCCGGCAGCGATGATATCTTTTTGGCAAAGTACGATTCAAACGGCGCAATTAAATGGGCAAAAAGCGCCGGCGGAACAAGCTCTGATGAAGGTCATTCCATAGCAGTAGATAAAATTGGAAATGTTTACCTCACAGGATTTTTCAACATCACAGCAGATTTTGATCCTTCGGATGGGACATCAAAAATAACTAGCGCCGGACTTGAAGATATCTTTTTTGCAAAATACAATGCAAACGGCATCCTACAATGGGCAAAAAGTGCAGGCGGAAATTATTATGATGAAGGTTTATCTATAACAGTTGATGGAGATGGGAATGTTTACCTGACAGGATATTTTGGAGATATCGCAGATTTTGATCCCTCTGAGGGAACAACAAATTTAACATGTGCAGGAATTGTTGATATCTTTTATGCAAGATACGATTCCAGCGGTACTTTTCAATGGGCAAAAAGTGCCGGTGGTACTGGCATTGATCAGGGCCATTCTATAGTTGTCGATAGAAGCAGGAATATTTACTTAACAGGATGTTTCAATAACATGGCAGATTTTGATCCTTCGGACGGAACAATAAATCTAATAAGCGCAGGAGATAATGAAATCTTTTTTGCAAAATATAATGCATCCGACGGGCTGCTGCCTGTAGAATTATCTTCACCGAATGTACCGGTAGAGTTTTCTTTAAGTCAGAATTATCCCAATCCTTTTAACCCAAGTACAAAAATCGTATTTACTTTAAAATATCCCGGCTATGTAACTCTTGAGGTTTTTGATGTTTTGGGTAGAAAGGTTAAAAAATTATTGGGAGGATATCTGAATAGCGGAAGGCACGAAGTAATTTTTAATGCGGAAGAATTAACAAGCGGCGTGTATTTCTATCAATTAAAAAATAACAAAAATATTATTATAAAAAAAATGATACTACTAAGATAGAGAAAACCTTCCGGTACTTTTTTACTTTATAATTGTTAAAACCGATTTTTATATAAAAATAACCAATGAAAATACAATCGTTGACTCTAGCTTACTTTTCACCTACAGGAACAACAAAATCCGTCGTTCAAGCTATAGCAAAGGGTATTGCTAGAACTAAAGTAAAACACATCGACATTACCAAACCAAAGGCGAGAAAGAAAATATTACAAACGTCTGAAAAAGATTTTCTTGTTGTTGGTGTACCTGTTTATATTGGAAGGATACCGGCTTTGTTAAGCGAATGGCTGCACGCAATAAAAGCCGATAAAACACCAATTGTATGTATTGTTGTTTATGGGAATCGAGATTATGAAGATGCACTTCTTGAACTAAAAGATAATATGAAAAAAAATGGAGCTATTCCTATCGCATGTGCGGCATTTATCGGAGAACACGCCTTCTCAAGTTTAGAAACACCCATTGCCGTAACTCGTCCTGATGCAGCAGATTTAAGTTATGCTGAAATGTTTGGCTGCAAAATTAAAGAAAAACTTCAATCAATTTCATCACTTTATAATATTTCGGATATTAATGTTCCAGGGAATTATCCGTATAA
>JBJKSH010000162.1:0-3681 GCA_046704255.1 Ignavibacteriaceae bacterium | reverse complement strand
AGCTTTATCAACCAAAGTAACTTTTAAACCGTTTTTCTTTGCCCAGTAAGCAGCTTCCACGGCTGCACCGCATGCTGCCATACCGCCGCCAACAATTAAAAGATCGGTATTTACTTCTTCAGTTTTAAAATTTGCCATAATAATTTACTACCTCCTAATTTTTAATTGTTACTACTTCCGGTAGACCTAAAGATTCAGGCTCGGTAAACAATACGGGGCTCTTTAAGTCGTCACTTTTTGTATTCCATCCGCCGTCCGGTACGGCTTTACCTTCATCCGTTGTACGGATAGGAAATTTAAAACGTTTTAAAGTACCGTTGCGGAATTTTACCGTCCACATTATAGAATCGGTACTTCTCATTGGTGTAACCGTAGCTCCTAGCGGAACAAAGTCTGCATAACCGCGTACTTCAATTGCCTGGTTAGGACAAATCTTTACGCAGTTATAACATTCCCAACACATTTCCGGCTCTCGGTTGAATGCCTTCATAGCATCCTTGTTTAACACCATCAAATCATTAGGACAACCGTACTGGCACGCAGTTTTATCCAGTGCCTTACATCCGTCACATTTATCCGTGATTACATAACTTGGCATTAGCTTATCTCCTATATAGTTTAATTAAAAAACGAATATGTACTTGAGTTCAATTTTAAAGCCAACAATAAAGAATTAGAAATATTAATTTTTATCTTTCGGTTTAATATCACCGGTTGCAAATTGATGCATTTTAATTTCTACCTTTTCTTCCAGCGTTGAATAGTAATCTCTAAGAATTGCCAGAATTTCCGGGCGGCTGAATTCTGCGGGAACATCTCCGCCTTCTGAAAGAGCTTTTCTAAGAGCAGTTCCGCTTAAGAACAACCTATCTTCCTTTTTATGCGGGCAAGTCTTCATAGATGCCATACCGCCGCATTTGAAACACCAGAATGTCCAATCAATAGGAAGAGGTTTTAACAGCAATGCCCCTTCAGGTATTTCGTAAAATATTTTCTGAGCATCAAACGGGCCGTAGTAATTACCAACGCCGGCATGGTCGCGGCCAACAATAAGATGTGTACATCCAAAGTTCTGCCTGAATACGCCGTGTAACAAAGCTTCTCTTGGACCGGCATAGCGCATATCCAGCGGATAGCCGCCGCATACAACCGTATCTTTTACAAAATAATTTTCTACCAAAACATTTATACATTTTACTCTTACTTCTGCAGGAATATCACCCGGTTTAAGTTTACCAACCAGTTGGTGAATATAAAGTCCGTCGGTTACTTCCAATGCTATTTTAGCAAGGAACTCATGAGATCTGTGCATCGGGTTCCTTAATTGAAGTGCGGCAATTGTTCTCCATCCTTTTTCTGCGAAAATTTTGCGGCTTTCTTCCGGCCTTTGATAAAGCCCTTCAAACTCTTTTGGAAAATAACTTTCGGAAAGTACTTTAACCGGCCCTGCAATATTCCAGTCCAGCTGTTGCATAACCATTTTAACACCGGGATGCTCAGAGTCGTTAGTTGTAAAGACACTTTTACATTCAAATTCTTTATCGATTTGATATTTATCTGTTACCTTCATTGTTGCCATAATCTCATCTGTTTCACCGTTTACCAAAGTAACTTCATCATTCATCTTTAAAGATTTTGCTTCCTCATCGGAGACAGATAATGTTATTGGAATAGGCCAGAACAATCCGTTTGTCATTTTCATTTCCGAACAAACGCCTTTCCAGTCGTCGTGCCCCATAAACCCATCCAAAGGAGTAAAGCCGCCTATACCCAGCATAATTAAATCCCCCGTTTCCCGGCTGGTTATACAAATTTTTTTTAGCCCTTTTGCTTTTTTAAGCTCATCCTCTTTTTCTTTGCCGCTAAGAAGAAGTACCTTTAACTCGTCGCTTCCATGCGGTCGTATTAGATTAGAATTTGACATAAATCTTCCTTCCGTTTAAATTTTTTTAGTTTATATTTTTTATTTGATTATTTACTCCTCGTATGAAGACAAAAAATGAAAATACCCGTTCTTTTTTCTTTTCGGCGGGAAAAGATTTTTCCCAATTTGAAATTAAATTAACCCCAAATATACCGGGCAATTTCATCCTCCTTTTAATCGATTTTTACACAATATATAAACTATTTTTCGGCTTAAATAATAATATTTCCAATAAAAACTTATAGGTATGTATAGGTAAAATCAACGCGATTAGGGATTCTGTAATCATGTTGTTGTTAATTTTTTGAGGGTTATAAGCCTTACATTTATACTGTAAATTTTTTCCGTTTCCCGGCTTAAAATGCATAAATAGAGGCATTATTAATAAGAATCTTTATAAAAAGCTTTTCTTATAGTATATTTAAATTAAAAATAAAATATTGGTGAAATGATATATGCTGTTTATCGTTTAAGAGCAGATGAAATAGATATGAAATTATTGGAAAATATTAAGGCAGCATTTATAAATACAAAGACGGAATTGGTAAACCCGAGCCTCTAAAACATAAAATAAAAGGATATTGGCTTAGAAGAATTAATGAAAAACATAGATTAGTTTATAATGTAATAGAAGAGGCTATAATAATTATTTCTTGTAAGTTTCATTATAAATAAAAGTGTAGATTTAAAAAAGGGCAAATTATTTTTTATGAACCATAACTTAGAAAAAATTGATCAGAACAAAATTGATAATTTCTGCAAACAAAACGGGATAAAAAAACTCTCTTTTTTCGGCTCTGTTTTAACGGATAAATTTTCTGATGAAAGTGATATAGACATTCTGGTTGAGTTTTTGGATGACTCGATTCCCGGTCTGCTTGGACTATCCAGAATGGAAAGGGAGCTATCAATAATCTTAAGTCGAAAAGCAGATATCAGGACAAAAGAGGACCTTAGCATACTTTTTAGAGATTCTGTTATTAAAGAATCGGAAGTAAAATATGGAGCATAACGATTCAATAAGAATCAATCACATGCTATTAGCAATAAATGAAGCATATTCGTTCTCAAAGGAGACAAAAAGAAAAGACTTAAATAAAAATAGAATGCTTGTTTTGTCTCTTATAAAAGAAATTGAAATTATTGGTGAAGCAGCTTCGAAGCTCTCCGCTGATTTGCTCAATCGATACCCTGAAATTCCTTGGGCAGATATAGTCGGAATGAGAAACAAATTAATACATGGCTACTTTGAAGTTAATTTGGATATCTTATGGAATACAATAAAAAAGGATTTACCTAAACTTAAAGAGCAACTTCAAAAAATTATAATTGAAAGAGGCTGATAAAAGCCTTTGTTTAATTATTAAACTTACTCTTTATACAAAAAGAAATGCCATATTCTTCAATCTGGTTTAGTACGTAAAGAATACCAGGACTCAGAATGAAGAACACGGCACAAAACAATTACATTAATTTTTACATTCCTTTATACGGATTTGGCCCTATCTCATTCATCTCTTCAATAAACTCATCAAATATTTTAGGAATTCTTTCATATTCATCAATTGAAAGTGTAAAAAGCTGTACTCTTTCCGGTTCAAGAACAAGTTGCTTTAATTTTTCCTGGACATTTTCCATTCGCTTGTTCGCCAGTTCGCTTCCTCTAATAAAATGACATTGATAATCATCGCCGTATTTACAGCCGATTAAAAGAATTCCGTCGAATCCCCTTGAAAGAGCATCTGCAACCCAAACGG
>JBJKSH010000161.1:0-3919 GCA_046704255.1 Ignavibacteriaceae bacterium | reverse complement strand
GCAAAATTTGATAAGCCAAACACCGGTATTGATGATAAAAATATATTCGAGTATTTATTAAAATCCGCACCTGAAGGTGAAGTGGCAAACAAAGAAGGGAATATTAATAAAGGAGAAAAAGAATCCGACATAGTTGTTGAAGAAACTTATTACGACGGGTATAAAGCTCATGCACCAATGGAGCCTCATACGGCAGTTGTAAAAATTGATGGTGATAAGGTAACAGTTTGGGCATCAACTCAAACACCTTTTGGTGCTAAAAGCGAAGTTGCAAGAGAACTGAATATTCCCGAAAAAAATGTTCATGTTACTCCTCCTTTTGTAGGTGGAGGATTCGGAGGTAAATCTCGCAACATGGAAATACTGGAAGCTGCAAGACTGGCAAAATTATCCGGTAAACCGGTTATGGTGGCATGGACAAGAGAGGAAGAATTTTTTGAAGATTCATTTAGGCCTGCTGCTGTTGTTAAAATAAAATCCGGCATAACCAAAGAAGGCAGTTTAAATCTTTGGGATTACAATGTATATTTTGCCGGTGAAAGAGGTTCGAATGTATTTTATAATATTCCGAACTATAGAAACACTGTTTATGGTTCGGGATGGGGAGGGCATAATAGTCCGCATCCTTTTGCAACCGGTGCATGGCGTGCACCCGGTAATAATACGAATACTTTCGCAAGAGAATCTCAAATAGACATAATGGCTGCAAAAGCAGGAATGGATCCCTATGAATTCAGAATGAAGAATTTAACGGACAAGAAAATGCGCGGAGTTCTGGAAGCTGCGGCAAAGAAGTTTGGATGGAAGGCTGCAAAAGCTCCCACCGGCAGAGGCTTTGGTATTGCATGCGGTATTGATGCAGGCACTTATGTAGCAGCTATTGCCGAAGTTGCCGTTAATAAAAAAACCGGTGACGTTCAGGTTAAAAGAGTAGTTACCGCCCAGGATATGGGGCTTTCCATAAACCCTGAAGGTGCAAGAATTCAAATGGAAGGCTGTATAACTATGGGTATGGGATATGCATTAAAAGAAGATATTCATTTTAAGAACGGACAAATTTTCGATTTAAATTTTGATACTTATGAAATTCCTAAATTCTCCTGGCTGCCTAAAATTGAAACTATAATTCTGGATAAAAAAGATGAAGCACCGCAAGGCGGCGGCGAGCCTGCAATTGTTACAATGGGCGGCGTTATTGCCAACGCAATTTTTGATGCTGTCGGTGCTAGATTGTTCCAGATGCCGATGACACCGGATAGAATATTGGAAGCATTGAAGAAGAGTTAAGATTATTTGAAATTCTGCAAAGTCTCATTATTCTTAATTCTTCATTTATTTGTTCTGAACCCGGGTATTCACTTTGAATGAAGAATCCAGAACATTTGAATATTCGAATTTAGAATGTAAAAGATTTCCTCCTGGATTAACATGTGTAGGATTTCATTATATCTATTCCCTAGGTATTTAATTTTAATACTTAACCGAAATATAAAAAATTTCTTTGCGAAACTTTGTGTGTAGTTACTGGGATTTTTTGATCTTACGAAGACGTTCAAAGTACTCACAAATTAACATAGTGTTGCCGGAAGATGGAAACGATTTAGCATTTACCGATACTATCACTCCGAGGGATAGTATCGGTTCTTTACAAAAATTTTAATAGATTTTTCTTAAATCTTTTATACGTCGAATTTCTAATAAAATTCAAAATAATGATTAAAGTATTTCACTAATTTTCAATCAGATTGAAAGCTCTTAAAAAACTACCTATTTGGGGAGTATAATTTATTTGAATATTTTTAGATATTACTTCATATTTTGAATTATTAACTAAAATAAGTTTCGTTGTAATCGATGGATATTTCTACAAATTCATTTAATATTAAAACCAGTGGGAATACACATATAATTGATATTACCGATGAAGTACAATCTGTTATATCTTCTAATAATTTTACTGAAGGGAGTGCTCTTGTTTTTGTCCCGGGCTCAACAGCAGGCATAACTACAATAGAACATGAACCCGGATTATTAAAAGATTATCCTGAATTTTGGGAAAAGTTAATTCCGTCCGGTAAAAGATATCATCACGACGATACGTGGCACGACGGCAACGGTCATTCGCATATTCGCGCTGCTTTGCAAGGGGCTTCATTTACAGTACCATTTTCCGGCGGCCGTTTATTACTGGGTACATGGCAGCAAATTATTTTAATCGATTTTGATAACCGAATCAGAAATAGAAATATAATTGTTCAAATAACAGGGAATAAAAAAAATGAAGAATAAAAAAAGTTTTCTTTGGCAGCTAATAGTAATTGTTTTCTTTTCTACACTTACTATTTTCCCTTGGGGAGACAAAGGGCATAAGCTGATTAGTAAAATGTCCGTGAATTTTTTACCGCCTGAAATGAATCAATTTAAACAATGGAGAGATTACCTTGAAGAACATGCGCCTGATCCCGATTACAGAAAAAGAGAAGATAAGTCCGAGGGGCCAAAACATTTTATTGATATTGACTTCTATAAAGAATTTAACAGCGGGAACATGATTGAAGATGAAAACAAATTAATAAAAGAATATGGTAGAGAAGAAGTAATACGCAACGGCGTTTTACCCTGGGCAACTCTGCAAACATTTAAGAATCTTACGCAGGCATTTAAAGATAAGAATAAAGAAGAAGCTTTAAAGTATGCGGCGGATTTAGGCCATTATGTTGCGGACGGCCACCAGCCAATGCATACGGTTATGAATAATAACGGTCAGTTAACCGGGCAAAAAGGAGTGCATTTCCGTTACGAAGTTAAGATGGTTGATGCGCATTTAAAGGAACTTGAGGATTCTTATATTTCCGGCGAAGCTGTTTACGTAAAAGATCCTATTAAGTTTATTTTTAATTATATAACCGGTGCAAATTCGGTTTGCAGTACTTTGTTGGATGCGGATGATTATGCTTTTAAAAATGCAGGCGACAGGGAAGGAACAAAGTACTATGATCTGCTCTGGTTCAAAGCAAGATACATAACAGAGGTACAATTTAACGAAGCTTCTTTGCACTTTGCGGATTTAGTTTATACGGCGTGGGTTGATGCGGGCAAACCTGCTTTTGATCAGATGAATTAAGGATTTAAAAATGAAATTTAGGCTTTTAGTAATATTTGTAGTAATTAGTTTGGGATTTACATATTCACAAATTGTAAGAACAATTCCTGAATATCCGACGGAGAATGATTCTATTATAGTATATTTTGATGCAACTCAGCCGGGTGCATCAGAGCTTCTTAATTATTCTGGAACCCTTTACACGCATACCGGGGTGACGACTAATTTAGGAGCCTGGATACATGTAATTGGCGAATGGGGAAATAATCAAGATCAGCCGGCATTAACCAGGGACAGCGCTAATCATTATGAACTTGTTGTTGGTTACCCAAGAAAGTTTTACGAAATTACTGATTCATCTGAACATATTTCAAGCTTAGATTTCGTTTTTAGAAGTTCTGACGGCAGTAAACAAACCAAGCCGGATATTTTTGTCCCGCTTTATAAACCGGGAATAAATATAACCTTAAATTCTCCATCCCTTCCTCCGCAATTTGGTGATCCTCTTAGAGCACCGGTTTTTGTAAACGATAGCGATACTTTCAATATCGCAGCTTCAGCAATTTGTGTAGGGACAAAAATTTCAACTTTAACCTTGTTTATCAACAACATTCAAAAAGCTCAGGTAAACGTAGGGTCGTTAAGTTATGCTTTTGCTGCATCAAATTATCAAACAGGAACAAACGTAGTTTCGATAGTCGGGAAAGATACAGCAGGTATAACCGATACTTTAAGTTTTGCAATTGTAAAAAATCCGGCTGTGGTTCAGGAACAGGTACCGGCCGGAAATCAATATGGAATTAACTACAACAGCAG
>JBJKSH010000160.1:0-13455 GCA_046704255.1 Ignavibacteriaceae bacterium | reverse complement strand
AATATTTGATGCCGGCATTATATACACTAACAATCCCCGTGTCATTATTTATGATGTATTCAATCATAAGGTTTTATTTTGACATGAATGAAGTTACTGAAGCATTTTTTTACCGGTCGATTCAAATAGGATTGCTCTGGATGGGCTTAACTTTATTATCTGCAATTTTTGTAAGCCTATACAATTTCTTCAAAATAAAGGAAGTAGCGGCGCATAACCAGCTTAGATGGGTGATGATCGGAATAGTAGCCGGACTGCTTCCCGAAACATTATTCGGTTTAGGCATGAATTCTAATTTTAATTTTGATGAAATTATCCCGAACAGTATGTGGGTTGCATTTGCTGCGGGTACAATAATTTTGCTTGTTTGCATTTCTTTTGCAATTCTTCGTTACAGGCTTTGGGATATAGAAATAATTATAAGGAAAAGTATTCTGTACTTTTCTCTCACGATAATTTTAGTTGGAGGCTATTTGATTTTGTACAGGCTCTCCGGGCTATTAGTCAGTGAAAATTCGGATACATCAAGACTAATTGGACTTGTATTTTCGGCATTGTTGTTTATACCATCAAGAGAGATTTTACAAAAGCGGATAGACAAATTTTTCCATCGTGAAGATTATGATCCGACAACAGCGGCGTTAAACTTTGAACACAACCTTATAGGGAAATACGATTCTGATAAACTGGTTGAGAATATCTGCTATGAGATTGATAAAATTTTCCACTTTGCATCATTTGCATTTTCAACCGCAGGTGAAGACAAAAGTTTGGTTATAAAATGCGGGTTGGGAAAAGCAAAGACTTTCGAAGGAATGAACTTTGAGATGCCGGAAAATCAAAACGATTATAGCGGTGCTTTGCAGACTATTGCAGCAAGCGAGCTAAAAAATCCGCCTCTATTTTTCAGCGACATAAACGCAGAAGTAATTACAAGGGTAAATTATGAAAACAGCCTTTCAGGATTTTTTATAAGCGGGCCAAAGAAATCCGAAAGGATTTATACCCGGCAGGATGTAGAGATGCTGAACCTTCTTGCAAACAGAACGGCAGCTATCCTGCAGATGTCTAAGCTTTATAGAGCGGAGCTTGAAAGGCAGACTTTAATAGAAAGAGAGCGCTTAAGAATTTCTAAGGATATCCATTTTGTGGTAGGCTCCAGTTTGACAAAGATAGCAATATTAAGTGAGATGATTCAGAAAGGAGCGGACGACCGGAGTAAAACAGAATCAACGCTAAGCAAAATTTCGGAGATATCGAGGGATGTAATCGACAATATGAGTGAGATAATTTGGGCAATAAATCCGAAAAACGATAAGCTTGATAACCTTGCCGCATACCTGAGGGAATACACTTATGAATTTCTCGAGGGTACGGATATAGAATGTCATTTTGATTTTTCAGAAAATTATCCGCCGGTTCCATTATCGGCGGAATTCAGAAGGAATATATTTTTAGTAGTAAAAGAATCATTTAACAACATTGTCAAGCATTCTTCTGCAAACCTGGTTAAGTTAAAGCTGAATTATAATGAGCCTGATCTTGTAATAAATATAAAAGACAACGGTAACGGATTTTCAGAAGAAAAAATTTCCAGATTCGGAAACGGTTTGAACAATATGAAAAGGCGTATTGAAGAGATTGACGGCAGATTTAATTTAGTTACCTCACCGGGCAACGGTTTGCTGATAGAAATTACTGTTAAAATAGGGTAAGCGGCAAATACTACTTTCATGTGATTGATCAGCAGGCATAATTGGGATAAGTTTTATTTCGTAATATGAAATTTTATGAAGATAAATTTAGCGATAGTTGAAGATAACAGAGATATACGTGAAGGACTTGTATATCTTATTAAGACATCGGAAGGATTTAATTGCACAGCAAGTTTTTCTAATGCCGAAGATGCATTAAAAGAGCTGCCGGAATCGAACATCGACGTAGTGCTAATGGATATAAACCTGCCCGGTAAATCGGGTATTGAGTGTGTTTCTGAATTGAAGCGACTAAGAAAAGACATTCAAATTATAATGTTGACTATATTTGAAGATGAAGATAACATTTTCAAATCTCTGCAGGCAGGCGCAAGCGGTTATATTCTTAAGAAAACTTCTGCGGCACTTCTCCTGGAAGCCATAAAAGATGTGGTAAACGGGGGCTCACCAATGTCCAGCCAGATAGCAAGAAAAGTAGTTGCAGCATTTCAAAAGTCACCGGAAGAAATAATTCCGGATGAGAATTTATCCGGCCGCGAATCGGAAATACTTTCTTATCTTTCAAAGGGATATCGTTATAAAGAAATTGCCGAGAAGCTTTTCATCAGCATAGAAACAGTACGAACACATATAAGAAATATTTATGAAAAGCTGCAGGTGCATTCTAGAACCGAAGCACTGCTAAAGGTAAATGATCAGCGCGTCATTCTAAAACGAAAAAACTGAATCCCGAATTACAAATCTCAATAGACTTCAACCGTTTTTGTAAACCCTACGACAAGTAAAAATTACTACTGTTATGCGATTGTTAAGGCCTGTTTGGGAGTTTAATTTACTTCTGCGGTTTTGAAAAATAATTCAAAATTATATTTGAAAAAAGCCGACTGAAAAAATTATTCAACACTAATTGCAGGAGTGAAGATGAAAACTGTTACAATGTTTTTTTTAATAGTGATATTTGCAGCAGGCATATCCATGTCTCAGAGCTCAATTAGCCTGATATATCAGAACGGCAAAGTCAAGAGATTAAATCCAAATGAATCTATCTTTAAAACTCAGAGAGCCTCATTAAATTTAAAAACCACTCCTTTAAAAGTTACCGGCTCAAAGATCAATACAATATTTGAAATGGATAGTCTGGACTTATTTGATCCTAATCTTCTAATGTTTTCTACGACGAAGAACTATAATGCCCTGGATGACGGTACAGGGAAGAAAACTCTTTACGGCGTAAAGCAGGATACTGCAGCCGGGACGGTAACGTCTTACTTTTTTAATCCGTCAAACTTTAGCCTTAACGCAAGCTTCACGGATACTACATTTAAGAAACCAATGATTACGGAATCGGATTATTTCCCTTTGACAGATCCGAACAAGCTTGACTTCTTAATACATATAGGCGGATTAAATACAGGATCTACCGGCTCACCGGTTGCGAAAATCTATAATAAGATTGACGGGAACTCAGTAATAAACTTTGACCAAGGCGAAAACGGACAGGGCGGCTTCTTCGTCTCGAACGTTCCTACCGGCGATTCATATCCTAACATAGATCTTAACGGCGACGGATTGAAGGAAATCATCGGTCTGACAAACCTTGGCTTATTATCCGGTTATGCCTATAGATTTTACGTTTATAATAATTTTTCAGTTATAGATTCCATTGACGAAACAAGAGCAACCATACTCACGTTAATGTTTGGACTTCATGCAACTACAAGCGCCGATTTAAACGGAGACGGCATCCCTGAATTGGTATCATCCGTTGACGGTTCCCCGCAATTCTTTCAATGGAATGCTTCAATTAAAAAATTCCAGAGCATTGCAATTCTTCCTGCTCTTAATTCGATGTACCTGGTTCCGGAAAATGTAGACGGCACTTCTCCATACCAAATCGTTACACAAAGCGGAGGCACCGGAGATTCACTATATATTTATGATAAGACATTCAATCTAAAATATAGAATCAAAGTTCCGGGAAGCGCCATTAAAAGCTATTTTGTAAAAAATATAACCAACTCCTCCAATAAAGAAATTATTGTTTCTTCCTATATGGATTTTTTAGGAGATGCCGGTACTTTTATTTATGACCTCAGCAAAAGCGCAAATCCTATCTGGCATGATTCTACGTTAGAAGTTGTGGCTGTCGGTGACTTTAAAAATGACGGCAAGAATCGGATGCTGGGTATAAGTTGGGTGCCTTTTTCAACTGAACCACAGAGACTTGAGATGCTATCCTATAACGGTTCTTCATTCGCTACAGATTGGATTTGTAAGGATACCATTGATTCTTTCCAAAGCATTGCAGGACCTTTTATGCCGTCTAACTGGACATCTTTGGTAGACATTGATTTGTGGACTCCACCCGAAGATCCAACTAACATTAAACTAACAGACTTAAACGGAGACGGAAAGAACAAGTTTGTCTTTAATGTAACCAGAGGTGATCTTTCAACGGGAGTAAAATCTTTCTATGTTCTTGTAAACTCCGAAGGTGAAGTAGTTGATACCCTTTCCGGTCCATATAAAAATTGTTATGCATTGGCAGCGGATTTAAACAATGACGGGCATGATGAATTATTAGTAACACAGTTGAGCCCTCAATTCCAAATCGGAACGGATGCTGCATTAGTTCCACGTGCCTGGGTATTCGAGTACGGCGGAGGAACTACAGGAATAAAGAATAGTAATCAGGTAATCTCGAGTTACAAGCTTGAACAAAATTATCCGAATCCATTTAACCCTAGCACTATTATCAAATATCAAATTACAAATTACAATCATGTTACTCTCAAGGTTTACGATATACTTGGAAAGCAGGTTGAAACTTTGGTAAATGAAAATGAACCGGCCGGAAGCTATTCCGTTAATTTTAATGCGGGCAGGCTGGCAAGCGGAATTTATTTCTACAGACTTAAGGCTGGAAATTACAGCGAGGCCAGAAAAATGATCTTAATAAAATAAACATTCACTAAATCTTAGGAGGTTATTATGAAAAATTCAGGCGGAATTATGAAAAGAATTTCTGTAATAGTTTTCTATCTGTTTATGATTGGAGTAATATTGAGCGGATGTAAGAAGAATGACAGTCCGACCAGCCAGAACAGCGCTAAAACCGGCTTAATCGGCAAATGGAAAATCCTTACATCAAACGGGGTAGATGTTTCCGCCTATGACATGACACTCGATATTACCGAAAAACAAATTACAATGCAGATACCAACATATTCATGCACTAAAGTTTACAGCTATACCACAAGCGGGAACAATTATTCAACCACGCTTCAATCTACAACTTGCAACCAGGGCAGCGATTCATCAAACGTCCCCGGTTACAAAGCAGGCGGAACTTATTCAATCAGCGGGAATAAATTAACCATGAAGGAATCCGGCGGGACTGTAAACGTCTGTGAAAGGATAAATTAATATTTTGTTAAATGGCTTTCACTTATCTTTCCGGAAAATAAAAATGAAATAAATAAGTATTTGCCCTGCGCCTTATAGAGGAGTATAAATACCTGAAGTTCTATGAATTGGTAAAGCCAATAGCCCGAAAAACGGGCTATCGAAATAACGTAGGTGAGATTTAACTTTACTTAATCACTTATCCAACCGCGAGGCGGTAGATTCTGACAAATCTTATTAAGTCTTAGCAAGTTTTCATTTGCAATAATTATTACAATGTGATACTTATAGCAAACAAAAACTCATATACATTACTTACCACAACCTACCTGCCACAGACTACAAACCACAAACATTTCTAATATTCGGCATTATTTCCCGTTTGCCGCCTATTTATATGCCCAATTTGTTTGGTTCTAAACCCGTGCAAATATATATTTAAGATGGTTCAAATTGTAGGTAAATTTTGTATTTTTACCTACAAAAAGAACCAATCAAAACAACATGGAAAAAATCCTTAAAATATTTCAAAAAAATAAAGGCTTTACACGAATGACTGAGCTAAAAAACTCTGGCATTCACACAAGAACAATTTCCAAAGCAGTTGCAGAAGGAATAATCGAGAAAATAAAACCGGGACTTTACAAACTTGTCGATTATTCATTTGACGAAAATGAAAGCTTTGCCGCCGTTTGTAATGCGAATAAGAATGCAGTTATTTGTCTGCTTTCCGCTGCATCATACCATGAGCTTACAACATTTAATCCATTAGAAGTTTACACTGCAGTTCCGATGAACACACCAAGATTTAACCTTGAGTATCCACCCGTAAATCTTTTCTACTTTTCTACCGGAGTGTATAAGCCCGGTATTGAAGTAATTAATACCAACAGTGGAAAAATAAGAGTTTATAATAAAGAAAAAACTATAGCTGACCTTTTCAGATATTTTAACAAGGTAGGTGAGGATATTGTGCTCGAGTCGCTTAAATCTTATGTAAAAGATAAAAGGAAATCTGTTCCTAAGCTGATTGAATATGCCAGACAAACGGGCATTTATAAAAAAATGGAACCATATCTGAAAGGTATGCTTTAATGGCAAAAGTTGAGAGAAATAGCCTGCCCCGGCCGGCCGGGGAAATCCCGCCAAGCGGGAAAGTAAAAAATCTTGCAGCTTCCGTTAAAGCACGGCTGTTTAATTATGCCAGGGATAATGGAAAAGATTTTCAGGGTGTGTTTAGGCTATATGTTCAGGAAAGATTCTTATACAGGTTATCGAAATCGGCTTATGCAAAATAATTTATTCTCAAAGGTGCGCTGCCGTTTATAGCTTTCGATATAAGCAAATACAGATCGACAAAGGATATAGATTTTTTAGGAACTTCCGTTGAGAATGATAAAGATGTTTTGAAGAATATCTTCAAAAATATTTTAAAAATTAAATCTGATAACGGACTTACTTTCGATAATGATAATATTGAAGCAGAAGAAATAGTCGAAGAACAGGATTATCACGGAATAAGAATTAAGTTTAATACGTTCCTATAAAAAACCAGGGATAGAATACAAATTGATATCGGCTTTGGCGATTCTATTTTTGCCGGACCAATTAAAATTAATTACCCGGTGCTTCTTGACTTTCCGTCACCCAAATTATTAGCATATTCAATTGAATCTGCAATTGCTGAAAAGTTTGAAGCAATAGTTTTCCGCGGCTTCTCAACCAGCAGAATGAAAGATTTCTTTGACATTCTGCATTTTGCAGAAAGGCAGCAATTCGAATCGGAAAAACTAAAAGAAGCAATTACTATAACATTTAAAAACAGAAAAACCGATTTAAGCGACAGGTATGCATTATTTAGTTCTGATTTCAAAAAAGATAAAGCAAAGCAATCAATGTGGTCTGTTTTTTTAAATCAACGCAAATTAAAATCAGATAGTGAATTTGAAAGAGTAATTGAAAGGTTGGAATCATTCATCGAACCGGTATTCCGGGATGATAATTTAAAATTGGATCCTAAAATATTTATTTGGGAATGATATATTAATAAATTGTTATAATCGATTCTACAGTTACGTAGCCAGCTTACCTGTGAGCCTCTGGCCTAATCCGCCCGGAAATAAATTACAACTGCTATTATGCCTGGGAAAATTTAAAGAGTAGATTGTTTTAAAAACTTTGAGTCTTAATTGCTAATTATTGCTATTATTTTTATAACAGATTTTTTAGTAAAATGTTTCACATCTTGTAAAATTTTCTTAATATAACTTCATGAAAAGCAATTACTTTGCAAATATTTGATTTTCGAAAGGGGATACAGTTCAATATGCTCATTAATAATAATCCTAAATTTCAACGAGTCATACCGGCATGAACATTACACCTTATCATGCAAAGTATTTCGCTTATGAACTGACCAAACGTAATTCTTCAGACAATATTCAAAAATTTGCCGCCACACTTCTCGATGCACAAGTAGATCTAAACCCTCACCAGGTGGAAGCAGCACTCTTTGCATTCCGTTCTCCTCTTTCTACCGGTGCTATTCTAGCTGATGAAGTCGGACTTGGTAAAACTATCGAAGCCGGTTTAGTTATTGCTCAAAAGTGGGCCGAGCGTAAAAGAAAAATACTAATCATAGTCCCATCAAATTTGAGAAAGCAATGGTATCAAGAACTTAGCGATAAATTCTTTTTATCTTCCGTTATATTGGAAACAAAATCATTCAATGAGCAAATTAAAAAGAGAAACTTAAATCCATTCCTGCAAAACGAAATTATTATTTGTTCATATCATTTTGCTCGTAACAAAGAGGCATATATTCAACAGGTTAATTGGGATTTGGTTGTCGTTGACGAAGCCCATCGGCTCAGAAATGTTTATAAGCCGCAAAACAAAATTGCAAATTCTATTAAGGCATCAATTGCAAATTCTCCAAAGATACTTTTAACTGCTACGCCGCTGCAAAATTCTCTGCTTGAATTATTCGGTCTTGTTAGCATCATTGATGAATATACTTTCGGTGATATTAAAAGCTTCAAGAGCCAATTTCTTAGATTAGTTGAAACAGATAATTATGATGAGCTAAAAACAAGGTTACAGCCTGTATGCCAGCGAACATTACGCCGTCAGGTTGACGGTTATGTCAAATACACAAATAGAATTCCAATTACTCAAGAGTTTATTCCGTCTGAAGAAGAGCATCAGCTTTATAATTTAGTCTCCGAATATCTGCAAAGACAAAATTTGTATGCCTTGCCTGCAAGTCAAAGACAGTTAATGACTCTTATCCTGAGAAAGCTTCTTGCATCGTCAACTTATGCCATCGCCGGTACACTTGAATCACTTAAAAATAAGCTTGAACAAAAAGTTGAACAGTACAATCAACCGGAATTGTTTGATGAGCAGCTATTACAAGAATATGAATCTCTAGAAGAACAACAAGATGAATGGTCCGAAGAAGATGAGGCTGACAATCAACCGGAACACCGCTTAACTGAAGACGAGATAAAAGAGGTCAAGCAAGAAATCCAGCAGCTTAAAGAATTCTTCTCTCTTGCAAATTCAATTGAAAAGAATTCCAAAGGCGAAGCTTTATTAATCGCGTTAGAACATGGCTTTCATGAGACTGAATTAAAAGGAGGTAAACGCAAAGCTGTAATTTTCACGGAATCAACACGCACTCAAAGATACTTAAAAGAGCTTTTAGAAAATTCAAATTATAAAAGTAAAGTTGTTCTCTTCAACGGTTCTAATAACGATCCGGATTCAAGAAGTATTTATCAAACATGGTTTGATAAGTACAACGGCACTGATAAAGTTACCGGCTCACGTACTGCCGATACCCGGGAAGCCATTGTCGAATACTTCCGGGATAATGCGGAAATAATGATTGCAACCGAAGCTGCTGCAGAGGGAATAAACCTGCAGTTTTGTTCTCTCGTAGTCAATTACGATTTACCCTGGAATCCTCAGCGTATCGAACAAAGAATCGGCAGATGCCACCGTTACGGTCAAAAGTATGATGTTGTAGTTGTTAATTTTCTTAATCGTAGAAACGCTGCCGATCAAAGAGTCTTTCAACTTCTTTCTGATAAATTTAGATTATTCAGCGGTGTCTTTGGTGCAAGTGATGAAGTTTTAGGAACAATTGAATCCGGTGTCGATTTCGAAAAGCGTATTGCTGCTATTTATCAAAACTGCCGCACCGAAGATGAAATACAAAGCGCCTTCGATGAACTTCAAAAGGAAATGGAAACTGAAATAGATGAGAATCTCCGTAATACAAGATCTAAGCTTCTCGAAAACTTTGATGAAGAAGTTCACGAAAAGCTAAGAATGAATTTGGAAGAGAGTAAATTTTATCTTAACAAATATGAGAGCTGGTTATGGCAGCTTACAAAATATTTCCTTGAACCTTATGCTGAATTCGATCATACGGAAGGTTCGTTTTACCTTACAAATAATCCTTTCCCGGAAGAACATATTCATCCTGGTCCTTATAAAATTGGAAAGAATATTAACGATGCAAATACATACCGCATTGGTCACCCTCTTGCCCAGCAGATAATCCAGAAATGTAAAGCTTATTCAACGGAAACTTCCGAACTGATTTTTGATTATACCTCAACTAATATCAAAATTTCTATCTTAGAACCTTTATGTGGCAGCTCCGGCTGGTTGTCCCTCTCGCTTCTTACAATTACATCTTTTGAAACCGAGGATCTTTTGTTGTTTTCTGCATTCACAGACGCTGGTGTTGAATTAGAACCGGAATATTGCATGCGTTTGTTTTCATTGCCGGCAGAAGTAAATGATCCCTTTGCACAGCCTTCAGATGAAATACTTAAACACTTGGATTCTATCAAAGAAAAGAATCAAGCCGCAGTCTTAAATAATAATACCGAACGTAACTCAGAGTTTTTTGATCTGGAAATTACCAAGCTCGATAATTGGGCGGAGGACAAAAAGAACAGCCTTGAGATTGAATTAAAAGAACTCGATAAAGAAATTAAATCGCGCAAGACTGAATCAAAAAAGATTCTTAACCTGGAAGAAAAGGTGAAAGCTCAGCGGCAAATTAAAGAGTTTGAGAAAAAAAGAAATGAACTACGCCTTGAGTTATTTAAATCTCAAGATGAGGTCGACCAAAGAAAAGAAGATCTTATTTCCGAAATCGAAAAAAGGCTAAAACAAAATTTATTTGTAAATAGGCTTTTCATAATTAAATGGAGACTCGTATGAAAAAAGAACTCATCGCCGAACTGTTTGGAAAATTTGAACACGCTTGTTATTTATTAGAAGGTGTTGAATGTTGGAGCGCAAGAGAACTACAAGAAATATTTAATTATACTCAGTGGCGTAATTTTGAAAATGCTATTGACAAAGCTAAGGCTGCTTGTGTTAACGCCGGTGAAACGGTATCCGATCATTTTGCTGATATCAGCAAAACGATACCGATACCTAAAGGAGCGGCTAAAACCATTCTCGACATAGCCCTCACAAGATACGCATGTTATCTCGTCGCGCAAAAAGCCGGGTCAATTCCTAACCATTTTGTTAAAGTCAACAAATTGGTAAATTGAGTAAAAAGGATTGTTTTATGAGAGAAGAATTTAACATCTATTGCGATTTTGGATATTAGAAAGGATTATATTCTTCCTGGACGGCATTTGTTTTGGAATATGAACATGAGAAAAGAAAAAGAATAAAAGAATATGAGTTGTATTTAAAAACAAGAGCCGCTCAATCAACTTGAGCGGCTCCGTAACTCCTTTAACACGTGGTTAATGAGATGGTACAATAATAGATTTATGTATATTAAAAGTCAATAGTATTATTTAGTAATGTTTAATACAGTTAGTATTTTGGTAGGAAATTATGCTTAAAACGCTATATCAAAATTCCTTTATAAGCGAAAAAAATAATTTAGCAGTAAGGAAAATATTAAAAGAACGCGGCGTGCAGCCGGAAAATCTCCCGCCCGCCGAAGACGTCAAGAAAGTTGAAAGACGTCTTAAAGGCGATGAGAAGAAATTGTTAAAGGAAGTAAAAAAGGAAAAGAAAACAAAGAGGTAAATTTATGTGTAGAACACAAGATCAAATTCTTTCAGAAAGAATATTTCAAAAAGTTCAGCAGCAAAATTTAATGAGCAACGAAGACTTTGAAAGATTCAAAACGAGATTAAATGATAAGTCTCTAACAAAGGAAGATATAAATCTCTACATTGAAAATAAGGTTGAAACCGAACTCAATCCACCAGTCAATGAGGTTGACAATGAGTAAATTACAATCAATCAAAATAGCCTCTTTTAAAGGCTCTACTAATGAAACTACTGTTGATTTCAGCGGGAATAACATTACGGTTATTTACGGTGAAAATGGTACCGGTAAATCTTCTATCGCTGATGCTTTTGATGTAATATGCAATAAAAATGCTGGTTCTTTAGAAGAAAAAAGTATTTCTAATCCTAAATCTAAGTACTTAATTAATCTTCGTAGGAATCAAAGAGATTGTAATGTTAAACTCACCTACAATGGTCAAGAATGGAATTCAATCCTTGGAAACAGATATCTTCCGACAACTACGGGAAATCCTAATATCCCTAAAGTATCAATTTTAAGGAAAGAAAAGATTTTAGATTTTATTACAAAACAACCAGCTTCAAGATATGAGGCAATTAAATCATTTATTGATACCCCCCAATGTGAAAAAATAGAGAATTTTATCAATCTATTAAAAGTAGACTATGAAAAAGAATTTGATAATTCAGCTAGAGCCATCACGGATGCTGAAGAAGCATTACATAAACTTTGGAATTTAGAAGGTAGTCCCGGCACAAATTACATGGCATGGGCTCAACAAAAAATTTCGAGAAGTTCTGAAGAATTACAAACTGAAATAAATAATTACTCCCAAATACTAAGCACCTTTAGCAGATTAAAAACTCAAAAAGATAATTATGTGAGGATAGCTTCTTCTTTTAGTTCTATTCAAGCAGAGCTGCATTCTCTAGATAATGAATTTAATCTTCTTGCTTCCCAAAATGAAGATAACCTCAATGAACTAATAGACGTACTAAGAACATCCAAGAGCTATATTGAAAAAACCGCAGTATTAAATGTTTGTCCTGTTTGTGAACAAAATGTTGAAAGAGAGGCATTGTTAAATAGAGTAAATAATCGATTGAATACCAAAAATCAGTTTATAACCTTGAAAGATAGATTGTTGGAGACTCAGCAAAGGTTGGGGGTTGAGAATTCAAAATTAAATCAAGCAAAGCCCCAACTTATTAATCAAACTTTATCACTTTATAATACACTTTTAGCCTTTATTCCCCAAGAATTGGAGACACAAAATTTTAACTTAGACGATTACACTAACTTAAATAATAATGATGTTCCGGAAAGTATAAAAATCGATTTGTCATCTAAATTATTTGATTCCTTTCAATTAGTCGAGCAGCAACTTTTGTCTCATAAATCTGAAACGGAAAAGACTTCAATTAACCTCAATGCAATTTCAAATCATGTCCATACAATTGAAGAAAAAAGGAATAATGCCGCTAAACTAGAATTAATGAAGCAAAGGATAACCGCGCTATATAATACATTTGTTGATGAAAGAAAATTATATATAAAACAAGTTCTAGATTCAATCTCAAATGATATTGATAGGATGTATTTAGAAATTCACCCTAATGAAAATTTGGGTCATGTTACTCTTTCTCCCGAAGAAGGTCGGCGCGCATCCATAGAATTAAAATCTTCATTTGAAGGTACTGCAAATGTTCAACCGCAGGCTTATTATAGTGAATCGCATTTAGATACTCTTGGCATTTGTATATTCATCGCACTTACAAAAAAGTTCAGAAATGATGATACAATAATGATTTTTGATGATGTAATCACTTCTGCTGACCAAGTACACCTTAGTAGATTTATGAGAATGCTGGAAAATGAAATGCAGCACTTTCAACACACTATTATTACAACTCACTATCAAGTTTGGCGCGATAAGTATCGATATGGAAATGGAAATATTCAATTAGTAGAATTACTTCGCTGGACAATAGATCGTGGTATCCGCCATACAAAAACAAAACTTTATATTGATGAGCTACGAGAACTTCTTGCAGCCGAACCATTTGATAAACAAATAATTGCTGCAAAGTCTGGAATATTTTTAGAGCTAATCCTTGATAGATTGGCTTTATTATATGGCTGCAAATTACCTAGAAAAGCAGATTCATTTTATACGCTTGGTGAATTCATTGGTGCGTTTGATTCTAATTTGAAAAGAAGGATGAAAATTGAAATTGTTGATGGAACAAC
>JBJKSH010000159.1:0-9639 GCA_046704255.1 Ignavibacteriaceae bacterium | reverse complement strand
CTTAAACGGGAAAGCCTTTAATCCGGTATACCGGTTTAGCAGGAAACACAACGAGACTAAAAATTTTCTTGCTATTTATTATTTTCCCGGTTAAGTTGGAATAGTTATTTCCGGACGTTATTTTTCCCAAGGTTCAACAAGTAATTTATAACTAGGAGCAATAATGCCGTCTAAAAAAGCTGCAACACCAAAATATGTTACAAATGATGTTTTCAAAAAAGAAATAAAACGTCTCGATGCAAAAATTGACAGCGTAGAGAAACGCCTTGACGCAAAAATAGATTCAGTGGGAAAGCAGCTTGATACTAAAATAGATGATGCTGTTCTGTCTATGAAGGATTATACGGATAACCGTTTTAATCAATTGAACCAAAAAATGGATACAATGATTGAAAAGATGGATTCATCTGTTCATGGAATTATAAAAATGATGGAATTTACAAACGGTAATATTGCGGAACTTACGGAAAGAATTGATCGGAATTTGGATAACCATAAACAAATTATTGACAACCACGAACAGCGTATAATCATGCTGGAGAAAAATTCGGGGCTGTAATCCTTTCCACACTTTTATTTCCATTCTTAATCATGCTCTTATTCTTCTGTGATCTTACTAACTTGCAGATCATTTATAGCCCATATCATATCTTTTTTTAAATTGAATTAATTAAATTAGCCGGAATTTAGCGTGTAAAAAATATTACGAGGTTAAGATGTCAAATGAAGTAAAAAGCAGCCTGCCGAAAGTTGAAACTCCTGACAGCAGGACACCCAAAATACTGCCGGGCCAAAAAGCTCTGGTTACCGGTGCAAACTCCGGAATTGGAAAAGGGATAGCTATTGAGCTGGCTAAAGCAGGCGCGGATGTGGTAGTTAATTATGTAGTAGACCCCGATTCAGCAAATGAACTGGTTGAGGAACTAAAAAAAGAAGGGATTAAATCTTTCTCTTTTCAAGCTGATGTAAGCCGGGAAGATGATGTTCTTCGTATGTTTGAGAAAACATTGAAAGAATTAGGGACAATTGATATCCTTATTAATAATGCCGGCCTGCAGAGGGACTCTCCAATTGAAGAGATGACGCTGGAGCAGTGGAACAAAGTTATAAGTGTAAATCTTACCGGGCAATTTCTATGTGCACGCGAAGCTGTAAAGGAATTTAAAAGAAGAGGAGTAAAAAAAGAAATTTCATGTGCGGCAGGAAAGATAATTCATATTAGCTCAGTGCATGAAGTTATTCCGTGGGCCGGCCATGCAAATTATGCCGCATCTAAAGGAGGAATTATGATGCTGATGAAAAGCATTGCACAGGAAGTTGCGCCTTTTAGAATTAGAGTAAACAGCATTTGCCCCGGTGCAATTAGAACCCCTATAAATACAAAAGTATGGAGTACACCGGAAGCATACGATAAATTGATGGAATTAATTCCTTACCGCAGGATTGGTGAAGTTGATGATATAGGAAGAGCTGCCGCCTGGCTTGCTTCCGACCAGGCAGACTATATTAACGGGACAAGTATTTTTATAGACGGCGGAATGACGCTCTACCCCGGTTTTGCAACAGGCGGATAATCTAATTTAAATAAAGGAAATCTATTAATGGAAGAAAGCAATTTGCTCATAAAAGCTAATCAATTACTGGATGATTCTATTGTTGACTATGAAGGTAAACCTATCGGAACTTTGGCGGCAAAAGATAAAACAACAAAAGCTTTAAACTATAACCAGATCTTTATTAGAGACTTTGCGGTTTCCGCATTTGCATTTCTGCTTAACGGTAATTACGAGATTGTTAAAAACTTTCTGGAGGTTACTCTAAAATTGCAGAGCCGTGAAGACTTAATGGATTGTTTTTTACCTGCCAAAGGATTAATGCCTGCCAGCTTCAAAGTATCCACTTCAAAAGAGAAAAAACTAATTCCCGACTATGGTGAAAAGGCAATTGCAAGAGTTGCCCCTGTGGATTCGGTTTTTTGGTGGCTGTACATTTTAAGAGTGTATGTAAAAAAAACAAACGACTGGGCTTTTGCCCGCAGCGCCGAATGCCAGCAGGCAATAAAGTTAGTACTTAAGCTTTCTCTTACCAACAGATTTGATATGTTCCCAACTTTGCTGGTTCCCGACGGTTCATTTATGATTGACAGAAGAATGGGCGTTTACGGCTACCCGCTGGAAATCCAGGCTCTTTTCTACACTGCTCTTCTTTCCGCAAAAGAATTGCTTATACAATCGGATGAAAACGAAATTTATTTTGAAAATATTGATAAAAGGCTTGGGCATCTTGTTTATCATATCAAAAAATATTTCTGGCTGGATTTGAAAAAGCTTAACAGAATTTACAGGTTTTCAATTGAAGAGTATAAAGAAAACGCAATAAATCAATTTAATATTTTCCCCGAGTCAATACCCGGCTGGGTATACAACTGGCTGGGAGATGACGACGGTTATTTTGCAGGCGACCTCGGACCTTCGCGGATGGATTTCAGGTTTTTTACTGCGGGAAATTTATTGATGATTTTAAATTCATTGGCAGATAAAAATCAATCCGGTGCTATTTTAAAATTGATAACGAACAAAGAGAAAGAGCTTGTTGGCGAGATGCCGGTTAAGATTTGTTACCCTGCATTAACAGGAAAAGAATGGGAATTATTAACCGGATATGATCCTAAAAATATTCCCTGGTCATATCATAACGGCGGAAGCTGGCCCGTTTTAATGTGGTACATTGCCGCTGCTTCCGTAAAAACGGGAGACCTAAATTATCCAAAGAAAATTATTAAGCTTGCCGAGGCCAGGTTATTCGACGACAATTTTCCCGAATACTATGATGGTATTTACAACAGGCTAATAGGCAAAGAAGCCAGAAGCAGGCAGACATGGTCCATTGCCGGATATATTATTGCCAAAACTTTAATAAATGAACCGGATAAACTTAACATCCTAACATTTGATGAATCACCGGAAATTTTAAACAGAGCAGAAAAGAATAGTAAAGAGCTGGATTATTAACTGAAGATAATCTTATCTCTTTTCAAAATCATGGAGTGTTTTGCGGTTAAGGTCTGCCAATGCAAGTTTATAATCAATCAAAGCGTTTAGGCTGTTTGTTTTTGCATCGGTCAGTCTTAGCTGCATCTGCTGCAGTTCGAAGCTTGTTATTGTGCCTGCCTGGAACCGCTGCCTGCTTATGTTAAAGCTTTTCTGCGCAAGCTGAACACTTTTACTTAATGCTTCTACCCTGGCTTTGGCGGAGTTTATCTTATCAACTACTTCTATTATTTCTTTTTTAATTTCTTCTTTCTGGTTTTCGTAACTTAACTTATCAAGATTCAAATTTGCTTTTGCCGCTTCTACCTGCCGTTTGTTTTCTCCCCAATCAAGCACCGGGACGTGAACCGTAAATGTTACACTCCGCGAATCATCAAATTGATGAAAGATACCCTGAAAACGGTTATCATCTTTATTTATTCCGTAGTTAGCTGAAATCATTGCGCTTATATTTCCCTGCGAATTTATTTCATCTACGGACATTTTTCCAAGCTCAATATCCGCCTCGGAATTTTTCAACTCGCTTCTGTTTGCAAGGGCATAGCGTATTGCTTCCTGCAAATTAATTTTAACCGGATTGTATTCAAGCTTTGCAGAAACATCAATGCTGTCCCTTAATTTTAACCCTATTAAAAGTTTGAAATCATTTTTAGCTTCGTAATAATTGCTTTGCGCATTTAATAGATCATTTTTACTTGAAGCAAGATCAACTTCAAGCTGCAGTGCTTCAACTTCTGCAATAAGACCGGCTTTCAATTTATTCTCTGCAGTTTGATACGAATTTTCCGTCTGCTTTACTTTTTCGGCTGCTATTTTTACATTTTCCCTTGCCTGGTAAAGCTGGTAAAAACCGGCTGTAACCTTGTAAACAATATCCTTTGACGCACTAGTATAATTTCTTTGGGCCTTTTCAAGGTTTATCTCTGCCCTGTTCATGTTTGCTTTTAAAGTGTTGAAAGTAAAAAGAGGCTGCTGCAAACTTAAATAAACATTTGAGTAATAGTCTACAGGTATTTGCTGCCCCGAACTGATCTGGGATCTTTTCCATAAATCACCTGTAAGGGTAAAAGTTCCGTTTGTAAAAATAATCGGCTGCGTAAAATACAATCTAGATTCGTAAGTAGTATAGCCGTAATTGAAAAACTGCTGCGTCCCGGTTAACGGGTTGAATTCATTAGACAATGTTCTTGAATAGCTTGGTATATTAAAGTCCATATTTATTGAAGTCATTAAACCGAGCTTTGCCGCTTCAAGAGTTTTCTGAGAATTAAGCAAAACTAATTCCGCCGACTTAATACTGTAACTTTTACTCAAGGCAATGTTAAGTGCATCTTTAAGCGTAAGCACCTTTTGTGCAAATGATAAATTAAAAACGAACAGGATGAGCAAAATTGTTTTATATATAAATTTCATTTTACTTATGCCTCAATTATGCTGTTATAAATGGAAGTACCGGAGTGAAAGATGACTGATGGAAGATGTTTGCCCGCATGTAAAATGCGGTATGATCCTTAAATTTATTTCCCGGAGTTTTTTTAATTGTTGTAAAGATTTTTCTTAGTTCAAGACTCTCGTTTAACAATTTTTTAAGTTCATTAATTGATATATTTTTCGGCGGCGTTGCATTTAGAAACCGGTACCAATAATAACTTTCTCTAATTTCTTTCAATACAACTTTGTTTTCCGGGAGAGTAAGTAAAATTTTCAATGTATCATCCCGAATAAAAATATTCTTTGAAGTAATTCTTCCGTTCCTTCTTTCATATAATTATCCTCCTTTTAATTTTAAATTAAAGGAATCAACTCCTCACTTCATCCTGTCTTCCATTTTTTATGCCCTGTGTTTACTCATATCGAAGAGAATCAATCGGGTTCTTTTCGGCAGCTTGTTTAGCGGGATAAATTCCAAAGATTAGCCCTGCTGCAACAGAAACTACAAAAGCTAAAATTACCGAGAAAGGAGATATAATTGTTTTCCAGCCTGCATAGGTAGTTATTAAAGAGGTTAAAAAGAAACCTACCACAATTCCAAGAAGGCCTCCTATAATACTGATAGTTAATGCTTCATAAATAAACTGACTTAGAACATCATACTTTGTTGCACCAACTGCGCGTCGAACGCCTATTTCTCTTGTTCGCTCAAGAATATTTGCAAGCATAATGTTCATAATGCCAATGCCCCCCACAAGAAGCGAAATGCCGGCAATTGCACCCATTACAACGTTAAATATTCTTTGCGTTTTTTGTTTTTGTGCAAGAAGTTCTTCCGGAAGAACAATTGCATAATCTTTAATTCCGTAATGACGGCGCGCCATAATTTTTTCTACAAGATAAGCAGACTGATTTAGATTATCCGAATTTTTTACTTTGACGGTTAACCTGTCAACAGATTTCCTGTCAATTACATTTGCCGGCTGCTGCATGCCGGGATAAAAAAACATAATATCCGATTGATTTTGAGCGGGTGGCTCCATCTTATACATCATTGTTGTATAAGGGATGTAAATATCTTCGTTAAAATTTCTTATCCCAATGCCGCCGGATGAAACCGAAACATTTTTCGGCGCCATTACTCCTATTACGTCAAACCATAAATCGCCTAATTTAATCTGCTTGTTGAGCGGGTCTTCAAATTTAAAAAGCTTCTGCTTAATATCAGATCCTATAACACACACGTTGGCATAACTGTTTAAATGATAAATTTTAAAAAAGATTCCTTGCTGCAGCTTCGAATTAAAAGTTGCGGGATATTCCGGTGTTGTGCCTATTAATCTTACATCCATTACGTAAGATTTATAAACAAGTTTGTTTTCCATTTCCCTTTCGGGCGTTACATATTCAACAAAAGGAATAAGCTTCTTAATTGATTCTCCGTCTTCAATATTTAATCCTGGTGAAAACATAGCTTTGGATTTGGAAATCCCCTGTTTAATTTCCTGCCTTTGAATTATGATGTTGTTTGTCCCCATTAATTCTATCTGATGTAAAGTTTCCTGTTTAGCACCTTCGCCAATAGACATCATTGCAATTACGGCAGCAACGCCGAATACAATTCCCAGCATAGTTAATGCCGCACGCAGCTTATTGGAACGAAGCCCAGTAAGTCCGACCTTAAAAGATTCTACTGCATTCATTACTTCACCATTGAAGGATAATTAACAGTATTTACATTGGTGTTGTTTAATTGCATTTCATCCGGACTTAAAGTCGGATCTATTAATGCAACTTCGTCGTTGGGCTTAATTCCTTTTGATATAACTATGTAGTTTTCACTTTTTTCACCGGTTTCAACTTCCTTATCGTCAAACCCGGAGCCATTCTTTACATAAACAATCTTCTTGCCTCCTTTATCGAAGACGGATTCCTGGGGCACATAAACAACGGCGGGTATCTGGTCTATAATTATTTTGTTGCTTGTGGTCATCCCCGGTTTTAAAATAGATGAGCGGGATTTAATATCCACATCAACTTCAAATACTTTTATATTTGAATTTCTGTCTTTATTCCTTCCCAGTGAAGCTACCGAAGAAATAATTCCAGTAAAGCTGCTGTCCCGGAATGCATCCAGCCTAACAACAACTTTTTGATCTTTTTTAACTCTGCTGACGTCAACCTCGTTTACATAAGTTATACTTTGCATAGAAGACAAATCCGGGAGGCTGACTACCGGCATTCCCGGCCAGGGAGTATCGCCAATCATTACTTTTCTTCCGGTACTCCAGTTTGTTTCATAAACAACAAGGCCTTCCTTCGGCGCTGTAAGTGTTAAAGCAGCAAGGTCTCTTTTGGCTTTTTCAAGGCTGGCTTTATCCTGTTGCACCTGTAAATTTATTTTACTTAACTCCGATTTCTGAATTATCTTTTGAGATTCCAGTTCCTGCTTTGCCTTAGCCAGGCTTAACTGATCCTTTTCATGTTCAAGCTTTGCCTGCTGCTGTTTTATATCTGCTTCAAATTTCATTTGCTCAAGATTTAATTTCGAAAGCTCAAAAGAAAGCAGGGCAGATTTAAGTGCGGATTCCAGATCCGTTAACTTGGACTTTTGGTCTGCCAGCATTTTAGCTTTATCCGATTCCGTAATTTCAAGTTTAGATTCTGCATCTTTTAAATTTGTTAACGCCTCGGTAGGATCGAATTTAACAACAGTATCACCTGCATGCACGTAAGTTCCTTCGGGTACAAGATAAGTTATCTTTAAATTTCCCTGAACTCGCGGGGTAACAATGGAAGTAGAATTCTTTGCTCTTATCTCGCCGCTTTCGGTAATAGAAACGAGAAAGTTTCCCCGTATAACTTTGTATACGGGAACATTTGCCGCAGTTACGGAAAAGGATTTGAGTAAAAAAACAAGTAATATAATTATTACAGCTGCAAGTGAACTTAAAACAAGCTTTGTGTTTTTTAGAAATGAAGGCATGCTTGAATTCTTTAACAGCTTATCAAATGAATTATAGAAATTATTTAAAGAAGAAACCGGCACACGTTTTTTAATGCGAAGGAAGATTTTATTTTGCCTCATTTTACGATGCCCCTATGAATTTAATAATTAAACCCTGCACGTATAATTTGGTTATACAATTTTAAGAATATCTTGATTAAAAGGAAACCTAAAAATTTATTTTTTATAATAGACACTTATCATTGCAAAAAGTTACGGCGTATAATATAATTATAAAAGATAAATGCATTACAGCAGGATGATTTTAAATTAGTATGGGGATATTCTTCCTGTCATTAAGTGCTAAGAAGTCCATCGTTTGTAAATTAGGTAACCCCGGCCGTAAACAGCCGGGCTATTACAAAATTTCCAATTAAGATTTATTAATAACTATTCTCCGCTTTCTAATTTTCACACAGTCTCTTTAGATCGCGGATGAAATTCTTTTACCTTTCCTTCTGGCACGGGGGTAACTAAAAAGTAAATTCTATTGTAAAATAATTTATTTTCATGAAAGCCAAAAAATGACCTCACTCTAATCGCGACAAGTCGGGACTTATTTACAATAGAACGATTCATGTTAATATTATTTCAGGATGTTAAGAATAAGACATTACCTTTAATAAGTTATTTCATTCTTCGGGGAAGGGTTGAGCTTGCCGCTATGCGGGATTAGGTCTTGAATACAATTGTTGATTATTTATTGATCACAAACTACTTTTTGCTCAGCCTTGGGGACCGGCGGGGATTATTTTACTTAACTTAAGTTATGTAAGCCGGCACAGCGGGAGCTGCATATAAACACTTTAGAACAATTATTCATTGTTTTCATCCGCTATAAATTTATTATCAGCCGGCGGAATCCAACCCGGTTTGTACCATTTCGTAAGCTCAACGTTAACCGAACCCAGAAAGAGATGCAGCTTTGCAAATACAACAACCCTGGCTTGGTCATTGGAGAGCCAGCCTGTAAACTTGCCGGATAATCCGGCGGTTGCTTTACCCTGCCAATCCGCAGTACCGGTATATTTAAATGCACTTATAGGTCTGTAATAATTATCAAGTTTAATAAATTCGGCAGGGCCGCAGTAATCAATAATAGTGGGATAAAACCTGCCCCTGAGCAGTGTAGGAACGTTCGTCTTCAACCCGGAATCCGCAATTAGTCTTGCATATTCAATTAACGACGTACCTATTAAATACGGTTTGGAAATCATTACTGTATCTTTTTTAATTAGTCTTCCCGTTTTAATATCTTTCTCCTCATATAATGTATAATTTCCCTTTTCAAAATACCGGCAGGTAACATTAATATTTACACCGTCATGTTCTTCGGTGCCGTGGTAGTAAAGCGTCATGCCGTCCGTAGTTCTCATTACAGCCTCATTGTACTCATCTATATTTATAAACGGCAGGCCGTGTGCCGTTTTAACTTGAAGAATTATTTTCTTAAGCTCCGGGTATCCATCAATGCTTTTAACGGATAGAGTTATTGTCCCGATGTGAATAAAAAGCCAGCTTACATCGTAATAAAACTTTTCTTCCGGATACGTACCCGCATTTACAAATGAAAATGACTGCGAGTATAAATGCGGATTAAACACCAGCACAGCCAAAATAATAATTAACTTTTTCATCTTACTACCGCTTTCTAAAGTTTAACCTTACACAGGCAATATTAAAATGAAATCAACCGGGAGGTGTCATGGAAATGTAAGGAAGATGTAAAAGATTGGGAATTGGCAGCGCATTGGGGAAAAATTATTCGCAAAGAATTGCAGGCGGGCATGACCGAAAATTATCTGCTGCAAAAATCACTTCTTACTTCACCTTCACAACAACAAAAGTAATATCATCCTCCTGCTTTGCATCTGCTCTCCAGCTTTCGGCTTCGCCGCACAACTTATTAATAATTTCATCAGGAGAATACTTAGCTACCGTTCCGAAAATTTCTTTTGCTTTCGGGTAATCCAGAATTTCTTTCTCCTTATTAAAGAGCTCGGGAAAACCATCGGACATCAGCAGTAAAGTATCTCCGCTGTTAAGAGCCGTCTCCTGTTTCGCATACATGAAATCCGCAGCTCCGCCGAGGGGCAAAGCCTGCAGCCGGATCTCCTCAACACTTTTTGTTTTTTCCCTGTAGAGAAGTGA
>JBJKSH010000158.1:0-5684 GCA_046704255.1 Ignavibacteriaceae bacterium | reverse complement strand
AATATATTTTCTATATCCGCTGGTATCGGGATAAAATTGGGGCCATCCGCCGTTGGAATATTGTGCCTTCAAAATAAATTTGATACCTCTGATTGCAGCATCCGCATATCGTTTATCTTTTGTAATTGTATAAGCTTTTGCCAGATATTCTATTTGAGAATGTGTCGCGCCGTTATCGAATGTAGTTCTAAGAGAATCCTTTCCTTCTTTCAGTATATCCTTTTGTTCCTGCGTTAGTATTGCAAGCATATCATAATTTTTCGGCCAGCCTCCGTTCTTCTGCTGATACAATAAAATATTATCCGCAATATTTCTTATCTGCATCGGCATATATCTCTTTTGACCCGGTAGTCTTACAATAAACTGCTCATGATCGGTTATGTCTTTCCAATGATGTGCACTGTCGTAAAAACCGGAAACATCTATTGTCTTTTCATTTCCCTTTTTATCCGGTTGAGAATAAACAGTTGAATAAAAAAGGAACGAGAAAATAATTATAAAAATTCCAAAATTAATTTTGAATTGTTTAAAAGATATATCCATCTTTAACCCTTTTTAAAGAAAATGAAGTTAAACGATTATAGCTGGTTATTTAAAACTTTTCTGTAATTCGAATTTAAATATCCGGCAAGCGGAAGATGCAGCCCTTTAATACCCTTACATGCTAAGGCAGCAATTTTAGTTGCGCCCAACAATGTCGGATGAGTTTTATCAGTAGAAATATAAAGTTCCTTCGATTTTTCCGGACCGTATGATTCAACCAATTTCTTCGTTAACAAAGTCAAATCAATTAAAGGCACATTCATTTTTTGGGCAATAAATCGCATAACCTTAGGATAATTTCCAACCGAATCTCCCGGACCTAAATTATGCATGCCTTTTCCCGTAATATGACCTGTTTTGTCGAAATATCTTCTAACAATTGGAGTAAAGAAAACAGGTATACCGTCTTTTGCAAGCGTCTGTTTAACATAAAGCTTTAGATAATAATAATACTCGCCCCATGGTTTTGTACCTCGTATTGTATCATTTTTTTCATCGTTATGACCGAATTGAATAAATACATAATCGCCGGGCTTTACTTTATCAATTACATTTTTCCAGAGTCCTTCATTATAAAAACTTTTTGAGCTTCTTCCGCCCCTGGCTGCATCAACAATTTTAACATCATCATTAAAAAACTGAGGAAGCATTTGCGCCCATCCACGCTGATGCCTGGCGTTTGCAGTATCGTACAGGCACATTGTTGAATCGCCTATGGTATAAACGGTAATTTTATTTTTTAGAGCACCTAGAACTGCTGCTGCCGTAAAAATGATAATAAAATATAATTCGAACTTTCTTATCATAAGATATATTTTGCCTCGAAATTATTTCAAAAGAATCATCTTTTTTGACCTACTAAAACTACCTGCCGTAATTTTATAGAAATACACACCGCTGGCAAAATTGTCTGCATTGAAATCTATTGTATAACTTCCTGCCGGCTTTTCTTCATTAACTAGTGTCTTAACCTCTCTTCCTAAAAAATCGTAAACCTTAATTGTTACCAAACTGCTTTTGAGAATTGAGTATCTTATTTCCGTTGAAGGGTTAAAAGGATTAGGATAATTCTGTGATAAAGAAAAACCGGTCGGTAAATATTTATCGTTAACCGAGGTAGGACCCGTTACATATCCGTTAGTCTGAATTATATAATCTCCACGTCCATTTGTTGCAATTAAAGACACATTGGTAGTATCAATTGTAGCATTCCTAACTATTAAACCGCTTTGCACTTTAATGTTTACATTTTGAAAGTGAATTGCTGTTAACGGCATTTCCGGAACACCGATAACAACACCGGCATAAGGCGAACCTGTTGACGTTAAATTTTTTATTGTAATATCATGAAATTGCGGAGTTAACGAATTAACTTTTTGAGCTGGATCGGACGGCGATGGAATTGTAGGATAGTATTCGGTAAAGTAAATGGGATATTTTACGTTTGTCATTGTAATATTACTGTAATAAATATCCCTAACATTTCCGCCTTTACCGCGGTTGGATTTAATTCTTAACCCGTTGTCCGTTCCGTTAAATGTGCAGCTATCCACATACATGCTGTCAACGCCGCCGTTTGTTTCGCTTCCTATGGAAACTCCATGACCGTGCATAAAAGTACAGTGTGAAATATAAATTCGCGAACATCCTGCATTAGGATCAGAAGCATCTAAACTGCCGGATTTTACAGCTATATTATCGTCGCCGTTATCTATATAACAATTTGTAATATGAACATTATGGCAAGTTGCCGGATCAATACCGTCAGTGTTGGGAGAATTGGAAGGAGCTAGAATCGTAACACTGTCAACCGTAACGTTAGTACACCATTCCGGTATAAAATGAAACTGAGGAGAATTCTTTAATGTTATATTTTTCAGAAGAACATTATTGCAGTGATTGGGCTGGTATAGCCTTGGCCTAACCGAAATAGTACCGTTATCATAAGCAGTCCACCATTCCTGCCCTTGTCCGTCAATATATCCTTTGCCTATGATTGCAATATTTTCCGCATAGTTAGCCGTTAAAAGCGGCTGTAAAGAACTTGGTTTTTTTGTTGTATCGGCGCCCGGTTTATAATAAGCAGTCATTCTTGTAGTACCGAGAATCCCTGCGCTGCTGTCGACTTCTAAAGTGTCGTTGCTTTTTAATGTAAGCGGCCCCGTAACAAATTTTCCGTTTGTAAATTTAATAACTCCTCCGCCTGCATTGGAAACACTATCTAAAGCAGCCTGTATTGCTTTTGTATTATCTGTAACACCATCACCTACAAATCCGTTGCCCGTACTGTCTACCAAAATTATTAGTTTATGATTCGTCTGATTAGTTTGTTTGGTTAAAGAAAATGTTAATCCGCATGAAAAAATTATTATCATTAAAATTGAGTACAATAGAGTAAATGGACTTTTTACTGATCTACCCCATATTTTAAAAATCATATTTTGAACTCCAATGTTTAAGTTATTTAATCATTTTATAATGTATTTATTATATTTATTTATCTTACTTCAAAAGCATAAGTTTTTTAGTTGCAGTAAAATTTCCTGCCGTTAATTTATAAAAGTAAACTCCGCTGGCTAAATTTTCCGAATTAAAATTTATTGTATAACTGCCGGCCGGTTTTTCTTCGTTAACCAAAATCTTAACTTCTCTTCCCAGCATGTCATAAATTTTAATTGTAACCAAACTGCTTTCGGTAATTGCATAATTTATTTTTGTTGAAGGATTAAAAGGATTAGGATAATTTTGAGATAATGAAAAATTTTCAGGTATAAATTTATCGTTAACCGAAGTAACACCTGTTACATTTCCGTTAACCTGAAGAATAAATGCAGAGCCGTGGGGTAAAACTATATTTACATTTGAAGTATCAACGCTAGCATTCCTAACTATAATACCCGAAGTTGCTTTTATATTTACATTTTGAAGATGAATATTTGTAAGCGGCTTTTCCGGTACACCTACAATAACACCTCCGTAAGGGGAACCTGTTGCAGTAAGATTTTTTATTGTTATATCGTGATAGTAAGGAGTTTCCGAATTTACTGGCTGGGCAGGATCCGATTGAGATGGAATATGAGGATAATATGCCGAAAAGTAAATCGGATACTGAACATTAGTCATTGTTATGTTACTATAAGTAATACCTCTTATATTCCCGCCTCTTCCCCGTTCTGATTTAATACGAAAACCGTTGTCGGTTCCGTTAAATGTGCAACTGTCAACAAGCATGCTGTCAACACCGCCTGTAGTATAGCTGCCGATTGAACAGCCGTGCCCGTGAAGAAAAGTACAATGAGAAATTATTATATCAGTATTTGCTGCAGGTCCCAGCCATGACGGATCGGAATGACTTGCGCCTACTGCTATATCATCATCTCCGTTATCAATTGTGCAGTAAGAAATTCTTACATGATGACATTGTGCGGGATCAATCCCATCTGTATTCGGAGAATTTGAAGGTGCAATTATCTTAATATGATTAATATTAACATCATAAGAATATTGAGGGCAAAGATGAAACATCGGGGAATTTTGCAAGGTTATACCGGTTATTAAAAGATGAGTAATATGCTCAAGTTCAATTAGCCTTGGCCTTACCGGCAGCGGCAGCCCTTTGGATTTTGCAACATTCACCGAGTCCCACCACGGCTGACCTTGACCGTCAATAGTGCCGCCTCCCGTTATTGTAATATTTGAAGCATAACTTGCATAAATAAAATTCTGTAATCTTGTCGGTGGCTTTGCAGTATCTTCACCCGGTTCATAATAAGCCTTTTCATTTTGGGTAGCCAGTATAGTTGCCGAACTATCTATATCTAATGTAATATTACTATATAGCACAAATGGCCCTGTTAAAAATTTACCGTTTGAAAAACGGAGTATACCCCCTCCTGCATTTTTTAAACTATCCAGAGCAGCTTGTATAGCTTTGGTATTATCCGTTACTCCGTCGCCTGCAAATCCGCTGCCTGTACTATTAATAAAAATAACTTTTTTGCTTTTTTTGCTGCTTGCTGAATAATTTTTAGGAAATATTAAACCGGTTGTAAAAAAGATAATTAATAAAATTGAACATAAAATAACAAAAGGGCTTTTTACAGCTTTGCCCTGCAAATAAAAATTCACTTTTCGAACTCCGTGTTTTCGTTTCTAAGTAGTAAAAATATTCCTCTTACTTCCGCCGGGAGAGAAGGCGGAAGCAAGAGGTTTTCCATAATGTAGAGTTACGGTAATTACCGTTTAAATGCTATTGCAACACTTCCATTATTTTAAAAGAACCATCTTTTTGGCACTGGTAAAATTTTTACTTGTAATCCTGTAAAAATAAACTCCGCTGCTAAGTGCATCGGCATTAAAATTAATTGAATGATGACCCGCCTGCCGGTAACCGTTAACTAAAGTTTTAACTAATTGTCCTATTGTATTATATATTTTAATAGAAACATTACCGGACTGTGGCAAATCATAATTTATAGTTGTACTAGGATTAAACGGATTGGGATAATTCTGATATAACCTGTACGAACTCGGTATCTGCTCAACAGAATTATCAGCTTTAACATCAGTTACCGGTTGAACCGGAGTCCAATCATAAGCAAAATTCGGATTTGAATTTTTGGAAAAGATATTTGCAATAGTATAATTAGCAGCTTCGGTTGCTGTTAACTGTGTTGAAATTGAAGTAATACGTTTAGAAGGCTGATAGCCGGGACCTGAACAATTATATTCTGCATAAAGAGCAGGGGTAACGTTCCACGTTAACCATCCTGCCGGATCTAGGGAAGCAGGTTCATAGCAATTTATGAATACGGTACGTGGAGCGCCCTGCCAAGGCCTTCCAAGATCAAACTTTGTAATCGGCTTACCGTCAAACCCTATCGAATCTGCAGTTATTTTACAATTAAGAAATACATAACCGAACTTGGATGCCGGATCTGTTGCTGCAGCAGTTAAAGTTCCGCCGTTTCTGTTTTCATGAATTTCGCAGCTATCGAATACAACAATATCGCGTCCGAAAATAAAATCAACGGAGCCTGATATGTAACAATCCTTCATATAAATACGATCGGTTCCGTGAGCACCTCTGGAATAATAAGTATCCTGGTAACCTTCTATATTACAGTTGTAATAACTTTCTC
>JBJKSH010000157.1:0-3702 GCA_046704255.1 Ignavibacteriaceae bacterium | reverse complement strand
ATCTAAACCTGTTGATTTAATTGACTTAAAAAAGAAATCTTTATTAAATGAGATGATAAAATCTGAAGGTGTCCTCCTTTATGAATGAGAAATTATCTAAAAGAGTAAGTGCTGAATTAGAAAATATCGATGAAGTATTGGAAGAAATGCCTCCTTTTGAAAAACTTCCCTATTTATCTACCCTAGAACTCGCAGGAGCTGCTGCTTTGCTCCATAATTTTTATAATGGAATAGAAAATATATTAAAACAAATATTCATATCGGAAAACATTGCAATACCAGAGGGGAAATCTTCACATAAAGAACTTCTCGAAAATTCTGTAAAAAATAAAATAATATCTGATGAGTTAAAAAATTCTTTGAGTGAATATCTTGCATTTAGACATTTTTTCAGTAATGCTTATGCCTTTGATCTATATGCAGATAAGATGGAGCCCTTAGTATAAAACTCAAAACAAATATTTTATAGTTTCAAAAAAGAAATCAGTAAATATGTATTATCATAAAAGCGCCTAACCTCTTCTTTAATAAGTGAAAAGTCAAGTTAATAATATAATCGGTCGACAAATATTATTTGTAAAAAAATAGTTCTTTCACATAGTGATGACTAAGTCCTGAGTTACAATTGTTCTGTCATCAAGCCAACCAAGCGGACGCCGTTTTCGTATTTGGCATTTTAGGAGTTTTTGAGTAAGTTATTTTATATAGGCTAACTTGTTAAAAATAGTAGTTCTAAATAATAAATCTGCAAACTGTGTTGGCAGATAAAGATAAACACAGTTTGCTAAATATTTGACGTTTGTTTTTTAAGTGGCACTCTTGTTCTAGGGCGCCGCTTATCGGCAACGTTATGTGGCAAGCATTCATAGGAGCCAATTCAAGATGCAGGCACTGAAAAGTTCAATCGGATGAAAAGCTTATTTCTACCCGAATGGAATGCATTTATCAGGTATTACGACATACCGGGCGATGGCGATACGGTGGTTTATCTCCCTGCATTAAATTTCCCCGCCGTTGCAAATTTTCTTCCTGTAGTCACGCACCCGGAAATGCCAAAACATCATGCTTTACTAATTGACTTTCTAGGATCGGGTTTTAGTGATCACCCGGATGAATTTAGTTATTCCATTGAGGATCATGCAAACGTTGTCGCCAGAATTCTTGACCATGAAAAAATTAGAGCGGCAACGGTAATCGGTCATAGCATGGGAGGGACTGTAGCTATTATGCTGGCATTGAGTCGCCCGGACCTGGTATCAAATTTAATTGTTGGAGAAGGTAACATTACGCCGGGTGGTGGTAAGGCAAGCCGAAGCATAGCGTCTCACACAAAAACTGAATTTGTTGAAGAGTTCTTCCCAAAGAGACGCAAAGAGTTATTTCAAGCCGCAACTAAGGGCGACTCCGTCGCCACACTCTTATCCGGCGTTTGGCTAACAGCTAATGCATCTAGCCTCCATGGCAACTCTAAATCTCTTGTGAATCTTGACCCTTCGCTTAAAGAAAAATTTTTAAATTTGGATATCCCTCGTACATTCATATACGGAGAACATTCATTGCCCGAAAATACAGGTGAAGCCGAACCAGATGCTCCGGAGCCGGGAGAGCTAGAAGCACACGGTATAAGTATCGGCGTGGTCCCAAATGCCGGTCATTTCCTAATGTTTGAGAACTTGGATGGCTTTGTCTATGTCCTAACACAGGCAATGCAACCGCCACATAGCAATGAGCAAAGTGATAAACACTAACCTATGACACATAACAATCGCATGCAGCCGGATCAAATGTCCGTTACGCGCGCATTTGGCCGCTGATGCGGGGCGTTATACCGTTAAAAAATATTTTTCTTATAGACAAAATAGAATGAAAGGTTTTATAAGCAAATTTAATTTGCTTTTCTTTTTACTTAGTTACAAAAATGATTTGAGTATTTAGGAAAACTTTATATAGAAATTATAACCTTTAATTTGTAAAGAGATAAAATTATGACAAAAAGTAAATTAATACGAATGGACAATGTCGGAATCGTTGTAGAATCCCTCGATAAGGCTATCTCTTTTTTCACTGAACTTGGTCTAAAGTTCGAAGGTCGAGCCACGATCGAAGGAGAATGGGCCGGGCGCGTTACGGGCCTAAAATCCCAGCGCGTCGAGGCCGCTATGATGGTTACCCCAGACGGGCACAGCCGGCTCGAACTCTCGAGATTCCTCACCCCGCCTATAGTCTCCGATCATAGGAACGCCCCGGTGAATGCTCTGGGCTACTTACGTATTATGTTTGCTGTCACTGACATCAATGATTCTATTGCTCGCCTCAAGAAACACGGAGCAGAACTTATCGGTGAAGTGGTGAACTATGAGAATATATATTTGCTCTGCTATCTCCGCGGCCCCGAAGGAATCATCAACGCGCTTGCTGAGCAGCTTGGAGAGAAATCAGCAAAGGATGTTTTGCAAAATTCTTGATGGAGAATTTTTAAAAATGAATTGAAGTTATTTGGGAACCTGAGATGGCAATTTTTTATGATTGTTCAAAATTAGTTCTTGAAAATGAATAATCTTTTTATAAAAATGAAAGAAAAACGAAATCGGAATAACATCTTTAATAAGTGAAAAGAGTCAAGAAAATAATATAATCGATCGACAAACATTATTTGTAAAAAATTGTTCTTTCACATAGTGATGACTAAGGTCAACCGGTGTGTGAGATTCAACCCGCAATTCTGGCGGGCAGGTTTACGCACCGTCTGCTTAAATCTTCGGCATTTCGGTCCTAACTTAGTCCGTTGTTCCGGGGTGGCCGGGTTATTCGCAAGGCCTACTAGCTATTAAAAATAGTTGTACATAATAAATAAAATATGTGTATATTACAGATAAATATACACAAAGATTTTGGAGAAAAAATGAGAACAAATATAGTATTTGATGATAAATTAATGTCTGTTGCTCTTAAAACTTCGGGATTGAAAACGAAAAAAGAAGTTGTCGAAGAAGGATTAAGATTATTAGTAAAACTCAAAAGCCAAAGTGAACTTAAGAAATTACGAGGAAAATTGAAGTGGAAGGGTAATTTAGAAGAAATGAGATTAGATAAATGATTCTTGTAGATTCTTCGGTATTAATTGACTACTTCAATGGAAAAGAAAATTGGCAAGTAGAAAAACTTGATGAAATATTAGGAAAAGAGATTGTCGTAATTGGTGATTATATTTTAGTTGAAGTATTACAAGGATTTCAAAGGGACAAAGATTTTAGAACCGCTAAAGAAGTACTTAATTCTTTCCCTTGTTTTAATATGTTAGGAGAAGAAATAGCAATTAAATGTGCAAAGAATTATAGAGCTTTAAGAAAAAAAGGCATAACAATTCGTAAAACAATTGATGTAATAATAAGTACCTTTTGTATTGAGAATGATATTCAACTCCTTCATAACGATAAAGATTTTTTCCCATTTGAAAAGTATTTAGGATTACAATCAGTTACTTTAAAAAGCAGCTAACAAACCAATCAACCCGACCGCATACTCGCACTCGGCGGATTTGAGATTTTTAAGGTTGTCGTTCCGTTTCGGCTTTGTTGTTCTAAGTTAACTTTCTATTAATCAAATTTGCATCCGGTGCGTACTGATGAAATTTACGCACCGTCTGCTTAATCTTCGGCATTACGTTTTTAACTAGGTCATTTGTTCTGGGCGGCGGGTTAT
>JBJKSH010000156.1:0-5113 GCA_046704255.1 Ignavibacteriaceae bacterium | reverse complement strand
CAAGATGGATTTTTGCCGGCGGCGTTCCGTATACACCGTTTGATCTTGCTGCTTCACGTAAAGCAAACACCGGTATATTAGACGAAAACAAAGTAAATGAGGCACGATATCCGGCATATAGTTGTCTAAATGTAAGAGTTGACAAAAGATTTTATTTTGAAAAATCCGATATTGTCGTTTATATAAGTGTGTGGAATGTTTACGGCAGAAAAAATGTCGCCGACTATTACTGGAACTCATTTGATAACAAGCAGGGTACTATTTATCAGTGGCCGCTACTGCCGATATTCGGAATTAAATATGAGTTTTAAGTTTTCAATAATTGTTTAAATATAAATTGTAACATTCCCAATCAAAATATGAAATGCCTTATTCATTAGCATATATATTACATTAGCCCGGTTAACATAATACAGCATCTGTTTTACTTCTCTCATATAATGTCATTATCCGGCCGATTTAGTAAATTTGTATTAAAGAAAAAACAAAACCGGCACAATGTATTTAAATTTTATCGACCTAATAATTCTAATCGGCGCTTCTCTTAGTATTTTTTTGTCTTTGATTATCTACCGGAAATACGGAAAGGCAACAGCCAACCGGGTGCTGTCACTTTTAATGCTGGTTTATTCTTTAGTACTTACGGAAATGCTTCTCGTAGATATTAACTTTTTTAATAAGAGTCCTCACATCGTACTGTTTTTAATTTCGGTTACGCTGCTATTAGGACCAATACAATATCTATATGTAAAATATTTAACTCATTTTTCCACAACGCTTAAATCCACAGACCTTTTGCATTTTATTCCTTTCGTCGTTTATCTTTTAATAGTTCTGCTTGCAATGTTCATTTCGAATAAACAATTGTTCGGTGCATTGGGAAATCCCGACGACGGAAAAATTCCCGTCTTCTTCTTAATATTTAACTGGGGAGTAATGCTCCAGATAATTATATATACCATACTTTCCGTTTTAATAATACGCAGATATTCAATACAAATCCGGAATTTATTTTCAACAATTGAAAAACTTAAACTTGGCTGGTTAAGAAACTTGTTAATTATTTTTTCGGCATGCATCGTAACGTACATTGTTGAAAATATGCTTATTACCGGAGGAGTAATTTCCAACCGGTATGCCTTTTCGTCTATCGGTGCGGGAATATATGTATTCGTGCTGGGATATTTGGTTTTGTTAAAGTCGGAAGTTTTTGTAAGCCCGGAGTTTGTTAATCAAATTGAGCGTGTAAAAGAACTTGAAATAACAAAAACTGCTGAGCCCAAATATTCAAGATCGGGATTAAGCGATGAAAAGGCTGAAAAATATCTATCCGTATTAATAAAATTAATGGAAGAAAAAAAGCCGTATTTGAAAAGCGATCTTACCCTTAATAAACTGGCGGAAATGGTTCGCACTTCGCCGCATCATTTATCCGAAGTTATAAACAGCAAGCTAAATCAAAATTTCTTTGACTTTATAAACACATACAGAGTTGAAAAAGTAAAGAGCGATTTGCTAAATGCCGAAAAGCAAAATTATACATTACTTGCGCTTGCAATCGATGCGGGTTTCAGTTCCAAATCTTCATTCAATATGATATTTAAAAAGCATACCGGGATAACGCCTTCCGAATATAAAAAAAGGAATGTGCGGACAACTAGTCCGTAGTTAAATTCTTATTCAGATTCCGCACAGTCTAATAAAATTGAATAGTGGACTATTCTCATATGAATAGGCGTATCCTTTCCGGCAAAACAGATGAAATCTCTTTATAATAATATTCTAAACAATTTTGATTTTTCTATATAAAGAGCTTATTTTTGTTCATTAGTAATGAACGGGATTGTTCATTACAGATGAACAAAAAGTAAGACATATGATATTAAAAGAAACATTAGCGGAAATAGTTACAAAACAAAAGAAAATTATACTTGACTCTGAGATAGGAGTGGAAAGAGAAATGCTGCCGGATATAAAAGCTTTACCCGGTAAAGCGTGTGTTATATCCGGCATAAGACGCACAGGCAAAAGCACTCTTCTGCGGCAGCTCATAGCTAACCGTTCAGCATTTAATTACCTTAACTTTGAGGACGTTAGTATATTCGGTTTCGAATTAAAAGATTTTAAGAGACTTGACGATATTTTTTCTGCTGCGGATAAAAGTGAGTTGTATTTTTTTGATGAACTTCAAAATGTAGACGGATGGGAAAGATACATTAGAACGCTTCTCGATAATAAAAAGACAGTTATAATTACAGGCTCCAATGCTTCTCTGCTCAGCAAAGAGCTAGGCTCTAGACTTACCGGAAGACATCTTAGGTTTGAATTATTTCCTTTTTCTTTCAAGGAAGCTCTTTCTTTCTGGGATAAAAAACCTTCATTGCAAAGTTTTGAAATGTATTTACAAAGCGGTGGAATGCCCGAGTATCTAAAGCTGCAAAACGATATGGTTTTACAAGAACTGTTTAATGATATTATCGCAAGAGACATCACTGTTCGGTATAATCTGCGGTACCCAAAACTTGTTAAAGAACTCGCTCTTTATCTTTTATCCAACATCGGAAAAGAGTTCAGCTTTCAAAAGCTTCGTAAAATGCACAGCTTGGGGAGTGTTAATACGGTTATTTCTCTTATCGGTTATTATGAAGACAGCTATTTGCTTTTTACAGTTCCGCAATTTGATTTCTCTTTCCGCAACCGTTTAGTGAACGCAAAAAAAGTTTATGCAATTGATACCGGCTTAATCCGGGCGAACTCTGTTTCGTATACGCAGGATAAAGGTAGAATGCTGGAGAATATGGTTTTTATTCACCTTAAAAGATTGATGAGGGAAATATTTTATTTCAAGAAAAATAATGAATGCGATTTTATAACCAGAGATAAAAATAAAAAACTGGATTTATACCAGGTCTGTTTTGAGCTGAATGAAGATAATAAGGACAGAGAGATAAACGGGATGCTTGCTGCTATGGACTACACAAAACAAAAGTCCGGTTTCATCCTTACACTAAGTCAAACCGATAAGCTTAGCTTTGATAATCGAAAAATATATGTAAAACCTGTCTGGCAGTGGATGCTTGAAGCTTAATCAATGCGAAAAAAATAAAACTCATTTATCCTTTCTTGCGGTACATTTTCAATATTAAAGTTAAACACTTGCGTAGGCAATAACCAAGAAATATGGAAATCTAATTTTCGATTTTCATGGTAAAATATTGCCTCAGCATCATGATAAAACGTATATTCCCAGATAGATTTATAGAACTTCTTGAACAAAATCCCGCTGCGGTTTTATTAGATCCAAGACAGGCGGGTAAGAATACTCTTGCTAATCAGATTGAAAAGGAATAAAACCGTTAATTTCTATTGAGATAAAGCTGACAAATGCACCTGCTGTTTAAAAAGGCTTTCGCGAGTGCATAAATGATTTTGAACAAATAAAAATTTTGTTGTTACACCCGGAAGTGATGATTACATAGCAAGTGAATATATTAAGGTTTGTTCTCTTGGATCATTTATTAAGAATTTTCTTGGTAAACTTGAGTAAGTATAATTAAAATAATTTTATTGTATTGAATGTGTACATAACGGTAGTTATTTTATACTGTTAATAATAAATCAATAATATAATTAGTATTATGGAATCCATTAAGGAATTAGCAGAGAAAGCTGTTGCTCTTCAACCGACGGATAGAATAAAGTTAGTTGAAGCTATATTATTCAGTCTGGACAACCCTGATACCGAAATTGAAAAAGCATGGATTAGCGAAGCTGAATTGCGTTATGAAGCTTATAAACGAGGAGAAATTGAAGCTTCAAATTGGGAAGAAATTAAAAAGAAATATAATCATTGAAAGTACAACTTTTATCTCCTGCAAATAAGGAATTAGTTGAAGCTATCGAGTATTATAATTATCAACTACCTGGTTTAGGCTTTCGTTTATTTAATGAGGTTTCAGCTTCAATTGAACGAATAACATTATTACCTGAAGCATGGACAAAAATCGGGAAATATACAAGGCGTTGTTTATTAAAGGGATTTCCTTATGCTATTTTTTATGTTATAGAGGAAAATGGAATCGTTGTTACCGCAATTGCTAATCTTCACAGAAATCCTGAACATTATAAAAATAGAATTATTTAATATTTCTAAATGTTAGTTGACCTTTATTACCCAGCGTTACGGCAATTCTATCGCCGTCGTTGAAATTCCCCGCAAGTAATTCCTGAGATAGGGGATTAACCAAATGTCTTTGTATAGTTCTCCTTAACGGACGTGCACCATATGTAACATCATAACCCAGCTTTGCAAGCCAGTCTTTAGCTTCATCATCAACTTCAAGTACTATTTCCTTTTGCACAAGCATTTTCTGTACATATGCGATTTGAAGATCAACAATCTGCCTTATTTCGTTTCTGGTTAACGGCTTGAATAAAACAATCTCGTCAATTCTGTTTAAGAATTCGGGCTTAATTGTTTTTCTAAGAAGGTCCGTTAACTTGTATCTTAAATCGCCCATGACCGTTTCTAACTCTTCTTCACTTACTTTTTCAAGCTTCTCTTGAATTAAATGCGAGCCGAGATTTGAAGTCATAATGATGATTGTATTTTTAAAGCTAACAGTTCTTCCTTGATTATCAGTCAATCTTCCGTCATCAAGAACCTGGAGTAAGATATTGAAAACATCCGGGTGCGCTTTTTCAATTTCGTCAAGAAGTACAACAGAGTATGGTCTTCTTCTTACTGCTTCGGTTAGCTGACCGCCTTCTTCATAGCCGACATATCCGGGAGGCGCACCGATCAATCTTGATACAGAAAACTTTTCCATGTACTCGGACATATCAATTCTAACCATCGCATGTTCATCATCGAAAAGAAAATCTGCAAGTGCTCTGGCAAGTTCGGTTTTACCAACACCGGTAGTTCCTAGAAAGATAAACGAGCCCAAAGGACGGTTAACATCCTGCAGTCCGGTCCTGGATCTCCTAATTGTATTTGCAACTGCATAAACAGCATCATCCTGCCCGACAACTCTTTTATGAAGTTCTTCCTCAAGGCGCAGAAGTTTACTGCGTTCGCTTTCCATCATTTTGCTTACGGGAATTCCCGTCC
>JBJKSH010000155.1:0-15963 GCA_046704255.1 Ignavibacteriaceae bacterium | reverse complement strand
ATAAATAGAAAGGGTGAAGAAATTCAAAGCATTATAGAAAAATTCAAATGAAAAAGAATAAATTCTAAATTAATATTTAAGTCCTCACGCAGACCCCCTCTCCTTACTAAGGAGAGGGGGCAAGGGGGTGAGGTCAAATTATATTTAGCTAAATAATAATCTTTATCTTATTCTTAATCTATATAAAGAATAAGATTAAGAACAAGATAAAGTTTCAAAATTAATAGAGTAGCCTAAGTAAAAACAAATAAAAGGGAGATCGTTTATGGGAAAATTGCTATTCACAATACTTGTGGTCTTTTTTACCTCTTCCGTTATTACAGGGCAGCAAAGTACAAGAATAAGCGGCACCGTAACAGATAACCAAGGTTCTGTTTTACCGGGTGCAAATATTATAATTCCTGCTCTAAATCTTGGAGCGGCAACCAATGGAAACGGCAAATACCAATTCACGGTTCCTGCAAAAGAATCTAAAGGGCAGAGAGTAGATATGACTGTTAGATATGTCGGCTATAAATCTCAAACGGTAGCTGTAATATTAAACGGTAAAAATATCGAGCAAAATTTTTCTTTGGAAGAAGATATCTTTCAAAGCGAGGCTGTTGTAGTTACCGGTATTGCTTCCAAAACTTCCAAATCAGTAGCTGAAGTATCCGTTTCTAGGGTGAATGCTGCGGAGTTAACTAATACTAGCACATTCCAAACCATGTCGCAATTAGTTGAAGGCAAAATACCTGGAGTACAGGTTACTACATCATCCGGCAATGCAGGAGGCGGTTATAGGTTTTATGTACGCGGAGGCGGCGGATTGAATGGCGATGAGCAACCTGTTATTTATGTCGACGGCATAAGAGTTGGTAACGATGAGATTCAAGGTACGGGTGTCGGCGGCCAGGGAGTTAGTATGCTTTCTGTGCTCGATCCGGAAAATATTTCAAATATAGAAGTTCTAAAGGGACCTGCTGCTGCGGCAACATACGGAACGAGCGGATCTAACGGCGTTGTTCTTATTACTACTAAAAGTGGTGCATCAGGGCATGGTAGTGCATCCCCTCTTTCCGTTAACTACAAATATGCTTACGGCTTAAATACCCAATCCTATAAATATAAAACAAGCGATTTTGTTTCGGCAAATGATGTTAATTCTATCTTCAGAGACGGTTTAATTCGCCAAAATACAATAGATATCTCAGGCGGTTCAAATTTACTTAGATTTTATGCCTCTTTCGATGACCGAAACGAGGAAGGAAATATTAGCAATAACGGATTAAATAGGAAAGATTTAAGTGCTAACTTAACTTCGTACACAACTCAAAATTTAACTATTAAAGTTTCAACTGAATATAGTTACAATGAAATATACCGGCCGCAAAACGATAATAATCTTTTCGGCTATTTGGGTAATACCCTTATTAATCCGGTTTCTTATCAATATTTTACTAAAGATCTAATCTTAAAATCAGTTGATAAAAATACAATTGAATCATTTACCGGAGGTGCTCAATTAACATATACTCCGATGGATAAGCTGGAATTTTATTTTAACGGCGGAATTAATCATAATAATTATAGTGATAACCAGGTAAGTCCTATCAATCCATATTATAATGGGATGAGAGGGCTTGAAACCCGAGAAAACAGACAATATACATTTGATTTTAACGGGAGATATAGTTACGATATTATTACCGGATTGCATGCAACTTCAATTATTGGAGCCCAACTTTTTGATAGAACATCAAAAGGATCATGGCTGTATACAGAAGAATTTGCAACAAATCTAATTACCGATATAGGAGCGGGTGCTAAAGTAGATTATTACGGAGAACTATTCCTCAATAGCAGAGAAGCCGGGGTTTTTACAGAGCATAATTTTTCTTTTAACAACCAGTACTATTTTACCCTGGGCTTGCGCGAAGATTATTCAAGTTCTATCGGAACTGAAGCTCCCAGCATTCTTTATCCGAAAGCAAGCTTAGCAGTAAGACTTGATAAGTACAATTGGTTCCCTTCAAATTTATTTACTCTGTTTAAACTAAGAGCTGCTTATGGAGAGAACGGGCAGCTGCCTGATGCGCTTGCTCCTATACCCTTTTTATGGGGTGCAACTACCGGAGGATACGGTGCCGGAGCTACCATAAATAATATTGGAAACGCCTCTATTAAACCGGAGAGAATTAAAGAAATAGAAACAGGGTTTGAAGCGGAATTCTTACAAGATTTTTCCGTTGAATTTACTTATTATCATCAGAATGCTTTCAATTCTATTGTGTACATGTTGGAATCACCTTCAACGGGATTAACCGACAGTAATGTTCCATTTAATATAGGCGGGGTAAAAAACTGGGGTATTGAATCTCTGGTAAAAGCAAGCCTTATTCGTTCAACGAATTATGCACTTGACCTTAGCTTTATTTGGAATTATCAAAAGAATGAAGTTACCGATCTTGGCGGAACAGAGCCGATATATGATGGTTTTGATGTTAATGTAATTAAAGTGGGATTACCCAAACATGAATTTTATACCTGGAAAGTTTTAGGCGCAAAATTTAATCCGGACGGAACTTATGCCGGCGTAAATGCAACCCAGGACCGAGTGGACTTTGGAAATCCTATTCCAAATAATTCCGGTTCCTTCTCAATTTATTTTAAGTTCTTTAAGAATTTTAATTTGTATGCTCTGGCAGGCTGGGCTCTTAACAGGAAGATGTTTAATTCTACAAAACAATTTGCTGCTCAATTTAACAATATTCCCGAATACAACACACTTCAAGCTCAATTAGGATTAACAACTGCTGATCCGGCTGTTACTCGTTTAATACCCGGTACACCGGAATATATTAATGCCGCAAACAAATTTGCAAAAATGGATTACACTTATGCCGGTAATTATATAGAAGATGCACAGTATCTAAAAATAAGAGAAATTAGCTTAAGCTACAGCTTTAAGGATTTATTACCTGAATTTAGGTACAATTATATAAAAGACATTACTGTTGGTATTTCCGCTTTAAATGTCTTCACTCTTACAAATTATTCAGGTGCAGATCCGGAGGTTAACTTTGACGGCAGCAGGTCATTATCCAGAGGCCAGGATTTTTTAACGTTGCAGCATCCTAGAGCTTACAACTTATGGGTAAAAGTTGCATTATAAAAAGGAGATTAAAAAAATGAAAAAATATAATGTGTTTTTATTTTTAATTACCGCATCACTTTTCTTAATTTCTTGCAAAAATTATGTAACAAACGTGGATCCGCTTGTTACGGCAGTTGAAGATTCCCGTTTAAGTAATGAAGCTCAAATTCCTTTTGTAACAGCAGGAGTAGAAACACAGTTTGCCTGGGCTTTAGGGCAAACCGATGTTTGTGCTGCAGGTTTATCGGACGCATTCTTTTTTGATCATAACTTACAAACCGCTACGTATCCTTCATTCGCAGAAATAGATGCTGGCCAGATTCAATTAACTAATAATTCAATTGATGCAGCTTATAATCCGGTAGGGCAGTTAAGGTTTTATGCAGATGATTTGATAAGAAGAGTTAATTCAATTTCAATATCCGATGTAGCAACAAAAAACGATGCCTTATTTACCGGTTACTTCTACGGCGGATATGCCCGGTATTTATATGCGGCATTTTTTGGTTTAACACAAACACAGGGAGGCTCTCCGATAGATAACGGTCCTTTTATAAAATCGAATGAAATGTACGATCTTGCAATAGACGGTTTTAAAGAATCGATAAAATATTCAAGTGACGATTTAATGATACGAACAGTTAATTCGGTTATTGCCAGAGCATACCTATACAAGGGTGATTATACAAATGCTGCAAGCTATGCAGAGCAAGGTATGGTTAACGGCGATGCACCTTTTCTTGCCTTACACAATCCTAGCCAGGATAATTTTTGGTGGGAACAGGCAGGTGTTAATCGTCAGCAGTTTGCGGCTGATTTTAGATTTAAAAACTATATAGATTCAGATCCGAATGAAGCCAACAGAATTGAATTAGATTCTGTGCTTGGGAATGATGAAAAAACGATGTATTATTTCCAGGTGGTTTATCCTGAAGATAAATCACCACAAAAGATTATTACCTGGCAGGAAAATAATTTGATAAGGGCGGAATTAATTCTTCGCGGCTCCGGTTCGGGAGATGCTCTTGGTTTGGTAAATGAAGTGAGGTCTTCTTATGGCATAGCTCCGCTTACTTCGGTAAACCTTGATGTTATTTATATTGAAAGAGATAAGGAATTATTTGCTTCGGGTAATCGTCTTGTTGATGAAAGAAGGTTTAATAGGTGGCATCTCGGTGCCGGTACATGGGAATATCTGCCGGTAACCGAAAGAGAAAGGGATGGTAATCCTAATATTAATTAACTATTACCAAGAAAGATCTAAAAATACAAAAACTAAAATAATCCGACGGTCTCTGCGAATACTCTGCTCGCTCTGCGTGAAAATAGGTATCATGAGAGGAGGGTGAGAAACCGCAAAGTACGCCTACATAGCCGTCACTTTGTAAAAAGGAGATGTAAAAAATGAAAAAAATTATTTTTTTGATTTTTACCGTTATAGTAATTGCAGGATGCAATAGCTCAGTTAGCCCGGATATTTCTAGAGATTCTAACCCGGACTGGTACTATCCTGATACATCAAGTTTTCGAGTACCCGATTCATTATTAATAAGAAACTAAAAATAACCTAGCGGTCTCTGCGTATACTCTGCGGACACTGCGGGAAAAAAGACATCTCGCAGAGAACGCAAAAAAAGTTTGTTGGAAACAAAATTCAATATACTTGGCAGCGGTTTAGTATAAGGCTAATAAACTAAATGATTAAGTACAAAAAAAATTGATTTGTATATAGAGACGGCGTCATTCAAACAGGTATAATTTTTATAATTTTTATTTTGTTCTTTGCTTATATTACATCATGAAATTCAACTTGGCTTTTTAGCCGGGTTCTTGATTCACTATTGGTAATTAAAATTCACCCGGAAGAAAATTAGATTGCCTTTCATTTATTTCTTTTTGTAAATTTAATTAAGAATTTAAAAGATAATTCTAATTACTGCTGAAATTATTTTTGAAATAATATTTAATTGAAATGTACAATGGGGTAGCCAAATGAAAAAATTACAACTCTACAAAGTTCCGGAAATTTCTTCCGTTCAGGATATGCTGATTAAATCGGCAAATAAATTTCAAAACAAAATTGCTCTTGAAGATTTAGCCGATACGCCGGTTTCCAAAGTAACATTCTCCCAGCTTTTAGATAACGTATTAAAATTCGGAGGGGCATTAAAAAAGCTTGGAGTAAAAGAAAGAACTCACATTGCCGTTATAGGGGACAATAGAGTTCAATGGGGTATTACTTACTTAACCGCCCTAACATTTAACTGCGTAATAGTACCGATTGATAAAAACCTTAACACCAATGAGATATTAAATATTATTCATGAATCCGATTCGGAAGCAATAGTCTTTTCGGAAAATTTTGAATCAATGCTTAGAGAGAAAATGCACGCTTTAAAAAATATGAGATATTACATAAGTATGGATTTGAAAGAAGGAAAAAGCGGTATTCTTTCCATGACGGAATTAATAAATTGTTCCGAAATTATTGAGACGGATAACCTTCCTAAAATAAATCCGGATGAAATGGCGGAAATTATTTTTACATCCGGTTCCCTTGGAAGAGCTAAAGGAGTAATTCTAAGCCAGAAAAATATTTCTTCAAATTTATCCGCAATGACGAGCATGATTGAGATTACCGAGAAAGATAGATTTTTATCCGTGCTTCCCATTCATCATACGTACGAATGTACCTGCGGCTTTTTATGCCCGCTGTATATGGGCAGTTCTGTTCATTATGCACGTTCGTTAAAAACAATAGTCGATGATCTTCAAAATGTTAAAGCTACTATTTTATTAGGCGTTCCTTTGTTATTTGATAAAATGTTTAAACGAATTACCAAAACGATAAATGAAGATAAAGTAAAATCAAAAGTAGTACCTCCCCTTCTAAAGACAACTACAATTGCAGAAAAATTAGGATTGAAAGGATTAAAGAAAAAAGTATTTAAAGAGCTTCACGAAAAATTCGGAGGTTCTATTAGAATTTTTATAGCCGGCGGTGCTGCCCCGGATCCTAAAGTGGCTAAAGGCTTAAGAGAATTCGGATTTTGTTTTATTCAAGGTTACGGTTTAACTGAAACCTCGCCTATTCTTGCCTTAAACCGGCTGGATAATTTTAAAGATGATGCTGCCGGTATTCCCTTACCCGGTGTGGAAATTAAAATAAATAATCCTTCTGCAGACGGAGTTGGAGAAGTATTTGCTAAAGGATATAATGTTATGCTGGGCTATTACAAAAACGAAAATTTAACTTTTTCATCTTTTGAAGACGGCTGGTTTAAAACCGGTGACTTAGGCTTTATGGATACCGACGGATTTTTACATATAAGCGGAAGAAAGAAAAACATGATCTTATCCAAGAACGGTGAAAATGTTTTTCCCGAAGAGATAGAAGATTTAATAAACAGAAATCAGTTTGTTTTGGAATCTTTAGTCTTTGGCCAAAAAGATAATAAGCAGGATGAGATAATTGCAGCCCAAATTGTAACCGATGCGGAAGCCTTCATAGAATATTCCGAAGTGAACAATGTTAAAATAACCGATGACTTAATACACGATATAATAGAAAAAGTAATAAAAGATGTAAACAAAGAACTTCCTCTTTATAAACAGGTAAAAAAATATTACATAAGAGATAAAGAGTTTGAAAAAACTACCACTCAAAAAATTAAAAGGTATCTGGTAAATACACAAACAGTGAACGGAAACGGAGATTAAAATTTTGGATTGTTAAATCTGACTGCTGCAGTTTAATTCAAACCACAATTGACTTCTGTATTAAACTCTAATGATCTCATTAATATAGATCCTCTTAAGGTCAAAAATTCCATTAGAAACATCGTTGGGTTTATTTATTGAAAAGAAGATTTACATTAGGCATTTCTCTTTTTCCCCCAATTCTTCTTAACAAAATATAGAGCTATAATAACCACCAAAACAGCAATAGAAATAACAATAATATGCCGGTTTACAATATCCAGAACAATCTTCCACTTTTCTCCGAAGAAATATCCGATGGAAAAAAAAGTTACCGCCCAAAGTAATGCACCGCTGTACGCAAAAAGTCCGAACTCCCACATTTGCAATTCGGATGCGCCTGCAAAAATTGCAACAACATGCCTTACACCCGGAATAAAATACCCCACAACCAATGCCCAGCGCCCTATTTTTTCAAACCATGCATGCGCCTTTTCAAGCCGTTCTTCCGTAACGTGTATATAATGCCCGTACTTAATAAGTACATGATGCCCAAACGTACTGCCGATAGCGTAGCTTACCGATATACCCGTAATGCTTCCTAAGTATGCCGCAAAAAATGTCGGAATCAAATGAAGCTCTCCTTTGAAAACAAGGTAGCCGGAAAGTGTAATTAAAGTTTCATCCGGCACCGGCAAGCCTACTATTCCGAACATCAGCAAAACAAATATCCCGAAATAGCCGTAATGAATTATGAGGTAATGAAGAGTTTCCATTTAACAGGAAATTAAATTTTATTTATTTTACAAGATATAAAAATAAAATGAATTATTAACTTTTAACTTAATCGGTAGAATTATAAATTTGCACTTTACAAAAGTGGTATTTACTAAATCTTTAATTTAAAACTACGGGAATAGAATGAAAAGTATAAAATTGATTTTGGTTTTGTTTATGATGTTTGGGTTATTCGCATGTCAGAAAAAAGAAGCACCTAAAACAAGCAATGTAAAATTACCGGAAGGTGTTCACGCTGTTAAAGTAGAGGATTTTATAAATGTTCCTAATTATACTTATCTGCAGGTAACGGAAAACGGAAACGAATATTGGATTGCAGCACCTCAAACCAAAGTAGAAAAAGGAGAAACGATTTATTATTCAAACGGAATGGAAATGAAAAATTTCCACAGCAATACTCTTAACCGGACATTTGATGTAATTTATTTTGTTCAGAATATATCTACGGAACCGGGGCAAGGACAGAAACAGACTCTTTCAAACGTGCACCAGCAGGCAAATAATTCAGCTAGAGAAAATATTTCAGTTGAGCCGCTTAAAGGCGGAAAAACCATTGCGCAAATTTTTAATGATAAACAATCCTTAGCAGGAAAGACCGTAAAGATTCGCGGAAAAGTTACAAAATACAATCCCGATATTATGGGAAGAAACTGGATTCACATACAGGACGGCACGGAAGCCGGCAGTAACTTTGATATACTTATTACAAGTAAAGACGAAACGGCCCTTGGCAAAACAATTGTAGCCGAAGGAATGGTTGCCGTAAATAAAGACTTCGGCGCGGGCTATTCATACCCGGTAATGATTGAAAATGCAAAAATTATTTCGCAGTAATTAAATAAAAAAAATTCATTTTTATAAAAATTTTATTTGAACTTTTAAACGGATTTACTTAAAATAGAAATGAATTTTATAAATGTTATGCTGTTAGCAAGTAAAATAAATTTGTCGGGTTTATTTTTGTTTAAGGTTTCTTACCTTTATATAAACAGGGGGCTTTTTTGTTTTAATAATTGAAACGATACTTTTAAGTGAGCTCTAAAATTATAAATTAAATTTTTCTGTGGTTATTGACTTTAAATTAGTTTTTTAAGACGTTAAGGCTATGTTTTTAATTTAATAGGGTTTCAAATAAATTCTTTAACAAGTTGAAAGTAAAAATTATTAAAATAATTATACTATCTTCAATGAAATTATTTTCAAATCACTAATTCAAATATTATTGCCAATTGTTACCGGAAAGGCGGCATAAAAGCATTGCCGCATTTGATTGGCTTTTTATTTTTAATAAATTAAAATTGGGAGAGAGAGATTATGAATTTTTTATACTATCCGAAATAAAATCCCTACTACTTTAAGGTTTTTTAATTATACCCCCGGTATTACCGAAATGTATTTATTACCGGAATACATTTTACCGCGGGATAACCATTAAATAATCACTAAATAAAATATAAAGGAGAGAGAGAATATGAGAACAAAACCTTCTAACCGTTTACCGTTAAAGTTCAGCATATCTTTGGTTCCCAAAAGAAATTAATAAAAAAGAGGAACCGGCTTTAATCCTGTTTTCAGGGTTTCTCGTCTATTTTAAAAATTAATTAATTATTCAAGGAGGAAATATGCACAAAGCTGATAAAATAAAGCTTTTATCCCTTTTAGGTATCAGCTTAATTTTATTTCTATCTGGTTGTGTCGACACGAGCGTTCAGCCAATACCTTCGTCGATTGATTACCGCAGCCAGGTAAATTTTGTAAATTTAGCAGCCGGAGTTGGCTCCGCGGCAGTAAGGATGGATTTAAAATCAGGTGGAAGTATAGATTTTGGATCATTGGCGCTGGGAAATGATAGTCCGTCCAATTCATTTAAAGATATACCTGCCGGAGCAAAAACTTTTTACATTACTTATTCCGGTGGAAAAGCTGATACACTAAAAACGAGTACGGAAACTGACACAAAGATGCGGTTGATTTTAATAGGTGATCCTTCTTCAAGAACACTTGTTAAATCTGTTAAGGGATATATTTTCGCTACAAAAGCCGACACAAATATTTATCCTAAAAATGTAGCACAAGTTGCCTTCTTCAACGGTTCCCCGGATGACACTATAAACACTGTTAAAGTGGTAGAAGGAAGCAAAACTAGCGTTATGGCTTTACCGGATAATCTTACCGGATCCAGTTCTTATACTGAATTTACTCCGGATACATATACTTTTTCGGTAACTACCGGTGCAGGTAGTGAAGCTTCAAAGTCGGTTACTTTAAATTCTCAAGGCAGGTACACTGTAATTGTTTACGACTATCTGCAGAATTTAAAGATTACTGTACTAACCGACGATTAGAAACAAAGTTTAAAAATTTACGGAGGAAAAAATATGTTTCGCAAAATTTTTACTATAATTTTTCTAGTCTCTCTTATCGGTACGGTCGCACTAGGCCAATCTGCCGGTAGGATCACCGGAAAAATTACCGATAAACAAACAGGTGAACCACTGGTAGGAGCAAATATTATTATTATGGGAACCAATTTTGGTGCTGCCTCCGATGTTCAAGGAGAGTTTATGATTTCTCAGGTACCATCGGGAACCTATAGTGTAAGGGCTTCCTATATTGGTTATGGAAATATGCTGGTTCAGGATATTAATGTTGTCTCCGGGTTAACTCAGGAAGTTAATTTCCAGCTTCTTCCTTCATCAATTGCTACCCAGGAAATTGTAGTTGTTGCTCAAAAACCATTAATCCAAAAAAGTGCTACAAATGCAATTAGAATTGTAAGCGCAGAAGATTTACAAGCTTTACCTGTTCGCAGCTTTAATGATATTATAGCTCTTCAACCCGGCGTTGTGCAGCAAAATGGTGTATTATACGTTAGAGGAAGCAGAGCCGATGAAACAGGTTATATTTTAGCCGGTTCCGATGTTAAGAATATAATTAGCGGTAACGGCGGATCTCTTATTAGTGTTACACCGGATGCATTGCAGGAACTTACCGTTCAGGCCGGCGGATATACTGCCGAGTACGGCAATGCAAACGCAGGAATTATTCAGGAAGATTTTAAAACAGGTTCCGATCAGTATCATTTTTCGTTAAGAGCCGAAACGGATAATTTTGGTAATTACCCGGGGAAAAATTTTATGGGAACACATTCATACGGTTATTCGGATTATGTTTTAACCGCCAGCGGACCGATTGTTTCCAATAATATTAAATTCTTCATCTCGGGAGAAAATTATTTTATTCGTGATTACTCTCCAATGTTTTTCTATGCAAATCCCGCAGCATATTCGGATGGTGCTTTAATGGATACTACAAAAGTATTTGATACGGGTGCATTGGGCGGAAGTACGAAAGATTCACAAATTTTATCCTGGAACTCCGGCAACATACCGGGAAGAATGAATAACCGCTATACTTTTAACGGAACGGTTTTATTGGATATGAAACCTTTACTTGTAAGGTTTGCGGGTGCATTCACAAATATAAGTCAAAGAAATAACAGTGCCAGTATTAGTAATATGTTTGATTTGCAGAGATTAGGTGTTTCCGATCAATCCAACGCACTATTTAGTTTAAAAGGTACATATTTCTTAAGCCCTAATAGTTATGTGGAAGCTAATATAAGTTATTTAGACAGACGTGCAAAAACTTACGATCCTTATTTTAATGATAATATACTTCAATATAGCGACAGTCTAGCCGGTGCACAAAACGGCTGGGTATATCAAAACTTTACCTCCGGTCCCGCATCTTATGATTTCTACGGCTTTCCGTTCACTAGACCCGGTCAGCAGATAACAGATTACGGCAAAAGTCACTGGAGCAATATAGGTGCTTCGTTATCTTATACCGCTTTGATCAAAAATAATGAATTGAAAGCAGGTGCATCATATAAAAGATGGACAATTAGGAACTACTCAACTGCAGCAGAGGGAAGCATATTAAATAGTTTAAGAAACAATCCGGATATGGCAAGAAATACGGATTCGTTGGCTTACTTCCTTCAAAGTACAGATTTTAGAGACTTCAATAACTACGGTTATGATATTTTCGGCAATGAAACCAACTCGGCCCCTTTCCAGGCAAAGAACCCTGTATTTGCATCAGGATATATTCAGGATAGGTTAGAGATTAATGATCTTATTATTAATGCCGGATTAAGATATGATTATATAAGCATGGATAGCTACAAGTGGGCAAATCCTGCCGATCCTCAATTTAATAATACCACAAAATTAATACCCGATTCTTCGATTTCTTCAGGTAATACTTTTAGCTATGTTTCTCCGCGTTTAGGATTTTCTTTCCCGGTGACAGACAGAACAGTATTCCATTTCCAATACGGTAAATTTGTTCAAGCACCTGCATTGGCTGATGTATTTACAGGTATGCTTGCTGTTGTTAGCGAATTAAAAGCCAGTTATGCGTACGTTAACCCCACTCCTTATAATCCAGAACCAATTAGATCAACTCAATATGAAGTCGGGTTTACTCAGCAGTTTACGGATTTTGCAGCCTTTGATGTTACTGCATATTATAAAGATATTAAAGGGCAGCTGCAGTGGCATTTTTACCCAACGGTACCCGGGGCTGTAGTATCTCCTTCTTATCCTACTCAGGTTAACCAGGATTTTGCTACAAACATGGGCTTGGAATTGAGTTTAAAAATTAGAAGAATAGCAAGACTTAGGGCGGAAATAAATTACACTTACAATGATGCCAAAGGTACAAATTCATTTGCTACAAGCGGCTTTGGTTCAGTTCAGGTAAATGGTGATGTACCAACTGTAATTATTCCTTTGGAATATGATCAGGCCCATAGCGGATCTATAATGCTTGATTACAGATTTGCAAAAGATGACGGCGGACCAATTCTTCAGCAATTGGGACTTAACCTGTTGTTTTCTTTTAACAGCGGTCATCCGTATACCCTTGCTCAATTTACCGGTCTCGGTCAAAATTCTGCCTGGACAGGCGGTATAATAGGTACCGATCTCAGAGAGAGAAGACCTGCCGGTCCAATGAATTCTGCCACAACACCTTGGAATTATGAACTTGATCTTAGAATAGATAAAACCGTTAATATTGTTAATACGGACTTTAACTTCTATGTATCCGTTATTAACCTGTTAAATACTAAGAATGTTATTAATGTATACAACAAAACCGGGAATGCTTACAATGACGGATTCTTGCAGTCTCCCGATGCGCAAACAATTGTTGCAAAAGAAAGATATACTCAAAGATTTGTTGACTTGTATAATGCTTTAAATTTAGCCAACAGAGAAGCTGCTATATCTCAAAAAGGTTATGATATGTTCGGAACACCAAGGCAAATACACTTAGGTGTGCTGGTTAATTTTTAATTGTATATGAGTGTTAAACATTACCTCATGAAAAAATAAAAACTTTTGGAGGTTATTTAATATGAGAAAATTTAATTACGCAGCTTTGATTATGCTTCTTACGTTTCTGCTGGCATCACCTTATGTTGCTTTTGGTAAAGGTGATAAGAAGGGAAATAAGAAAGCAAAAACATCAAGGCTTCAAAAAGTTACTGATAGTAATCCGGCAAATACAATTCTGGATATTAATAATATAACTAGCTGGATTGACAAAAACGGTTTCATGGGTCCTCTTGTTGGAAATTCGTGGAATGGTACCTACCCTAAAGGCACCGACGGTGTTATTTTCCAGGAGGGTATTGTTTGGGGAGGCCAGGTTTACGATGGCGGTTCCGAATTAGTTAGAGTTGGCGGTAATACTTACAGCAACGGTACAACTGGAATAGATCGTATTTACAGAGTTAGGCCGGATTATAAAACCGCAGATTTAACCGATGATGCAGCTAACTTCAATTTTGAATCGGTTGATGCAGTAACTCAATCCCAGATTGATCAAATTAGGAAACAATATGAAATAGATTGGAACAGTTGGCCCGCCGATAAAGGCGCTCCGTATAATGATGTTAATAAAGACGGTAAATATGATCCGAATGTAGATATCCCGGGCATTCCTAACGCCGGGCAAACTATTTGGGTACAATATAACGATGATAATGCTCCTGATATATATGGTTCCGAGCCTATTGGAATTCAGGTAAATGAAACTTTGTGGGGTTATGCTTCTTCCGGTCCTTTAGGAGAGGTTACTTTTAAAAAAGTAGATATTATCTATAAAGGCACTTCTACTTCTGCAGCAAATTCACATATAGACAGTATGTACATTACTCAATGGGCCGATCCGGACGTTGGAAACTCCGGTGATGACTTTGCAGGTTGCGATACTGCTTTAAATTTAGGATACGCATATAATTCTACCAGTACGGATGTAGATTATGCGGCACTTGGTTTAGCAGTACCCGCAGCAGGTTATGACTTTTTGCAGGGTGTTGCAAAGTATACCGGCAACCCCGGTGATAGTGCCATTGTCGGCCTTAAATGGAGACACGGTTATAAATATGTTAACCGTAAACCAATGAGCGGCTTTGAATATTTTGCAGCAGGCGGTACTTGGGAAGATCCCGACCTGGGCGATTATAACGGCTCTCTTCAATGGTACAACTTACAAAGAGGTTATTTACCAAGGCCATATTATCCTACTGCACAACCCTTCCCTTCGAATGTAGTTGATTACACTCCGGATGGTACATTCCTGGTTGACGGCGATCCTGTTGCAGGTACGGGTAAACTGGACGGCTCTGCAGATGCATCCGGTGATAGAAGAATAATGGTTAACAATGGTCCGTTCACTATGAACCTTGGTGATACTGCGGAAGTTGTTGTTGCTTTAGTCGGCGGAATCGGTAAAAACAATATTTCCAGTGTTGCCGTTTTAAAATATAACGACACTTTTGCTCAGTTTGCTTTTGACAGGTTGTTTAATATTCCTCAAATTCAAAAAGTTGATGTCAAAACTGTTGCTTCGGATCAGCAGGTTGTATTGGATTGGGGTGAAAACAGTACAAGAATAAATGAACTGGAATTCCAGGATCACGCAGGTTACGAATTTGAAGGTTACAATGTTTACCAGCTGCCTACAGCATCTTCACCTTTAACGGATGGATATTTGGTTGCTACATTTGATAAGAAAGATCTGGTAAAAGTTATCTTTGATAATGTTTTCGATCAAAATTCAGGGTTCGTTATTAGTAAACCTGTTGCGTTCGGCGGCGATTTTGGTGTTCAAAGAGCTATTACAATAAATCAGGATTATTTTAGCGGTACACCTTTAAGAAACGGGCAAAATTATTATTTTGCTGTTACTGCTTATGCTTACTCAATGGCTGAAGGTGTTGCTTTCCATGTTCTGGAATCCCAGCCTTCGGTTGTAAGCGTTATGCCGCATGCTCAGGATCCCGGTGTTATAAGCCCTGGATTAGGTGCTTTCACGGACTCAAAAAATGTTCAGCATGATGGTACTGCAAATGCAAGCATTGCTATCAATATAATTAATCCTGCAAGTGTAACCGGCCATCAATATAAATTATATTTTCACGACGAAAAATATTCGCTTGGTTCCGATGCAACATGGACGGATATAACGGCAGCAAGTAAAAAATTACGTAAGCCTACCGACTTAACCGGCTCCAGCTTAACTTCCGCTGCATCATGGGGTGAATCCAAAGGCTCTATTGATATTCATTATTTGGTTGATGTTGTATCACCGAATTATGATTATTGCGACGGAGTTAAAATTACATTACCTACCGGTGTTACAATAGATAAAATATATAAACCGATAAGCAACAATACCGGTGGGGAAATTCCTTATACCTTTGATAAGGCTACTAATTCTATTTATTACGGCGAAATAAGCCTGGATTCATTAGTACATGGTGATACCACCAATAGGAGCACCAACGGTGTATTTGCGGGCGGAGAAGATATAATGATAACTGTTCATCCTGCTACATTACCAATAGTAACTAATTATAATATGTATGATGATAATTGGGGGGATATGAATGGTTATTACGGTGGGTTAATAGATGTATCGGGTACCGATACATTAAAAGGTCCTATAGCGGAAAAAATAGTAACGCAGCACCAATGGGATATAATGGATGTTACAACCAGTAGTATTGTTATAAAGAATCAAACAATATATTCGGGAAAAGATATTTACACACCCGATGTTTTTTACCCTGCTAATTTAATTAATGGACCGGGCGGATCCTCCGGAAGCCCTAATACGAATGTAGGAGTTGGAGCCAATGTAATATTTGACGGAATACAGGTTTCTGTTATAGGAAGTTATAGTGCCCCTACTACAATAACTTCTTCTGCGCAGGCATCTGCTGAATTAAACGGAACAGCGATGATACTTTC
>JBJKSH010000154.1:0-8187 GCA_046704255.1 Ignavibacteriaceae bacterium | reverse complement strand
AAAAAATTAGAAATGATATTGAGTTCCCCGAGTCTTATTATAAACAGTTCAAATGGGAGCAGCCGGATATGAATAGAGATCATTAAAGAGACTCCTTTTAAGGAAGTTTTGAGTGGTGTAACAATTTGTATATTGAATTCATCTTTAAATTTTATACGTAAGTCAACTTTGAACTTTCTTAGAGATGCTTTCAACATAATAATGTTCGGTAGTATAAGTTACAGTCTGAAAAAGTCCCTACTTACTCCCCACTTAAAAAAACATTAAACCAACGGGATTTTTTAATGTCATAAAAACAAAAAAGCTCGAATATATTTTATATTCGAGCTTTTATAAGTGGGCCCGGAAGGACTTGAACCTCCGACCCATTGATTATGAGTCAATTGCTCTAACCAACTGAGCTACGGGCCCCAAAAAATTAGTCTGTAAAAATAATATTTCTCTCCTCTTTTTGCAACATGTTAATTTTCATTTTTAAAAATTTGTTCTACAGCCTGCACAAATATTCGAACAAAAGTCTTACACCAAACCCGGTCATATACTTTTTAGTATAATTATTGAATTCATGAGCCATGGCCGGACCGGCAATATCAAGATGCACCCAGGGAATTTTTTTATCAACAAAATGCTCAAGAAATTTTGCTGCCGTAATTGCACCTCCCCATCTCGGTCCTAAATTTTTTACATCGGCTACATTGCTTTTTATTAATTCATTATATTCATCCCATAGAGGAAGCCGCCAGATTCTTTCGCTCGTTTTTTGCCCGATATTGTAAAGTGTGCCTGCAAGTTTATCATCCTTAGTAAACAGTCCTGCAACAAATTCTCCCAGCGCCACAACTGCTGAGCCGGTAAGAGTTGCAAGGTCAATTATTATATCCGGTTTTGCTTTAGATGCATAATCCAGCGCATCGGATAGAATAATTCTGCCTTCGGCATCCGTATCTTCTACTTCTATACTTTTCCCCGATGCTGTGTAAATAATGTCGCCCGGTTTTAAAGCTTTGCCGGAAGGCATATTTTCAACTGCCGGTATAATACCTAAAATATTTAACGGAAGCTTTTGTTTTGCCGCGGCCAAAATTACTCCGGCAACTACAGCAGCACCCGACATATCGGCTTTCATCTCCCACATATGGGTCGCTGGCTTAATAGAAATTCCACCAGAATCAAACGTAACGCCTTTTCCTACTAAAGCAACCCGTTTCTTCTTTGACTTACTATTCCCGTTATATTCGATTACAATAAACCTCGGCGGGTAATCGCTACCTTTTCCTACTGCTATAACTCCGCCCATTTTCATTTTTTTAATTTGTTTCTCATCAAACACCTTAACTTTTGCACCTTCATTTTTTAAAGCGGTACTTATTCTGTTCGCAAGTGTATCGGGAGTTAAAACACCCGACGGTTCGTTCTGCAAATCTTTTGTAAATTCCAGGCCGTCTTTAAAATTTAAAGTTTTTATTATGGCAGACCTTAAGGCTTTGCTGCTATCCGCATAATAAAAAACGTTTACTTCTTTATCTTTATCCTTCTCAGATTTGTATTTATTAAAAGAATAATTGCCCAGAAAAATTCCTTCTATGAACGTCCCGTAAAAATATTCTTCCGTTTCAAAATATTTTTTGAATGCTTCAAATTTTGGAATAAAGATATGAAGATTTTTCATTTCATGATTTTGAACACTCTGAATAAATCCGGCAAGATGATTTCTAAAAAAATCAGGAGAAAAGCCTTCATCAATTTTTACTTTAAAAATTATTAGTTCATCCGGCTTTCCGTCGTGTTTATACAGATGAATTTCGAGTCCATCTTTGGCAAGAAAATTTTTCTTTTGCAGTTCCGATAATTTTACGTTTGATACTTTAGCAAGATTATCAACGCTCTGGCTAAGTTTCGGCTCATCAATTAAATACTTTACGCTTACGCTTAACGGTTTGTAAACAATTTTTTTCCCGCCGGATTTTACGTTTAGTTTTATCATTAGTTCACCTATCTTAAATTAAAGATATTCTTCTGCTTTGGCTAAAATTTTATCTAAATATTCATCCAAATTTTTATCAAACAGCCTTGCACCGGATGCATTTATATGCCCGCCGCCGCCAAACTCCGCAGCTAATTTATTTACGGGTATTGTTCCTTTGGAACGGAAGCTAACTTTAAAGCCTTCTTTTAATTCGATAAACAGCATTCCTATTCTAACACCTTCAACAGATAATGAAAAGTTCACAAAGTTTTCCGTATCGGATTCAACTGCGCCAAGCTCTTTAAAAGTTGATTGTCTTAAAACCATATAGCTTATTTCTTTTTTCTTTCCGTAAAGCTTCATGGATTCAAGTGCCGCTCCCATCAACTTTATTTTACTGAACTTACTTTGGTCGAAAATTTTATCGAACACTTCCCCGGGAATTACCCCGTATCCAAGCAGTTCGGCAGCAATGATATGAATTTCGGGAGTAGTTCTTTCAAACCTGAATGATCCTGTATCCGTCATTATTGCCGCATAAATCCGGTAAGCAATATCGTAATTTAGTTTTACTATATTTGTTTTTTTTATTAAGTCATAAATCAATTGACCCGTAGCGCAGTAATTAGTACCTGAGAAATTATAATTAACAAAATCTTCCGGTTCCTGGTGATGGTCTATGCATATTTTTAATTTTTTTGAATTAACGAACGCACTCTGCATTTTCACCATTCTATCGGAACGGTTGAAATCAAGTGCAGTTAAAACATCAACTTTATTAAACAATTCTTTATGTTTGCTCTCATCGTACTTTTCAATCTTATTATCTATATCAAGAAATTTAAGGTTATAAGGAGTTGAACTATAATTGATAATAAAAACTTTTTTACCCAGTTCTTTTAAAATTAAATAGAATGCAATCTCAGAACCTATTGCATCAGCATCCGGATTAACATGGGTGGTTATAAGGAAAGAATCATTTTCATGAATAATTATTTTTAGCTGATCGAAGTTAATCATGTTGTGTTACTTATTTTAATTGAATATTAAAAACAAAAATACTAAAAATTCGGTACATCATTATAACTTTTACTTGCACAACCAGATACTTATAACTTTAGTAATTGCTAAATTGTTCAATGGTTATATTGTTATTCAACAACTTGACAATTAAACAATTTTAATTTCAAATTAACCAATATTTTATGACGAATAAAATAAATAATTTTATATTTTTATCAACAATTATTTCAATAAATAAATTTATATAAATGAAAAATAAAAACGATTGGTCTCCTGAATTATACCTTCAATTTAAAAATGAAAGAACACAGCCCTCAGTTGATCTTGTAAACAGAATTAAAATAAATTTTAACCCTGAAAACATACTTGATATTGGCTGCGGCCCCGGTAACAGCAGCCAAATACTTATTCATAGATGGCCGTCTTCCAAGCTTACGGGAATAGATAGTTCTGCAAGTATGATTGAAAAAGCTAAATTGGATTACCCTGCCCAGGAATGGATTCTTTCGGATATAAAGAATTATAATCCTAAGATAAAATTTGAAATTGTTTTTTCGAATGCTGCGCTGCAGTGGATTCCCGGGCACGTCGAACTGTTAAAGCAAATGTCTGGAATGCTTTCTCGCAGAGGTTTAATTGCCGTACAGGTTCCTCAGTTTTGGGACATGCCAGCAGGGAGAGCGATTAAAGAGACAGCAAAAAATATTCAGTGGAAGGCTTTAACCGGAAATGTTGATGATCTATTTATTTTACACGATTACTCTTTTTACTACAATGAAATATCTGCCTTGTTTAATTCGATAGAAATTTGGCAGACATATTATTTCCATTTAATGGATTCCCATTCATCAATCTTACAAATGTTAAGAAGCACAGGGTTAAAGCCTTACTTAGAAAGACTAAAAACTGATGAGGATAGAAAAAAATTCGAAGAAGAAGTTCTTATAAAAATAAAAAATGCTTACCCTCTTCAAAGAAACGGGAAAGTACTTTTCCCGTTTAATCGTCTATTTTTTATAGGATACAAATAACATTTCTGATTCACATCACTTTTTTAAATATACCGTTTTTTAAAATTGACATTAAAAATTATGTTGTTTAATTTTTACTCAGTCAAATAGGCAGCGGTGCCTTCTAAAATTGATTAACAAAGGGTTTTTAGAAATGACAAAAGAAATTTTGGAGTTACAGGATGTAACTGTTCGCTTCGCAGGAGATTCCGGAGACGGAATGCAGCTTACCGGAACTCAGTTCACAAACACAACAGCTATTGTAGGAAATGATTTAAGCACACTGCCGGATTTTCCTGCAGAAATTCGTGCACCTGCCGGTACAACATACGGAGTAAGCGGTTTCCAGCTTCACTTTTCAAGCAGCGATATTCAAACGCCCGGAGATACACCTAATGTTTTGGTTGCTATGAATCCTGCTGCACTTAAAACAAATTTAAAAGATTTGCAGCCTGGTGCAACTATTATTATAAATATTAATTCATTTGATTCGAAAAACTTAAAGCTTGCAGGATTTGAAAATAATCCTGTTGAAGACGGTACATTGCAGGGCTATAATGTTGTGCAGGTTCCGCTTTCTCAATTAACTTCGACTGCACTTGAAGACAGCGGGCTGTCTGCAAAAGAAATTGCCAGAAGTAAAAACTTTTTTGCACTAGGCCTGATGTACTGGCTGTACAGCCGTCCGATTGAACCTACACTTAAATGGATCAAAGTAAAGTTCAAGAATGAACAGTTAATTGCCGATGCAAACGAAAAGGCATTAAAAGCAGGCTACTATTTCGGTGAAAATACGGATTTGTTTACAACCAGGTATCAAGTAAACCGGGCAAATTTACCAAAAGGTATATATAGAAATATATCCGGTAATGAAGCTCTTGCTTTAGGTTTTATAACTGCATCGGTAAAATGCGGACTCCCCCTTTATCTTGGTTCTTATCCTATTACACCTGCTTCAAACATTTTACATGAACTAAGCAAATACAAAAATTTTAATGTAAGAACTTTTCAGGCGGAAGATGAGATTGCCGCAGTTTGCTCTGCAATAGGAGCAGCATTTTCCGGCGCACTAGCAATTACTACAACCAGCGGGCCGGGCGTTGCTCTAAAGACAGAAGCAATCGGCCTTGCCGTAATGACAGAACTGCCAATTGTTGTTATCGATGTTCAACGCGGCGGACCTAGCACGGGGCTTCCTACAAAAACTGAACAATCCGATTTGCAGCAGGCAATTACAGGCAGAAACGGAGAAGCTCCTGTTGCTGTTATTGCTCCTTCCACTCCTGCCGATTGTTTTAATATGGCTCTTGAAGCTGCACGAATAGCTACAAAATATATGGTTCCTGTTCTCTATCTTTCTGACGGCTACATAGCTAACGGCTCCGAACCATGGAAAATTCCCGACCCGGATGATATCCCTGAAATCAAAGTAAAATTCAGAACTGAAAAAGAAGGATTTTATCCTTACATAAGAGATGAAAATTTATCCCGTCCATGGGCGGTTCCCGGAACACCGGGATTAGAACATAGATTAGGCGGATTGGAAAAATCTAACATTACCGGAAACGTTAGTTACGATCCCGAGAACCATGAATTTATGGTAAGACTAAGAGCTCAAAAAGTTAAGAATATAGAAAATGATATTCCCGAATTGGAAGTAACCGGTGACAAGGATGCCGAAGTTTTGGTTATAGGCTGGGGAGGAACTTACGGATCAATAACAGAGGCAGTTAATCGTGTAAGACAAAAAGGTAAAAAAACTGCACAGGCACATTTCAAATATTTAAATCCTTTCCCAAAAAATACAGGTGAGGTTCTTAATAAATATAAAAGAATTATTTGCTGCGAATTGAATATGGGGCAGCTAACAAGATTCTTAAAAGGTGAATTTCTTGTAGATATAGAACCGTTTACAAAAATTCAAGGAATTCCTTTTAAAACTTCCGAGATTGAAAATAAAATTGAAAAAGTAATTGGAGAAGTTGAAAATGCGAACTGATAACTCCGCCAATAATGCGGAAACACAAGTTAAATATACTTCAAAAGATTTTTCCTCTTCACAGGATGTTAGATGGTGCCCCGGCTGCGGAGACTATTCCATACTTGCTCAAATGCAGAGGTCTTCCCCGGTATTGGATATAAAAAAAGAAAAGATGGTTTGGATATCCGGTATTGGCTGTTCATCACGATTTCCTTACTATATGGAAACGTACGGCATGCATGGAATTCACGGAAGGGCACCTGCAATTGCAACCGGAGTAAAGCTTAACAATCCTGATTTATCTGTTTGGGTTGCAACGGGAGACGGGGATGCTTTAAGCATTGGCGGTAATCATTTGATACACGTATGCAGGAGAAATATCAATTTAAAAATCCTGCTTTTTAATAACAGAATTTACGGCTTAACTAAAGGACAATACTCCCCCACTTCAGAAAAAGGAAAGAAGACAAAAAGTACACCTTACGGCAGTATCGATTTTCCGTTTAACCCTGTCGGCTTAGCTTTAGGCGCCGATGCAACATTTGTTGCCAGAACTCTTGATAGAGACCCCAAGCATATGCAGGAAATGATTAAGCGGGCAGACAAACACAACGGTACGGCATTTATAGAAGTGTACCAGAATTGCAATATTTTTAACGACGGTGCTTTTTTCATTTTTACCGATAAGGAAACCAAAGCCGATAATGTTGTATTCCTGGAACACGATAAACCAATGGTTTTCGGAATGAATAAAAATAAAGGCATTAGATTAAACGGCTTGAAACCTGAGATTGTAGATATAGACAACGGAAAATATTCCATAAACGATTTGTGGGTGCACGACGAGTTTGATGAAAACCCTGCTAGGGCTTTTATACTTTCACAATTTAATGTTAACGAAGGTTTCCCTTTACCTGTAGGCGTTATTAGGCAAATTGAAAAATCAACTTATGACGAAGACTTTCACGAGCAGATAAAAAAGATAATTGCACAAAAAGGCAAAGGAGATTTAAGGAAGCTGCTCTTTAGCGGAAATATGTGGGAAGTAGAGTAAATAGCAAAAACGAGAAGTCTCAGAGAGCGGAGATAGGAAGTCAGAGATCAGAAGTCTGAGATTAAAAGTCAGAGATTGGAGGTAGGGGTGACTTCTGATTTTCTTTCTATTGTTAATAAATTTTATACCAATTTGATTATACCTCATAGCATTAAACTTTTTAATAATATTGAATTTCCATAACTTTAGAGCGAAAATTAAGAATTAATTTATGCTTACTGTTCTGGAATCCATAAAACTATCTACGGAATACCTTGGGAAAAAAGGAATTGAATCTCCAAGAATTAACGCCGAAATGCTTTTAGCCAAAATATTAAATTGTAAAAGATTGGATTTGTACCTTCAATTTGAAAGACCATTGGCTGAAGAAGAAATAAAACTGTACAGGGAATTCTTAACGAGAAGAAGCAAATTTGAACCGGTACAATATATTTTGGGCTCTGTTGAATTTTACGGGATTGAATTTGAAGTTAATAAATCTGTATTGATACCAAGGCCGGAAACTGAAATACTTGTTGAAGAAATTATAAATTCATTCAATAAAGAAGATGTACTCAAAATACTTGATATTGGAACCGGCAGTGGAAATATTGCTGTAAGCCTGGCAGTTAATTTGCCTGCAAGTAAAATTGTTGCAATTGATTCCAGCACAGATGCTTTATACATGGCAAGAAAAAATTCAGATTTGAACAATACTGAAAACCAAATTGAATTCATTGAATGGGATATCAATTCCCAAGATTTGTTTCCGGAAAATGTTTTTGATATTGTAGTTTCAAATCCGCCTTATGTTTCTGAAACGGACTTTATAAATCTTCAGCCTGAATTGAAAGTTTATGAGCCCAAAATTGCGTTAACAGATAATGGCGACGGTTTGAGCTTCCACAAAACTATTTGTACAAAGTCAAAAGTTTTATTAAAGCCCGGCGGCAAAATATTTCTTGAAGCAGGCATGGGACAGGCTGAAAAAATTAAAGAGATTTTATTAAACAATAATTATTCAACTGTCAAATTGAAAAAAGATTATTTAAATATTGATCGAGTTGTTTCCGGAGTAAAAAATTGAGAGCGGTAGTTCAAAGAGTTTCGGAAGGCGGAGTTTATATTCCAAAAGAAAACTATTCGGCAGAAATTGGAAAAGGGATGGTTATTC
>JBJKSH010000153.1:0-12601 GCA_046704255.1 Ignavibacteriaceae bacterium | reverse complement strand
TACTTGTCCACATTTATTTTTGAATTTTATTTTTTTTAAAACATTTAAGCAATTAAATCGGATTATAATCTAACTGGGAATGAAACAACGAATGGTATTATGATTTTAAAAACCAGCGGGTGGTTGTCCGGATTAAATGTTAAACGTTGATGTTTTAATTAAAGACAGCATGAAAACTCTTATTGTAGTGCGATTCTCTGATTCGCCAATGTGATTTTTGAGACGATCGGGAATGATAATTATGCCGTTATAGGAATAAATGATTTAATTTAATTGACAGCTTATATATTAAAAATAAATGAATAACAGATAAAAACTTTTACTATACCTACAAAACCTTCTTTTTAAAATTCGAGTCTTTAATTAAAAGCATTGCAGCCCAGCCAAGAGCAAAGAAACTTAGAGAATATTTTTTCTTTAGTTTAATCCAAAAATAGATTAAACGAGGAAATGCCATTACTCCTAGACCAACCGATAGCTTTAATGCTAAAGCATGTTGCACTCCTATTCTTTGATTAAAATTTTCCTTTATTTCATTAAAAAGTTTAAGCTCATCTTCTTTTATGTTAATTTTAATATCAAGAAAATCCAACAACCATTTCTTAAATGCTTCAATTGCTACTAGCTTAGATTCTAAAGAGCCTTTCTGAGTGAGATTAATATTAGACTGACGCCAATTACATAAAGCTTTAGAAGAAGCTACAATTCCGTTTTTATTTGCCACCAGAAACCATGTAGCATCATCCGACCCCCAGGCATTGGGTAAATTAACAAACCCACCGATCTTTTTCAAAGTTTCTGTCCTACACATAAAATCGGGTGCGTAATGCATTCTATAACTTTTTACTCTATGCCAAATAAAATCAGCGACTGTTTCGTATTCCGGACAAGAAGCTGTATAAAATATAACTTCATTATCTTCGTTTATCACTTTTACTCTAGTATGGAATATATCAACGTTGGGATATTTTACTACTAAAGTATTAAGTTCCAGTAAGAAATCCTTTTCATAAATATCATCGTCGGAAAAGAGGACAAAATATTCACCGGTGGCATAACTTAGGCACCTATTCCAATTTTGAATTATAGGCAGGTTTTTTTCATGCCTTATAAATTTTATTCTATCGTCATGATAATTATCTACAATATCTTTTACATTTTCGGGTGAGCCGTTATCCACTATTATTAATTCAAAATCTTTATAAGATTGATTTAATGCACTTTCCAAAGCATCTCTAAAAAATTTTGTTTTAATAACTGGTAACGCTACCGTAATCATTAATTGCCCGGTAAAAATAAATTTTTATAATAATCCGATAATTCTTTCCACGCAAGGTTTTCATCAAGATTTTCAATAAAACCGGAAATCCTATCCGTATTCGTACGTACTTTAGGTTCTTTAAATTCTTCCTGTTTTTTTAATTCCAGTCCGCAATTTAGATTTAACCTTTTTCTCATTTCTCCGGCGAACCTTTTTGCAAATTCGCCCTGGCTTTCTGAATACTCACTCGGATTTAGTTTAATAAAATTTTCGATGGAACTTTCCAGTTTATTAACAAAATACAAATAAGCTTTTGCAAGATGTTTAACGTGAATATTATCTCTAACATAATTGGGAGTATTTACGGAAGCGGTTTTGTTATCGAACCAGGTTTTGATAAGATAATACGAAAATCTTTGTTCTTCAAACGGACCAAATGGATTGGGTATTACAAACTTTCCCAGCTTGAGGTTTAATATTTGTGAATAGTATTTAAATACACTGAAAGTTAATCCCTTTGATAGTCCGTAAGGAGAAAAAGCTCTTAGGTTATCGGAGCCGGTGCCTTCGTCATTTTCAAATACACTACCTGTTAATATTATATTTCGGCAATTTTTCTGTGCCAATTTGGTTAATACTTTTTCAAGGTTAAATGTATTTTTACTTAAAGCATTAATAACATCAAAGTCCGGGCTTTTATAATTAGTAACATCGGCAGCATGATGGCATAAAACATCCCAGTCATTTTTTTCATCAATAAGATTAAAAAATTTTTCCGAACCGAATGAACAATTATAAATCTGCTTGCAAATCGCAGGTAGTTTTTCAATCCGGTCTTTTCTTATCCCATTATAACTGTGAATATCCTTTTTCGTAAATGTACAAAATACATCATGTCCTGCTTCTGCTAATTCCTTAACAAACCAATATCCGGTAAAAGAGCTTGTCCCGGTAAAAATAATATTCATTTTTAAGCGATACCTAAATGATATTTCAAATTAAAGTCAGGATGATTTTGATCTTTTTCGGAAACAACAACAGGTTTGAATGGCCAGCTAATATTAAAAAAAGAATCATTCCATTTAATCCCTCGTTCATGTTCTGGAGAATAAAAATCCGTAACAAGGTAAAGTGCTTCCGAATTATCTTCAAGGGTAAGAAAACCGTGTCCGAATCCCTTAGGTACATACATCATTTTACGGTTATCTGCGGTTAAGGTTTCTCCGAACCATTTTCCGAATGTCGGCGAGTCCTTTCTTAAATCAACAATGACATCAAACAAGGAACCTTTAACGCACCGGACAATTTTAGTTTCCGCTTTGGGCGCAAGTTGATAATGAACTCCGCGCAAAGTTCCTTTTTCTTTACTTAATGAATTATTTATTTGAACAATTTTATTATCCAGATTCAAATTATCAAATTCGTTAACACAAAAGAACCTTGCAAAAAAACCTCTATCGTCGCCTCGTTTTTCCAGATCAATTGTATATGCGCCTTTTAATGGTGTTTCTTTAAACTTCATCATTCTTCCTTAAAATTATTTAAATATTTCAGCCTTGATTTTAAAGTTCTAAGTCTTACAAATTTATTCCCGTCAAAATCCGATTGGCTGAAATTATGCTTCCTGTATTCCCGGAGTAATTCTTCCATGCCATAATCTAAGTTATATTCGAGTTTAAACTCCGGTAAAAGATTGTTAAGCAAATTAAATTTTACTCTGTAATTTCTAGGATCATGCCCGACTTCACCGGTAAAAACAATTTTGGAATCCGGCAGTAGCTTTGCTACTTTATCGGCAACATCTTTTACCTGATAATTTTCGGAATTAGCTCCGATATTAACAGCTTTATTATGTACTTTTTCAACCGGAGCTTTGGAAAACGCAATGAATGCTCTTGCAATATCTTTACAATGAATCAACGGACGCCAGGGAGTTCCGTCGCTCATAATTCTAATTTCTCCTTTTGTAAAAGCACATCCTAAAAGATTATTAACAACAAGGTCAATCCTTAGCATCGGAGAATATCCATATGCAGTAGCATTTCTAAGGTAAGAAGGTGAAAAATTCTCTTCAGCTAATTTACTTATTTCTTTTTCGGAATCAATTTTTGAAATTGCATAAGCCGATACCGGATTTAAATTTGCGTTTTCATCCAGGTCAAGCGTTTCGCCTTTTCCGTACGCAGAACAACTGCTTGCCAAAAGAAATCGAGGAACTCCTGCTTGCTTTGCTGTTTTGGCCAAACGAATGGAGCCTCTTTTATTTATGCTGTATGTAAGTTCTTCATTTATATCTCCCATAGGATCGTTGGAAAGAGCTGCGAGATGCATAACGGCATCGTATCCTTCCAGGTCCTTTATTGATAAAGCTCTTACATCTTTATTTAACTCCAAATCAGGCGAAACAATATCATCCCACTCACATCCTTCAAACAAATTAAGATCGCAACCTGCTACAAAGTGTCCTTCTTCTTTTAATAATTTAACAAGATGAGTTCCTATGTACCCTTTATTTCCTGTTACAAAAACTTTCAATTTTACCTCATAATATTTTTTAGTTAATAAAAATTTATTTATTCCAGGGAGCCTTACCGGACCGCCATAATTGATTGAGATAATCTCTGTCACGCTGCGTATCCATACATCCCCAAAAGCCGGTATGTTTAAAAATATTCAATTGATTATCCCTTGCTAATTTAACCAGAGGTTCTTTTTCCAATACGCAACTTTCATCGACGGATAAGTATTTTAAAAAATCCCGGTTAAAAAAGAAGTAACCTCCGTTAATCCATTTTTCGTTAAACTCGGGCTTTTCATCAAATTCCGTAACATTTACATCGCTGGTTTTTAATTCGCCGAACCTGGACGGTGGATTTACTCCAAGTATAGTACCAATCTTTTTATGATTCAAATGAAACTTATATTCTTCACTAAGATTGGCATTTGTGAGGCCGTCGCCGTATGTTACTGAAAATATTTCTGCTTTACCGATATATTTTTCTGCAGCTATTTTAATACGAGCCCCGGTCATTGTTAGCTCACCGGTGTATGCCAAAGTAACTTCCCAATCAAGGTTATGATCAACCGAATGTACTGTGACATCATTAGTCTTAAGATTAACAGTCAAATCACTATTCATCGAGTAATAGTTAAGAAAATAGGATTTAATAATTTCCGATTTGAACCCAAGGCACAAAATGAATTTTTTAAAACCGTATTTACTATATGTGTTCATAATATGCCATAGAATCGGTTGTTCACCAACAGGTACCATGGGCTTAGGCCTAAATACTGTTTCTTCTTTAAGCCTGGTACCAAGGCCGCCGCAAAGTATAAAAACCGGTACTTCCGATGTATTCATAAGACAATTTAATTTTTAATTTTTTGTATTCAAAATAAATAATTTATTATAATAATATCTATATAAGTTTTGATGTATGTTAAATTACCTTTGATTAATTAATAAGGGAATTACATTTTTTTAAAATAACATCAAAATTATTTTCGAAACAATAATCTTGTTTTGCTTTTTTATATCCTTCGTTGCCAATACTGGTTAATAAATCCGGATTATCAAGTAAATTAATTATTGCCAGTGCTATTTCCTCCGGTGCAGAAATATTTACAATTATACCGTTTACATTGTTTTCAATTAAATCCATTGTATGTTCCGTCCGGGATGCTATTACAGCTTTCTTCATAGCCCATGCTTCAATTACCGGTCTTGAAAAATGAGTTTCGGTGGAAGGTGAAACCAAAATATCGCTGCAGGCAATAAGTTCCGTAATATTTTTAATTTCGCCGGTAAATTTTATATAATCTTTTAATTCAGATGAACCTGCGATGGAGTAACAATTATTGTAATATTCCTCGGAAGCTTTATCTCTGTTACCGGTTAAAACTCCTGCATTAACGAACAATACACCTTTTTTTTCCTTAACAACAATTCTTGCGGCTTTAATAAAATCCATTGTTCCTTTAATAGACTGGATCCCGCCTATCATCAAAATTATTTTATTATCAGCAGGGAGGTTAAATTTTTTCTTTAATTGTATAATATTAGTAAATGTTTTAAAATTTTCTTCACTTAAAAATTCACCAACTACTGATATTTTATTTATTTTTTTTTTAGAAAATTTTTCTATCTGTTTTGCTTCTTCCGGGGTTATTGCAAAAATTATATTGTTAAATGTAATAAGCATTTTGGACAACAAATAATTCCTTATTCCAAAGTACCCCTTTAGGTACCTGCTTCGTACATGTGTAACAGTAGGAATTCTTTTCATATATCCTGCAATAGCAGATTGAATGACAACGTACTCATTAAGATAAATCAAATCGGGTTTAATTTTGTTAATAGTTTTTAATGTAACAAAAAATCCGATATGAAATTTTGCAATATTTTTTAAAAATCTTAAAAAGCCATTCATTGTGAATAAAGAATACTTTTGTGTAAAATGCAAATCTAGATATATATTTTCCATCCCGGGAAATCTAAAGTAGATTGTTTTAGCGCCGAAATTCATCAGATAATTCGAAAATATCTCTGATTTTGAAGTAAGAATATAAACATCAAACTTATTTTCGCAAAAGCCTTTAACAAGATAGCCTAAACTTATTGTAGAACCCGTAAAATTAGAATCGTTATCTATAAAGAGTATTTTTTTGTCCAATTTTTCATGCCCTTTTACGAAGAGGGGTAAGAGTTTTCTTTAATAAATTTTTATCGTCTAAAGAATCAACATATCTTCCGAACAAAAACTTATATGATTCGAATCCCATATTCGGATTGTATTCTTTCATAACTCTATATAATTCTTTTGCTTGTTTTCTTAAAAATACATTGGTTTTATTTTCTTTATAAGATCTAAAATAGCTAAAATTTTTATTCAAATAAAAATATTCAAACTTTTTACCTATCCTAAGAAAGAATTCATAATCCATAACAACTTGCAAATCTTCGTTTAACAAACCTATTTCTTCAAGGACACTCCGGCGCCAAAAACAACTGGGCTGTCGAACAATATCGGGATGTAATAAAAGATTCTGATAACTTAAATCGGCACCTGTTAATTGATAAATAAAATTCTTATACTTATCCACATAAGTAATATCCCCATAAAGAAATTTGCAATTGTGATTAGTTGAAAAGAAAGCTGCTACATCTCCAAAAATATTATTTTCGTAATAATCATCGGAATTTAGCCATGCAATTATATCCCCGACGGCAATTTTAAATCCCTTATTAATTGCTTGTGCCTGTCCATTATCTTTTTCGGAAACCCATTTTAGATGGGGATATTTTTTTAGTATTTCCAACGTACTATCAATTGAACCGCCATCAATAATAATATGCTCAAAGTTTCCGTAGCTCTGATCAAGTACAGATTTAATAGTATCTTCGATAAAAGCAGCTTGATTTAATGTGGGTGTTATTATAGATATTTTCAATTCTCTTTCAAACATTTTGCGTGCATCAATATTATTTTTAACAACAATTTTTCATTTGAAGAATGCTTTTACCGGTACAAGCGCCCAAAATACTTTTGCATACTTTTGGAAATCTTTCCGGTATAGAATTATGCTCAGCAAAGATAAAACAGATGTAAGTATATATATATTTATATTAAACTGTATACTTGCAAAAATAACCGTTAGAGTTAAGAAAAGTGAAACTAATAATTTATTTACACCAATTTGCGTGAGGTATTCAATTATTTTTATGCCCGAAGAATTCTTTATTAATTTAAGCAATAGCAAATTAACAATTAATTCCGAAGCAAAAAATCCAATTAAGCCTAAGTATCCTTTAAAAAGCCATATTCCAACTAATAAACTAACGGATATCAATATTAAATTTACACCCTGAATAACTGCTATATAAAAAGCTTTTCCGATTCCTATACAAATCATATATATGGAATAGCCGGCATTATTAACAGATTCCGGCATAGATAGGATAAGAAATATAAAAATACTTTGATCAATTCCGAACCAGAATTTTATAAATGCAATAATAACTAAAGACAAAACGCCATAAATAAAACCCGAATAGGAAATTCCAAGGCCGGATATTTTAACTCCTTCAGACATAATAAATTCACTGTATTCGGAGCGGTTTTTTAAAACACTGGCTTTTGGTAAAATCGTTCTAAACGAAGTAGAGAACAAACCCGAAATTGCAACCGCAAACCTTCTAGCCACTTCATAAGAAGAAACTGTTTCAACAGAAATAAAACTACCGAGAAAATATTTTATTACCGGATCGATAAATGCGCCGAATATTGAAGCTGCCTGAATGGAAATACTGAATTTAAAAAGTGACTTTATCTGGTTAAGTTTTAATAATGTTTTCCCGAATGAAATTTCCGGATATTTTATTTTTAAAAATATATAATGCAGTAATAATAAAAGAAAAGACGATATGAAATAGGCTAAAGCAAGGTATTCTAATTTCAGCTTAACAGCGTAAACCAAGATTACAGAAAACAGGATAAAGCAATTATAGAATAGATTCAAGATACTTGGTAAGACAAAATCTTTCAACCCTTCAAAAATAGATCTTAATAATGATACTATGTATCTAACATAAAAGGCTAATCCTAATAATATAAAAACACCTGTAACACTGCTGCTCATCGGCCCTTTGATTAAATTCGGATTATTAAAATAAATTGCATAACCTAAAAAAAATCCACCAACCAAAAGAATCAAACCCAAAATAATAAAAATAAACAGTCCGGTAGACACAATCTTGTTGACATTTGTGTAGTCTTCCCTGTCTCTAGACTCTGCCACATATTTTATAATCGCGGTTCCAAAGCCCAAATCAATTACAGAGCTTATTCCCCAGAATGAGGCGAATAAAAGCCAAATACCGAATAGTTCTTTCCCGAAAGAAGATAAATTTATTTTTAACGTAATAAAAGAAAAGATTAATGTACTAAGGTACTGAATTGAAAGCCAAAAAGAATTTTTTTTATCGCTGTACATTTTGCTGGATAGCTTTTTTTAGTAGTATTTTATAATTGGCTAGAGATAATCCCAATACAAACCCCCACAGCATTCCGCATTGCCCCCAAAGCCAGGCATCCGTCATGAACATTGAATAGAAAATATATATTTGCATGAATAAAATAACCGCAGATATTAATCGTTCATCGTATGTAATAGCAATTTTTACGGATTTAAAACCAATTCTAAGAGACGAAATAAGGAAAACTAAAAACCCGATAGTGCCGATTATGCCGGTTTCCGTTAGTGTAGAAAAGAAGGTAACATGAGTACTCAATCCCTCAACAAATGCTTTAAATAGTATAGGAGGAATAGTGTAATATAAATAAGAAGAAAACGGGAATGAAAATGCACCTATCCCAATAATAGGGTGCTTTACAAAAGCATTCAGCGCAGTAAGCCAAATTAAAACTCTTGTTACAAATGTTGAATTTACACCTATTTTGTTCTTTTCAATAACGAACATTTTACTAAATGCCGTAAGGTTGGTAAACCTGTTAAAAATCTGAGGAGCGTAAACCATCAAACCGATTACCGCAAATATGGTGATAACAATTACGGCAATAAAATAAGTTATTACCTTTCTACGGTTAATTGAAAATAATTTGTTTTCTTTTATTAAATATAGTATTAAGGTAAAAAATGATGCTCCAAGTGAAAGCAATGTATTTCTTGTTTCTGTCATAATAAGCGCAGCAAGTATAAATAAAGCCAGAAAAAGAAATACAAGTTTGTTTTTACCATTTCCGATGAGAATAAAAATTACCGAGATAAGTACAGCAAGAGCTGAGTAATCTACAAAAACAACTCCCGTAAAACCAAATACTCTGCCGCCGGTTGTAAAATACTGTATAAAAATCACCAAGCTGTTAAGAAAACACATGGCTAAAAATATGTACAGGTATCTGCTTAAACTTTCTTTTTGTTCAATCCTCTCCGCTACAATATGGAAAACAATTACCATTGCTATAAAATTATACATTAAGTATATGCTTAGTGGAACGTTAATTGAATTACTCAAGGACGGAATCATTGTAATTAAATAGATAAAGAACGGCAGAGTAAGCGGGTTCCTAAGAGATTTAAATTCCAGTTTCTTTGATGTTATTATATAAGACAATAAAAACGGAATTACTAATAATTCCGCCACCTTGAACATCAAGGCTTCTAAATTAATAAACATCGCTAAAATAAATATTACCAAAAATGTATCAAAACTGAATAGAAATAATCCTGCAACGGGTAAGACCATAATTATTCCCAAAGTTATATGGTTAACACCGAATTGACGGAATATAAGGGTAATAAAAACGGCCAGAGCAATGCTGCCTAAGAAGATTAATTTATTATCAAATAATAAACTTTTACTATTGTTTTTGGTTAACGATATTAACAAATCTATTTATTTTCAATTAAAGTTTTTTTCCTAAAGCTAAAAATCTCTTTTCTAATAAATTCAATCTTGGGATTTGCCGATCCGCTAATAATTTCTCTTAATATGAGATAAATTATAACAATTAACAAAACGACAAAAGTTATAATTAAAGTAAAAAGTACTCTTGGTGGGTATGATTTTCTAATAGGAGGAATTCCATAATCGATTACTTGAAGAATAGGGGTATCTTTTTCCTCTTCAAATTTTGATTGTTCATATAGCGGGAGTATATATTCCAGCATTTTATTATACATTTCAACATCTCTGTAACGTCTAAAATAATTAAGTGCTTTATTAGGAAGTGAATTTAAAGCAAGGAACAGCCCGTTCTTATCTCCGTTTTTTTCCAGGTTGGTTACTTTTTTCTGAAAAAGATTTAGGGAATATTGAGCATTTAGAGCCTGGCTGGATGTTTTACCATACGTGTGTTCAATAACCGAATTTTCAATTTGTTTTGCTGCTAATTCTGCCTCCAATCCAGCAAAAGTATCAATCGTTTGTTTTGTTTGTTCTTTGGCTTCCAAAACACCGGATTTTTGCTGATAATTTTTTAAAGAATCTTCAGCATTTTTCAAATTGGTTTTTATTTCCCCATATCGTTTTTCAAGAAACTCCCGATTATCTTTTGCTTTGCTAACATTTAAATTTATAATATTTCTGTTTAAAATCTTCACCAAATAATTAGTCATATCGGCTGCAAGTTTAGGTGTTTTTGCATAAACACTAATATTGTAAGCGCTGCCTGTTGAAGAACCGGCTTTAATCATTTTTCTTACCGCCTTAACCGCACTTTCCATATCTTCAAATTTATATACATTCATCAAGTTAAATTTTTTTATTATCTCATCTATTGAAGTTCTGCTGTATATTATTGTATTAAATAATTCTATTTGAGCAGTATTACTGGATCCGCCAAGACCAAACGGAAGATTTGACAACTTTTCAGATAAAGCACCAAGCATACCTATAGAGTTTTCCTGAGAGGGAATAATTGTTGCAGTTGATTTAAATTCCGGTTTTATTAAGAAACGAACGGCAAGATAGGATGCAATACATGTAACAACTGCCAAAACAATAAGAAGTTTTTTCCACTTTACAAGTATTACAATATAATCCAAAAATTCTAGGCTTCTATCTTTAGACATTTACACTACTTTTAAATTTTATTTAAAGAAAAAGTTGATTATATCCTCTCCCATTGGAAAGAAATGTACAAACAATATAACGAATGTAATTAAAATAGATATAAATTTATTCATAAATATAATATTATCCAAAACAAATAATAATCGCTTTTTTTAAATATTATATTCTTTAACCAGGCTAAAAGCTATTTCTTCCCAGTTAAATCCCGGCGATAGAGATTCTTTATCCATATGGGTTGCCAGTGAAGGACGCGGCGAAAGAATTTTATATTTTTTCCCGAAAATGTTTTGAACCGGCGAAAATATCCAGGCTTTAACAAACAATCTTAAAAACAAGTCATTTCCCCTTAATGCTTCCAGTGAAAATTTCAAGAAAGAATCCGGCGAAAATATATGCTCTTTTGTTAAAGACCAGAATATTGATGCATCCGAATTGTTTCTCAGGTAGGTACTAAATACAGAATGAGAAGCTTTCAAAACATCTCTGGTTGTTAGAAAAGTAAGGCATGTTGAATTTACACTTTTAAATAATTTTTGATTAAACTCTATTTCAGGCGTATTTTTTTTGTGAATTAACAGCGTATAATAATCCAAATGATCATAAGGTGTAACAAAATCAGCTTTTTCAGCTTTTAACAAATCAACCAATATTTTTAAGCTTTCACCGCTGTATATATAGTCATCTTCTGCAAGCATTAAAACATCCGAATCGTCTTTTTCAAGTAATATTTCAATTTGTTTTAAAAGAGTATTTGCATTTCCGCTTTTTGCTGCATTCACTATTTTAATTTGTCTTGTATTCCCGAAAATTTCCTTAACTGCTAAATCGTATTGCTCCGGGCAATTATCCATAATAAATGTAATTTTATAGTTTATTCCTTGTAATGATTTTCTTAAAGAATAAATACCTGTTTTAAACAGCCTTAACTTATCTCCGGGAAAGATAAACGGAGATTTGGATACACCAGGATATACCCGAAGTGCTATGTGTAAATCAAATTCGGAATTCTTTTTATTCATTCTCTTTTTCTTTAATTTACATTTAACTTTAACGAAACCTCTGTTATTAGGATAGATAAAAATATAGTTTTACAGTAAATAAAAAAAATAAGAGCCCGGTATGCTGCAAAAAATTGCTGTCTTTTGTTTCCTAACATTTTTTTTACTCTTTTCTTTTTCATGCGGATTCCAAATCAACGGGCCAGAAATTAAAAATAATTCACGGGATTCTTCAACCTACATCAATGAATCACCACCGATTGAAAGTTATTATCCTATACCGACAAAAGCACAATTAGAATGGGAAAACTCTAAAATCGAAATGTTTATTCATTTCGGTATGAATACATTTACAGATAAAGAATGGGGAGATGGAACAGACAGCCCTTCGTTATTTAATCCTACAAACTTAAACGTAAATCAATGGATAGAAGTAGCTAAGGAAATTGGTTTCAAGTATTTAATTTTAACCGTTAAACACCATGACGGTTTTTGCCTGTGGCCCAGCGCTTATACAAACTATACTATAAAAAACAACCCGTATAAGAATGGCAAAGGAGATATTGTCAAAGAATTTGCAGATGCTTGCCACAACAATAATATTAAATTCGGATTTTATTTGTCACCATGGGACAGGCATGAACCGACATACGGAACCGACAGCTATAATTATTTTTTCCAGGATCAGTTAATTGAGCTTTTAACCCATTATGGTGATATAGGTGAAATTTGGTTTGACAATGCAAA
>JBJKSH010000152.1:0-11948 GCA_046704255.1 Ignavibacteriaceae bacterium | reverse complement strand
TATAATTTACACAAAACATCCTGAATACAACTAAAAGAATAATGATATTTTTTTCAAGTCAATTTATGTTCATGTTATATTATTAAATTATTAATTATATTTATACCGGAAGTAAAAAACCCGCAGTTAGCCCCCGGCCTTCCGGGGGCAAACCAAAGGTTATGGTAACCAGCCATAGATTTTTTATTTCCATACTTAAGCGGGGCGGTGGAAGCGCCCCGCTTGTTTTTATTTTTAGGTTAAGCCTCCTTTCTTACATTCTTTTTAACATAATTATTATTCCACCATTTACTATTCCATTTCCGGTTCCATATCCAACCGCAATTATTATATCATTAGTCATTCCAACAGATACCCATGTATAACCGCTTTTAGGATCGTAAGGCATTCCTATTTGTGTCCATCTCATACCGTTGAAGTATTTTAACGTATTCCTTTGTCCAACCAATATTATTTGATTTTCAGCTAGCCCTCTAATCTGTGAAAGAAATCCAAAATATTGCCCGTTTGTATTGCCATACAAATAATTGCCTGGTAATGACTTTACAAAATTTAATTTACCATCTGTGAGCCTATAAAGTAAATTACCACCAAAGAAAACCGTACCGGTATTGCTTACCCACACCGTTTTTCCAATGCCGTCAAAATGCGGAACCGATGATTGATTTGAATTTCCTTGAGCTATCGTTTCAAATCCGTTTGCATTTCCTTTCAGTAGTATTCCATTATTATTTAAATCGCCGCCGGCAACATAGACATCTTTTCCGTTTGGTGAATATAAATCATATAGATTTAACAGGGTACCACTAGTAATATTTTGCCAGGTATTAGCATGATCGGGTGAGAAAGCTATTTTACCTTTACCTCCTATAGCATATAATTGACCATTTTGATTTGACCATAAAGCATTTGTTCCAATACCGAAAAAAATAGAATTTCCTATATTAGCATTTTCAAAGTCTTTTCCATTCCAGTGAACACTATTACCAAACCAAATATCGTTTGAATTATTTGCAAAAATCCATTTGATTGGACTCCAAAACTTTTGCCCTTGGTAATTATAGTAAATATTTGTCAAATTCCATTTTTTAGCGTCCCAATGTATAGCGTTATATTTTCCTACTGAATCAGTTGTATATAGCTCACCCACAGCCCAAATATCATAATCATTTATTGCTGCAACACCATATAGCATACTCGGCTTACCCGTGGCATTAAAATCACCAAACTTGTATAACTGCCAGCTAAAGCTGCTGCTTGTACTATCTAAGGTAGTTATATGTAACGGCGAACTTTGCTCAACGGTCTTACCGTTCTGCATTCTATATGCAATGTAAGTATAGCTTTTTGAAGGAAGGACTGTAGTATCCACCAGAATTGTATCCGGTTTTGAAAGATTACCACTTAAAACAGTATTGCCATCTCTTGTTATTACAAAATCTCCGCCATTTGGGTTATCAGAATAATTAAGCTTTAACCAAACTTGGGTGCAGACCACATCTGCCGCAGTTAAACTTAAGTTATGGTAGTTATCCGGCAGCTGCCGGATTACATAATGCCTAAATTTAACGCATCTTTACTTTGCGAACAATCTCCACTAATTTATTCTTTTTTATTTCAGGGTTAGGAGTTCTGAATTTATTCTATCTAAAGCCAGCTCTCTGACCTCTGATCTCTGACCTCTGATCTCTGACCTCTGAGCTCTGACCTCTGAGCTCTGATGTTTTAGTCCGTGAGGAAGTAATAAATTATAAACCCGAGGTTAATTTGCAGGGCACCCATAGTTATCCCGCTGATTAAATCAAATCTTCTTGTTTGATTTAGCAAGTCCCGGCTTCCGGTTGCCTGGTATTGACTGAATTTGTCGTCCGCTTTCAATTTAAAATACGCAGTAGCTGCACCAAGTACAACCAGGCTGCCCATTAGAATTTTAAATAGAGGAGTTTTAAAAAATATCTGTTTTACCGGAGCACCTATATAATTCATATTAAAAGTTTGGTTCTGCCGGGAAGGATCCAGCTTTACTCTTTTCAATTCATAATCCGGCATTTTTAATTCAACCGAATCATACTTATCCGAAATGAAAAGCGGAGTGTAGCCTACAAGAGAATCGGCAGAATACACATAAGCATTTTCCGGGGAAGTTTTAAGGTAAAGCGAGCTAAAAAAATTCAGGTTCACTTTCTTTTCTTTAGAGCAATCATTAATAATTACAGAATCCGTTAAAGTTTTGGCATTCCAGATATAACTCGGCTCAACAGCTTTTATCCGGTAAAATCCTTTAGCTAATTCCAGTTTTACGCTTCCTTTGCCTTCGTATTTATTATTAACAAAAACAGATGAACTGTCCAGGTCGGTAGTAATTGTAACTTTGGCTTTGCATTCCTGTGCAAGTGAATTGCTTGTAATAAGAAATAGAAAGACTAATAATATTTTTATATAATTACAAAACTTCATACGCTTTTAAAATTCCGTTATCGCAGCCGACAAATAATAAATTCTTAATATAAACCGGGGAAGTTCTAACATGCCCGGGCAATGTATATTCTTTTTTTATCTTTCCGCTTTTTGAATCGACAAAAAATAATTTTCCGCTTAGATCCGGAACAATTAAATAATTATTGGTTAACAGCGGAGTTGCATCAATAACACCGCCGGGATCTGCCTGCCAATTTAATTTTCCGTTTTCTTTATTAAGCGAAAACAATTTGCCGCCCAGGTTCCCTATAAATACAAAATTTTTATTAACCACGGGAACGGCAAAAATTCTAGAGCCGGAATTAAACTTCCATTTAACTTTACCGGAAGTAATATCAACGGCAAAAATATCTCCGGCGTTATCTCCGATATATCCCGTATTGCCTTTAATTGTTGAAGCGCCGTAAAAGGAATCTCCTATTTTCTTTTTATAAATTAATTTACCGTTTTGCTGGTTAAGTAAAATTACGTAACCGTCGTCGTTGCCGAAAAAGATGTACTTGCCGTTTGACGACGGGGAACTGTGGCATTTTGTATCTAAATCAGTTTCCCAAATTTTAGTTCCATAAAAATCATACTCTGCAGCCGTGCCGTCTACCGTGAGAAATATAATTCCTTTTTCAGTTTTAATAAGCTGGTTGGTTATTTTTCCTTCAACTTTTATTTTAGAAAGAGAATCACCGGTTTTATAATTATAAAAGAACAAATCGGTAAAATTATCGTTGTTAAGTACAATTGGGAAAATTAAAATATTGTCGTGAATAACCGGGCTTGAATATACCGCACCTTTTTCTTTGAACTGCCCCAGTCTTTTTCCGGTTATAATATTAAAGCAAGTAACCCAGCCGGAAAGGTCGTTAATAAAAACACAGGAGTCATAAGCTGTAACGGAAGAATTGGTGAACCCGCCGTTTATACTTGCTTCCCATTTTTCAACAAGAGAATCTCCGATGGTTACGGGCAGGTAAAAATCTCTTTCCTGGGTTTTGCCGAACGTTGTATAAGCTGTTGGATCTTTGGTCACTTCTACTTTAATTAAGGAAGGCAGGCAACCATTAACAGCCAAACCCGATAAAATTAATATTAAATAAAAAATCTTTTTCAAAAGTCATATCCAAAAAAGAATTGATAAAACAAACCGTGCTGCAGCCTGTTAAAGTTATCTTCAATTTTTTTACCAACATCGTACCTTAAAACTATTGCGCCTAAGAGATTTATTCTTATTCCCGTTCCAATATCGCCTAGGGTACTCTGGTACCGGTTGTCCCATGCGCTTCCGGCATCAATATAAGCGGCTCCTCTTATGTTCGCAAAGCCCAAATCCACAAATGGAAACTTAATATTTAATTCGTCAATTAACGGGAATCTGAGTTCAAAAGAAGTAAGCCACATTTTTTCACCGCGTATAGACCAAAGCGGCCAGCCTCTTAAATCCCAGCTTCCGCCCATAAAATATCTTCTTGCATCTTTTCCCTGGTTAACAAATACTGCGGCTCTAACGGCAAAAGCAGAACTGTAGGCAAACCTGAAATATTGCCTGTAGTCCGCAATTATAGAAAAATAATTTTCATTGCTGTATTTTACATCTCCGGTGTACCCTAATAAAAACCTGGCACGAATACCGTCCAGCGGGCCGGTTGGGCCCCACAATGAATTATCAAAAACGTAAGAAACCGAGTTACTTACAAGAAGTGATTTATGCTCCTCTATGCCGGCTATTATTTGCCTGTCGGAATTAATTACGGAAACATTTGCCTCAAGCCGTGCAAATATGGAAAACGGGAAAAACATTGTAAAAAATCCGCCGAAGCTTCTCTCGTAATAATACTCATTCCTTCTTGTTATGTCGTAGTAAGGTCCGCTGAAATGGAATACACCAAAACCGTAATTTGCTCTTTGCCCCAGGTTAATTTTTTCAATTTCCACATTAAAACTCTTTAAAATATCGCTTTGAACCTGAGCGGTGTTGTAAATTAGAAAGTAATAATTATCATTGCCGAGCAGGTCGCTTAAAGAAACAATGGCACCGCCCTGCGTCCCGAAAACCGGGTCTGTAGAAACCTCGCTGGCGGCATAGTCCAGGCTGTATTGTTTTTTATATTTTACTTTTTCACGCTGCGTTGGGCTGGTTAATGCAATCGGCTGCCAAGTGCTTTTGGCAGAATCAAAATTCATTGCAATTGTTAATGCGGTATCCAGTTTTAAGCTGTCCAGCTTTAGCTTATATAAATTAAATTGAAATTTTTCAAAACCGCAGAATACAATTTCTTTTTTATCCAGGTAAACAGGATTAAAAGCACTGGTAATAAAGTTTGTAATTTTTTTTATTTTATGTGAAAAATTTCCGTTGTTAATTTTAAGTTCGTAAACATTTCTTACGCCGTCTAATTCGGATGTAAACAGGAGATATTTTTTATCGGGAGAAACTACCGGGTTGTAGCTGCCTGCATTCAGGTAAGTTATATACTCAATCCGGTGTGTATCCAAATTATAGGAGAATAAATTATACTGCCTGTTATACTCGCCTCCGGTTCTGTCGGATGTAAAAATAACCTGGTTATTCTTAATACCGAAACACGGGTCTTCATCATCGTAAACATCATTTGTTAACCTAGTAATTTTTAAATCGGGAAAGTTTAAAATATAAATATCACTGAATCCTTTTTGATCTACTGCGGCAAATACCACCCTGTTTCCGCCGGGGGAAAATTTAGGCGAGGAAATTGTAATAAGATCCGGGCTTTGAAAATTTTTAACTACTTTGTTCTCTTTTATGGAAAAGAAATGGATCGCATCTGTTCCGCCGGTTTTTGTTACAAATGCCAGAATACCGTTTTTGGAAATATCAATTGAAGATAAAAATAAATGGAACGACTCGAACTCCTCCGACTTTTCTCCTCTTAATACCAATTCCGGTTTAAATTCACTCTGATTTTTTTTACTTAATTCAAGCCTGTAAATTGATGAATAGCCGTCGCGGTTTGCAACAAAATAAAGATAAGTCTTTCCGTTTATTTTATACGGAACCGGTGAAAAGTTAAAACCGAAATGCGTAAGCTTTGTGGAAGCAAAATCCGGCGGCGCATCTTTGGAAATTAAGGGATAATATTTTCTTTTAAGATAGAATGTCCATTGTTTATCAATATCTTTAATAGATTCACCCAATGTATATTCCATAACTTTTGTAAAAGTGGGGTACATCCAAATGTTTTCCAATAATTGAAGCACCTTGTCTTTGCCGAATTTATCGGCAACAAAATGTAAAAAGTTCTGGCCTTCCTTATACATTAAAAAAGTGCCGCTAATCTGGTACATGTTTTCAATATTATGGAAGTAGCCGCTTATTACTGCATCCCGCATTACCATTCTTGCCTGGGCATCTACATTTGTTGAAATATATTCTGCCAATCCTTCCGAGTACCAGAGAGGAGGGTAAGTATCGCCGGGCAGCCGGTGATCTTTAAATATTCTATATAGTTTTGCAAACATAAATACATGAGTCAGCTCATGCCTTATAACATGTCTAAATTCGTGGTACGAACCGGTACTTGGTATAACAACACGGCCCTTCATGTTTTCAAAAAAACCACCCACACCCTGGGGGATTAAGCCAGGGGTAGTATTTGTCTGTTCAAATTGGTTGGATGTATTGTAGAAGATTAAAGGTATTCTATGGGATATATCTTCATCAAATCTGGCTTTGTACTCTTCGTAAGTTTGTTCGGCAATGGCTGCACCTATGCTTGCCATTTTTTCCATCTGGTTGTAATAATAAATATTAAAATGCTTGGTGCGCAGTACCTTCCAGTTGAACCTTTGGTATTGTACTTTGTTCCTGCCGAAATAATATAATTGTGCTGATATTGGAGAATTAATTATAAGGAGTGTTATTAAAAAATATTTTACATGCTTTATCAAATTAATCCTTGTAATTGGGAAATCAAAAGTATTCAATATGATGTAAGCGAATATGATACTGCACGATACAAATCTCCCTGTCCCGATTAAAATCGGGACTGTCCCTCTTTACTAAAGAGGGACTATTTTTGATTTCTTATATTTTATAGGTTTATATTGTTTTTATTTTAAATGTTCTTTTAAATAATTTATATTCTCAATCTCGGTAGGATCGAAACCGCGTAAAAGTGCAAGGTAATAAGAAATCCAATCACCGAGATAAATTAATTCCATTAAACGCAATTTAAAATTCTCTTTGGTGCTTTTTAAAGTAATAATATCGGCGCCGCTTTTGCGTATAATATCCTTGGTAATTTCAAACCGCTTTTTAATTTGCGGATGACAATCTTCATCTTCTATTGAAATAACTTTTGTATTGAATTGTTTCCCGGAAAAAGATTCCCACCCGATAATTTCGTTGTGATTAAGTTCCGGAATTACATTGTGTATTGCGTGAAGCTTTGAGTTTTCGTTAAACTGGCATTTAAGCCTGTATCCGGCTGCAGAAGTAACATCTGCGGCAGAATAAATTACCGGGATGAATCCGGTTAAATCCTGTGCGGCTTTATACGCCCTGTTATCTTCGGCTGAGAGTTCTTCACTCATTTCATTCCATAGTTTGATAATTTCATTAACAGTTTCATCCTGCTTTTTAATTATTTTAAATTCCTGGAAAATTTTTAACAGAGAAAAGAAACTTAGTCCCAGAGCGTATCTCGGCTGAAGTCCCGGAAAAATTTTTACAACGGGGACATTATTTTCTGCGGCAATCTTTTCAATACTACCGCCGGTTGTAATGCAAACAATGCTGCAATTCCTTTTTAACGCTTCATTAAAAACCGCTACAGTCTCTTCCGTATTACCGGAATAAGAAGAAACTACAACTAAAGTTTTTTCACCGGCAAATTTCGGCAGGTAATAATTTCTGTTTACGGAATAGGGAATTGTAAATTCATCTTTTAAAAAGTTCTGCATTAAATCTCCGCTTATTGCAGAGCCGCCGAGTCCGGTAACTACAATATTATCAAAATATTTATTCTTAAGTGGAGAGATATCAATTTTATTATTCCAGGCAAATTCAATTTGCCCATAAGTTTTTTTTAATACTTCAAATTGGTTTTGAGGGTCATACTTTTTTACAAAATCCGTAATTTTCATTTTAATCCTAAATTATATTTCTGGTTCTGGTAATTGAATTATCTGCAAAAAACTTTTCCAGTTTTTCTATTATTTCGGCTTCGGTAGGGCAGGTTAAACATTCATCCGCTAAAATTTTAGCTTTTTCGAATGATATGTTACGTATTATTCTTTTAGCATAAGGAATAACAGTTGGTGCAATACTTAAAATCGGCATTCCCAAACCGACAAGCAGCGGAATTGCAAGTGTATCGCCGGCCATTTCTCCGCAGATGCTTATTGTTTTTCCTGCTTTGTTTGCTTCATTTATAACATGACTTAATGTGCGGATAACGGAAGGGTGAAACTCCTGGTATAAATCCGAGACAAGATCGTTGCCCCGGTCTACAGCCATCATGTATTGAATTAAATCGTTTGTACCGATGCTTAAAAAGTCTACTTCTCTGGCTATATCATAAGCTTGCACGGCGGCAGAAGGTACTTCCACCATTATGCCGATTTTTATATGATTATCAAACGGAACTTTTTCTTCTTTTAATTCAAGTTTGCATTGTTCAATAATTTGAACTGACTTTCTAACTTCCGTAACTGTTGTTACCATAGGAAGCATAAACTGAACATTTTTATTCTTGCTTGCTTTTAATACTGCCCTAATTTGAGTTTTAAAAATATTTTCATGTTCAAGCAGCAGGCGTATACCTCTTAAACCTAAAAACGGGTTAGGCTCTGCAAAGGAAAAGAATTTAAATTTATCCCCGCCGATATCAAACGCCCTTATTGTTACCGGCGAGGGATAAATTCTGGATGCTAGATTTGTATAAATTCTAGCCTGGTCCTCCTCACCCGGGAATTCTCCCAGTTCTTCAAGTACCTGTTCCGTTCTGAATAAGCCTATTCCTTTTGCCCCGTTTGTAATAACAAGCTCAATTTCACCGGTAACATCCACATTGGCAAACAGGGTAATTTCTTTACCGTCCGATGTTTGAGCGGGCTGATCTTTTAATCCTTTAAGGCTCTGCTGAAGTTCCGACAGCCTGTTAACCTTATTTGTAAAAAATGAAATTTGTTCGTCGGTTGGGTTTATAATAACATAGCCGTGAAACCCGTCAATAATTATTTGATCGCCGTCTTTAATTTTCTTTGTGGCATTATGCGTACCAACTACTGCCGGAATATTTAACGACCTGGAAACAATAGCAGCGTGAGAAGTAAGTCCGCCGTGATCCGTTATAAAACCTTTAACATTGCAGCGGGATAAAAGTATTGTATCTGCAGGTGTAAGCAAATCGCTAACAACAATAGCATCGTTTATAATTTTGGACTGCCATCTTTTTTTCTGAAGATTTCTAATAATTCTGTTTTTTATATCTTCAATATCATTGGCTCTGTCATTCATATACGGTTCATGGGAAAGAATCATAAGCTGCTGGTACCGGGAAATTTCATCGAACACAATATACTCCGGCTGCCTTTTTTCTTTTTCTATTCTTTCTTCAATGTTGCCAATCAAAATAGGATCATCAAGAATCATTAACTGAGCCTCAAAAATTGCGGCTCTGGTTGCATCCATTTTCTCCCTTGCAATAGCAAATATTTTATTAAGTTCCTTTTTGGATTTACTTAGTGCTTCTTCAAAATTTTGTTTGGCTTCTTCTATATTAAGAATGTTACTGTCGTTTATTTCCAGCTTTTCCTTGGCAAAGAGATAAACTTTGCCTATAACAATTCCCGGAGCAGCCGCAATACCGACGATTTTATTATCCGCTTCTTTAAAAATTTGTTTAAAACTTTTCACAGCTCGTCAAATCATCTGTTAAAATAATCGGAAATTTCGGCGGCGGCTTCTTTCTCGTCTTCACCGTCGAATGTTAATAATAATTCGGAACCCATTTCCGCAGCCAGTGTCATAACTCCAATTATACTTTTACCGTTAATGTTTAGTCCGTCCTTGGAAATAAAAAACTCGCATTTATATTTTGCAGCCATCTTTACAATAGTAGCAGCAGGCCTTGTATGAAGCCCGGCTTTGTTTACAATTTTAACTGTTCTTTCAATCATTACTTGTTTCTTTTAATTAATGAATTAGCCAGCCAGGTAAAGATTTCCCGGTCTTCTTTTTTATTAAGGAATTTTAAAGATGCAAGAGCCTTACCCGAATAATATTTTATAGCCTCTTTGGCATCTTCCAGAACATTAAGCTTAATATAAATTTGCTTATAGCTGCTTATCTGGTTTATCCTAATTCCGCCGTTTGAAATAATTTTTTTTAAAGATTTTAATTCTTTACCGCCGGCTTTTTCAAGAGCTTTAATAAAAAGGAAAGTCTTTTTCCCTTCCACCAAATCTCCACCCACAAATTTACCAAATTCGTTTTCTTCACCGGTGATGTCAAGCAAATCATCTTGAATCTGAAAAGCTATACCCAGATTTTTACCGAAATTTGCCAAAGCATTCACAACATTTTTATTGCCGCCGCCAAGAATTCCGCCAATTGTACAACACATCTTAAGCAGTGCGGCGGTTTTTTTTTCAATCATAAAAATATAATCGTCTATTGAAACGGATTCTCTCGTTTCAAAATCTTTATCAAGGCTTTGACCTTCGCATACGTCAATTAAACTTTTTGTAAACGAAGACATAATTAGTTCCGTTCCTCCGGTACAATCCTTTAGCAAATATTCATAAGCAATAGAAAGCAAACTGTCGCCGACAAGTATTGCAGTACTCAAATTGTTTTTTACATGAAGCGTTAACCGGCCTCTTCGCTTATCTGCGTTGTCCATAATGTCATCGTGAACAAGAGTAAAGTTGTGAAGCAGCTCTACAGCAACAGATGCATTGTAAGCATCGCTGAATTTTCCTCCGGCAGCTTTTGCGGAGAACAATACGAGCAGCGGCCTTAATCTTTTACCACCGCCTTCTATTATATATAAGCCCGGCGCATACAGTGATTCCGGTTTTCTGTCTTTAAGAGAATTTAGTAATTTCTTTTCTACTTTTATACGTTCTCTTTCATAAAGAGAATAAAACTTATCGGATTTTTCCCCGATCAATAAAGTTTTTCCTTTCTTACAATCTTTCCGTTTTTTAGTTCCTCAATAGAACCTGAGCCTGTCAAATACAAAATTGTTTTTATTTCTTCAAACCAATCTTTAATTAATTTTATTACACCTTCAACATCGTATTTTTTTAACGTCTGAAGTATAATTCTTGCTGAAGCTGCAACATCCGCTCCTAATGCAAAAGCCTTGGCAGCATCCATTGCACAGTTAATACCGCCTGAGCCTATTAGCATAAAATCATATTTATATTTCAACTTAAAAATTTTTCTCAAACAATAAGAAGTCGGCATTCCCCAGTCCCAGAATCCATTTCCCTTGTTGTTATTATTCCGCAATATTTCCACACCTGCCCAGCTGGTGCCGCCTGCACCGGCAACATCAATCCCTTTTACGCCGGCATTCAATAATTTTAAAGCCGATTCTTTGGAAATGCCGGCGCCTACTTCCTTTACGATAACAGGTATATCCAAAAACTTAACCAGTTTTTCTAGTGCATTAAGTAAACCCGTAAGTTTAGGTTCGCCGTTATCCTGCAGTAATTCCTGCAGCGGATTAACATGAATTACCATGGCATCGGCATTTACAAGTTCTGCCAGGTATTTTACCGGATTTAAATTTTTAAACTTTACTAATTGTGCTGCGCCTAAATTTCCAATTACGGGAATGTCCGGTGCATTTTGCCTAAGAACTTTGTACGAATTATGATATAATTTATTTTCCAGCGCCTGCCGCTGGCTTCCCACTCCTATAGGAATATTCAACTCGTTAGCCGCAATTGCAAGCTGAGCATTTATGTTTTCAGCTTCGGCAGCCCCGCCCGTCATGCAAGAAATTAAAAAAGGGTAACTAATTTTATTTCCGAAAAAATCCGTGGCAAAATTAATTTTTTTTATATCAACTTCCGTAATAGCATAATGTTTGAACTCATAATTTTCAAAGCCTGTAGTTTTGATTTTGAAAGAAACATCATCCGTTAGGCACAATTCCAAATGTTCTTTTTTTCTGGTTGAAATAGAATTAGTTTTTTCCGGCATAAAATAAATTATAGTAAAATTAAAAATTTGAAACTAAGATATTAAAATTTAGCGAAAAATTCTTTTACTGTTGAATTAAAAGATTTATATTTTAATTCGTGAAATTAGTGTAATTCTGCCAAAGGCATCACTTTGTGATCGGCTTGTTTTTCAGCCGCTAATTTCACTAATTCCGCTAATTGGATAAATTATTTTCCATTTTACACTTTTTATTATTAAGTTAATGCACCACTCCATTTTGAGGTTGTATGTATATTAAAAAGTCAATCATTTTTTCGAT
>JBJKSH010000151.1:0-26158 GCA_046704255.1 Ignavibacteriaceae bacterium | reverse complement strand
GTATGTTTGGGTTCTTATTTTTATTCATCATTATTTAGTTATTACAGAAAGTATTCCGCAATCACCTTCTTTTATTTTTTATAGCATTTCAAATTATTTAATCATTGCAATTACACCGAGTGCCCTGCCGGACTTTTTACCATCCCTCCTGTAAGAATGCAGTAAGTTTTTCATTCCGTACGAGCAGAGTATGGATTTTTGTATATTATTTCCCGGCACTCCGTATTCTAATAAAATATCGTAATTGATTCGGGAAATATCTAGTAGAAATTTATTGCCTGCTTTTGTATAATACTTATCATCAAAAAAAGAAGCTACATCGTAATCCACTTCATAATTATTTTTTGATATTGACGGACCGATGTACGCCAGCAAATCTTCCTGATTAGAATTAAATTCTTCCCGCAGTTTAATTAATGTTTTAAGGAGAATTTTTTTCTGGGTGCCTCTCCAGCCGGAATGAACGGCAGCAATAATTTTTTGTTTTTTATCGTATATAAAAATTGATACACAATCGGCAGTGCTTACTGCCAGTCCTACATTTTTTTTATCCGTAATCATTGCATCGCTTTCGCCGTAATTGCCGCCTTTAGATACATAAATGATAATATCTCCGTGAACCTGTTTTTGCAGGGCAACGTTTTCCGGCTGCAGTCCGAGTAAACCAAAAAACATTCTTCTGTTTTCATCAACAATTTTTTTATAATCACCAACAGAATGAGAAACATTAAAGAAAAACGGTGCACTTCTAAAGGCTCCGGTTTTTGTGCTGAAGCCGAAAATTATTTCGGGGTATCTTTTGAATAATTGAGATTTAATTATAACCATAATAAATAATTTAACTTAATTTTATAGTTGAATTAATTAATTCCTGCGTAAACGGATGCCTGGCATTATTATCTGTAATAATATCAATTCCTCCGCTTTCAATTATAGAGCCGTTTTTCATTATCATAACATTTTTGCAAAGTTCCGGAATAATATCAATTTGGTGAGTTATTAAAAGCAAAGTTAATTCATATTCTTTTTTTATTTCTTTAATTAAATTTATAATCTGAGAGCTTGATGTTGCATCAAGAGATGATACGGGCTCATCGGCAATTAAAAGTTCAGGCGGATATGCGATTGCTCTTGCTATTGAAATTCTTCTTTTTTGCCCGCCGCTTAATTCATGGGGGTATTTATCTTTTATATTAGGTAAAAGATTAACTTCATCAAGGAGTTCAATAATTTTTTTGGATATCACGCCTTCATCCTGTTCCGTATAAAGTTTTAGCGGTTCTGCAAGTATCTGTACGATTTTCATATTCGGATTTAGAACCGCATCCAGGTTTTGAAAAATCATCCTTGCAAATTTTCTTATGTTTTTTGTTTGTGCCTTGCTAGCTTTGTTAACCTCTATACCGTTTAATTTAACCGAGCCTCTTGTTGGAGAAAGCAAACCGATAATAAGTTTACCAAGAGTACTTTTGCCGCTTCCGCTTTCACCGGCCAGACCAATTGTATCACCCGGTTCAACATCAAAACTAACGGTGTTTACTGCAGCAGTCTTTTTTTTATTAAAGCCTAAAAAACTTCCCGGGTTAAATATCTTCGTAAGATTTGTAACTTTAATAAACGGTTCGGTATTACTTTTATTTATTATATTATCTTTCATATTTCCAGCACTTAACAAAGTGATTTTTTGCTACTTTAAAAAACTCCGGTTCCTTTTCCATGCATTTTTTCCCGCCGTCCGCAAAGGTGTTTGCAAATTTGCAGCGTGGGAAAAACTTGCAGCCTTGCAGAAGGCCGGCAGGATCGGGAGCCGCTGCTTTATTTAATTTATTATTCTTTTCTACAAACTCTCCCTTACCTGTTTTCGACTCAAATAAAGCCCTGGTATACGGATGATTATTTAAAGCGGGATAAAAATTCTCCGGGTTTCCCGTTTCAACAATTCTTCCTGCATACATAACCGCAATTTTATCCGAATATTTTATGCCTATACCGATATCATGCGTTATTAAAAGAATAGACATATCGAATTCTTCTTTTAGTTCCGAAAGCAGATTGAGAATTTTAATTTGAACAGTCGAATCAAGTGCTGTTGTCGGTTCATCGGCAATAAGCAATTTGGGATTTGTTAATAAAGCCAATGAAATCATTACACGCTGCGCCATTCCGCCGCTTAACTGGAACGGATACAACGACATTGTTTTTTCCGGATACGGCAGTTTTACTTTTTCAAGCATTTTAACTGCAAGTTGATGTGCTTCTTTTTTATTATCTGTAATTTTATTGCCGTATATCGTTTGCTTTAGCTGGCTGCCGACAGTAAAAACAGGATCTAAAGAGCCTACGGGATCCTGGAATATCATAGATATTTTTTTACCTCTTACATTTTCCAGATTTTTTTTATGTACGTTGTTCCATGATTTTATATCCTTTATAAAATAATTTTTACCGTTGTTATTTCCTTTTTTACAATATTTATCAAGGCCCTCCAGAAGATTCTTTTCATCAAAATAAATTTTCCCATTTACAATACCGGGCCGGCCGCCTGTTAAGCCTATAATAGAAAGTGCCGTAACGGATTTTCCGCTGCCGGATTCCCCTATTAAACAAAATGTTTCTTTATCTTCAATAGAAAAGCCAACGCCGTCTACAGCTTTAACCATTCCCCAAGGAGACTCGAAATAAGTAAACAGGTTTTCTACTTTTAATATCGTTTTCATTTATATGTTATCTTTTATCTTAAACCATCCGGATAACCCGTAAGCAAAAAGATTAAAACCCAGGATTGAAACTACCATTGCAACTGCCGGAGGAACAAATTCCCAGTACATACCATTCATCAATCTTAAAGCAGATTTACCACCTATACCCTCATAAATCATTTTTCCCCAGCTAACCCAGTTACCGGCAACTCCGTATCCGATATAACCAAGTGTTGCCTCAATAAGTATTACAGCTGCAAATACATATATCATTTGTACAAGTATTTCATTCTTGCAATTATACCAGACGATATGTTTAAAAATTATTTTATTATCCGAAAGCCCTAATTCCTTAGCGGCTAAAATAAAATCGCTGCTCTTTAATACTTCAATTTTAGTTTTTATTAACCTTCCGAATTTTGTAGAATAAATTATTCCGATTGTAGTCATTAACGCCCAAAAATTAAAGTTATAAACGAAGGCAATTAAAATTAAAATTACAATAACCGGAAAACTTTCTATAATACTGATAAAAAATAATCCGGTACCGTACAAAAATTTATCTTTATAATAGCCTGTTACGGCACCAAGTGCAAGCCCTAAAATAACGGCAATTAAAATGGCAATACTGCCGCCTATTAAATAAGTTGCGGCACCGTTAAATACTCTTATTAAAATATCCCTGCCTTCCGCATCCGTACCGGCAAAAAAATAATTTTTATCTCCGGCTGTATTACTTTCGTAAAAATTGTTGTTGAAGTTTGCGCTCCTGACCAGCAAATTCCTAAGTAATTTATTGGAAGGCGGAATATCGGCTAAGGATAAATTGGTCTGGTTAGGGGAGTACTTATAAATTCCCAACGGATAAGCCAGTTCCCCGAAAAGTGCGGCAAATACAAAAAGAAGAATGACTGCGGCACCCGCAATAATTAAAGGCTTGCCTTTCCTAATTACATTTTTATTTTCAGGTTTGTCAATTAAAAACTTACGAATCATATGATATAAATTTATTTATTCTTTGCTTAAACGCGGGTCCAAAATTAAAGTTAACAGTTTGCCGAATAAATTTGCGCAAATGATTATTATTGAAAACACGAACGCAATAGCCAGAATTACATTTACATCCCTGTTCCTTAAAGCCTCCAGCGCCAATATGCCGATGCCTCTGCTGTAAAAAATAAATTCGATAATTATTGCTCCGCCTAGAATATAAGAGAATCTAGAAAGTATTACCGATGCTGCTGAAATAATAAAATGTTTTAAAACATGCCTGAATGTACCGGCATTTCTTACGGCAATTGCCTTTATATAATTTTCACTTAGAATATTGTCAAAAATATTTTTGAATTGTTTTATCATGTCGGCAAGTGCGCCGTCTCCCACCGAAAGTATAATTATTGGAACTGCAAAAAATCCTAAATTTAAAAAAAAAGATGCGGAAGATTGAAAATTTAACATGCCGAATTCTTTTATCCAGAACGGCCTTATTATTACGGCAAGTAAAAATACCGGCATGAAAGATAAAACGCTTAGCGATTCCGAAATTATTTTTATTATTTTGGAAAATGGATTTGACGCACTATAATATGCAATTATAAATGAAATTATTACTGTAACCGGAACAGAAAAAAAAACAAGTCTGCCTGTAATATTAAACCCGTTATTAATTAGCCGGCTAACCGGTTCATTATATGAAATTGAAGAACCGAAACTTTCATGAAAGATAATGCCGTTTACCCATGAAAAATAACTGCTTACGATTTTTATTAATGAAGAATTACTATTTATACCAAAGCCTGAATTCCCATGAATGGTTTTCGACATTAGAAGATACAAGATAAAAGCAGCGGCAATCAGAACAAATACGGAAATAATAAATTCCTTTATTATGTTCTTAACCTGTGCCATATTTTATTTTGCCAGATACCACTTGTTTATCTCCCCAAAGAAGGTAAACGGTGTAATGTACGGGCGAATATTTCTTAGATTCATGCTTGCTGCCGCATTCTGATCCAAAGACCAGAGAAACATGTAGGGCAAATCATCATGCAGATATATATGCAGCTTTTGCCCGAGGTTCTTTTTAACTATTTCATTGCCGGTTGCTTTCATCTGCTGTAATAAAGTATCTACATAAGAATTGTTATACGAGATAAAATTATCGTGACCCGGTTCATTATTTTTTGAATAAAATAACTGATATATGTTCCCGGGATCCGAAAACACCAGTTGTGCATAAGCAAGGTCAAAGTCGTGGTCATATTTTACTTTATGAAGATAATTTTCAAATTCATAATCCTTCCTTATAATTTTTATGCCGATGGTTTTCATATCCGTAATAAACTGGTTTATTACTCTCGGAACGAAATCATCCGAGCTGTACCTGGGTAATACCAAATTAAACTGCAGCAAATCTCCTGCGGCATTTTCTCGTATGCCGTTGGAATTTACAATAGTAAAACCGGCATCTCTTAAAAGCGCTACTGCTTTGCTGGGGTTATACGGATATGGTTTAACGTCCGGTGAATAATATGCGGCACCGCTGGGGAATGGCCCGGAAATAAGCTGGCCCTGGTTTAAATATACTTTTGATAAAATATTTGCCCGGTTAAAACCGTACATCATTGCCTGACGTATATTTCTTACGGCTAATATTTTGTTTTTAAAATTATATGCAATAAAATTATAAGTGTACGTATTATATCTAATAATATTATAACCTGCTTCCTGCAGCGGAGCAATTTCCGTAGGAGGAATACTTAGTAATAATTGAACATAATTAGCCTTTAAATATTCTATCTGCGAACCGGCATCTATCTGCTCCAAAATATTTACCCCGTTTAGATACGGACCCTTACCGGGATTCCTATCCCTATAATCCTGGCTGACTAAAAGATTTATATAATTGGGGCCGCGGCTTGCATATTTAAAAAATCCCGTTCCCACGGGATCTCTTGCAATATCACTTTTATTTGTTAAAGGAAGATTTTTTAGCTTGTATGCGGGAAGAATATTAAAGACAAGATGTTTCAAAACAAAATCCAACGGGTACCGTCCGTTAAATTTAAATAAGACGCTGTATTTATTTACTGCTTCCACATCTTTAAAAATTTTAATTAAGCTTAGAAGGTATTGATTATCCGATGCTTGGATAGCTCTTACTGTTGCAACTACGTCGGCAGAAGTAAATGAACCGCCGTCTGACCATTTAACATTGTCCTTTAAATCAATTATTATTTGGCTGTTGTCAACGGACATTTTATAGCCGGAAGCCAGCTTTTCCACCGGTTCTCTATCGATGTTCAAACTGAAAAGTCCTTCATATAACAGTGTACATAACCTTACATTCGGTAGGTCGTCTTCACCGGTTATAGGATCAAAAGTTCTGGGTAATGTAGATTCACAATAACTTAACACGCCTCCATACCTTGATTGAGCAAGCACGGAAAATGAAGATATAATTAATAACAACGATAAAAAAATAATTTTTCTCATATTTAATTAAAATATTATTTTGAATTTAATCCGCTTAGTCCTTCTATTCCGATAGAAGTTAAAATATCCAGGTTTGTTACGGCATCTCTAATTTGCCGAACTTCCGGGAAGTAATTTGTTACGGCTGCCAGCCTTTCATTTATGTTTTTACATTCATCTAAATTATTCATCTTAAGATATAAGTAAGAATAAACAACCATATAATCGGGGGGGTTTGCTTCTATACTTAACGGTCTCCAATGTATATAACCGGTGCTTAGTATTTTAAGTGCTTCATCATAATGCCCGGTATTTATATTTATTCCGCCGGTATATAAGTAAAACTTTTGCACAAGTTCATTTTTAGGCGGAGAGGGCTCACCGTATTTTTCTGCAAAATATGTTAGAATCCCGCCGTAAAAATTTTTTAATTTATATTGATAAGACAAAGCGGCAAGCTTACAAATTGCTTTTAAATTGTTCCATGAATAAATATTCTTAACAACCTGTTCCGCATCATTTATTTTACCGGTTAGATAATAGGCTGCAGATAAAACGGCTGCTGCCGGTTTATAGTCGGCATCTCTTAAATTATTTATGCATTGGTAATAACTTTTATTTTCAAAGAAATATATTCCCCGGTAATATTTTGTATTCAATTTGTTCTGCTGTTCTATACTTGAATAGGAATTAACCGTGTTTGCATAAAAAAAAGATAAATATAACGAAGCTTTATAAATGGAATAAAATACCGAAGGATCAAAAAAATTTTCCGTATTTTCTTTACCTTTGTTTACAACAAGGGCAGGTGCATTATATTCATACCTAAGCAGTTCATTTATTTTTTGCCGGTCTTTCTTTTGTGAGTAAATAAAAAGCAAATCCTTATTCAGTTCCACATTACCGGGTTCAGGCTTTACATTTTCAATCAGCTTGTCTGCTGCATCCGATTTATAATTAAGCATGTAATAAATAAAAGAAAGTTCCGCCTTAGTATCATCATTATTTAAAGTAACTCTGGCCCAGTAATTTTCTGCTTTTTGAACATTGCCTTTTTTATACTCGCATGCACCCAACCATTCCAACGCTTTTGATTTTAAATTGTTTTCACCTTTTTTTAGTACTAAATAATTAAGAAAGCTTTTTATTGAGCCGGAATAATCTTTAATTTGAAACAAACAAATGCCTTTATAAAAATCTATGATAGGATTATAATTTTTCGGCTGCTTCTGTAATTTTGTATCGTAGTATTTTAACTCTATTCTTGTTCCGATTTTCCAGAAAGATTTATATAATTCGGCCTTCCTGTAATATAAATGCATTAAATTATTATAAACTCCTGTGTCGCCGGTACCTTTATTTAACAAACTTTCAAAATATTTTATCCCCTCATTATAATGATGGTTAAGCAGATAAATATTTCCTTCCTGTGCATAATTAAAGAAGGATACAAAAGCTATTATAAAAAGGGCCAAACTTATTTTTATCATCCTGTTATTCTTAATCCCCGGTTAAAGAAATATTATAATAAACACCAAATTGAATACCGGAATATGCATCATTCTTCCTGTAAAGCGGTGAAGCTGAGCCGTCTATATTATAGCCGATTGAATCGTGATAGTAAAAGACTTTTAATGACATTTGCCGGATAATATTAAACTTAACACCCAATCCAAGTGTGTAATGGCTTGTACCTTTGTCTGCATACAAGCCCGGACCGGTTGTAAAAAAAATATCCCAGCTATTTAAATTATAATATAAGGTGGCGGTAAAATCCATAAAATTAACCGGATGATGTTTAACAATTTTATCGGATACATAAGCCAGCCCTGCAGATAAAGCCGCACTAATTTTAAATTTATTTTGATTAAAGCTCAGGAAGAAATATTCCATAGTAAAAGATGTTCCGAAATCCAAACTGCTGCCGGGTGCATCGCCGCTGTAACTAGTTGTAATTGTATTCATCCCTAACGAAAGCATGTTTGTATTACCGTTATTGTTTAGTGTATTATCGTTAACAGATGAACCGGAGTTGTAATCCAATAACAAAGAATAGTAAATATTATATTGTTGATCCTGGTAAGTTAAATAATAAATAATGGAATAATTATTATACCTTATGCAATTTACCTCCTGGTAAGTGGTGCCGGGATTATCGCGGAGTAGAGTAACATTTTCATAATTGTTATTCAACCTTTTTGTACTTACATAATCAATGGATGTTTTTATCCCGTCTGATTTTACATAAATTAATCCTTGCGCAATACCTGCCCAGCAGGGGACAAAATTACTGCTCTTTTTTATATAGTCGGCAATTCCGTTTTCAAAAGAATAATTATTGGAGTTAATAGTTAATACGTTCAACCTTACGTTTCTTCCGCCGGTAGAAATAGAATTATCTTTAACGGTATAAAAGGCAATCTTATAACCGGAAGAATCTATTATCGGGCTCCAGCCGGGCTGCAAAATATCTTCAGTAGAACTGCTGCGTTCAATAATCTTAACTTTGGAACTTCCAATATGCTCCATATCCAGCAAGGCAAGCTGAAAGTATTTATTTTTGTTATGCGGAGTAATTGTCTGCCTCTGGTATACAATATAATTTCCGTCGGGCGACCAATCCGGGTTTGTATCTATAAGTAAATTACCGGCGGTTAAATCTTCAAAATAATTTTTATTAATATTAAGTTTAAGTATTCTTGAATTCTTCGGTAATGTACCGTCATTTATTTCTTCCCCGTATTTGTCTATAATATCTTTAACATTATTAAGTAAATAAATATCCGCATTGCCTTTTCTGGAAGAAACAAAAACAATTTTGCTTCCGTCCGGTGACCATCTAGGGTGATAATCCTGCCCGATGTTGCCGGTTAACTGTACAAAATATTTACCGGATGTATTACCTAAAAACAAATCTTCGTTTCCATTATATGTACTTTCAAAGACAAACCAGTATTCATCATTAATTTTAACAGGGCACCAGTCTAATTCCTGGTCAACGCGGGAACTCATAAAATTACTTTCGTTGGAACTTAATTGTATTTTAACAGGTAAAGACTCCTTCTTATTAGCAAACACATAAAACAGCTCAACCTTATCAATTCCTTTGTAACCTTCAAATGAAATTAAATTAGGATCCGCAGGGCAAATTTTAATATTTTTAATCTCACCGTTAAAATGCATGTCAGCCGTTGAAATTATTTTACGCGAGGTTGTTATTTCCAAATTTTGCGGATAGGTAAAAATAAATATACCGGATAATATCCAAACAGTAGCTAAAGAAATGATATCAACTAGTAACTTATCATAAAAAGATTTTGCCATTTTTTATTCCCGGTATAATAATAAACTTTTACATTAATTGGGCTTTGTTAAAATAATGTTGTTGGTCTCTCCGGATTTAATATTTATAATAACCGGGCTTACAACCGAACTTTTAATATCCGGCGGCAAAATAACTCTTACATTGTTTACGGTGCTGTCAACATTTACTTTAATAGGTTGATATTGCAGAGAATCGGAAACTCTTGTTACGGTAAGAATATAATCACCTTTATCGCTTAAAGAAAAAGCAAATTGGGCAGTGTAAGTTTTAACAGGCGGCGGACCCGGGTTTAATTTAACAAAGAATGTTTGGTCGTTTGCTTCTTTAACGGAATCTTGAGAATATCCGTAATAAATTATGCCGTTTAAAGAAACAGGATTATTAAATAAAGAAGTAGTAGAGCTTGTAAATCTTTGGCTTGCGCCGCATCCGAAGATGGTAACCCCCGCAATAATTAAAATAAAGAATCTTAATAACCCAAATTTCTTCATAAATTTTTCATTCTTAATTTTTAATTGTTAATTTTTATTTAAGTACTTTAACCAGTTGGATGCTATGTCGTGGTAACAATCGCAGTAGTCGGTTAGGTCGTCCCAGTTTCTAATAGCTTCCTGTTTGTCTCTTTGGTTATGAGTTTTTTGATACTGCCTGGTAAAAATCATAGCAATGTTATAATAAGAATCGGTTAGAATTTTCTTCCTTTCGTTTTGCGGAATATACTGTTGAAAAGCAATCACATTATAAAAATCACTAACTGCATTTTTATAATCTTTAAGCTTGTTCCTGCAAAGCCCCCGCATGTAATATGCCTTAGGCTGTTCCCTAATTTTTTGAAGTACCTCTGAATATCTTAATTCTGCAGCAAGATAATTTTTATCATTATAAAATGTATTTGCATTTTCAAAAATATTATCGATAGCTGCTGCAGGCATTTCTGCGGTAACGGCGGCTGTAATGGGGATTGAAATTGTTTTATTTCCCCTGTCGTTTGTTACAACTACCAATGTGGCTTTTTTTGAACCTGCTTTATTTGCATTAAGCCTGATTTCAAAAGTTTCATTTAATCCGGGTTTAATTTCATTTGATGTATAAGATAAAGCAAAGTCTCCGCTGTTTTGGCCGGTTATTTTAGCAGATTCAATTCTTAAAATACCATCGCCGGAATTTTTAACTACAACCTGCAGCTTTTTTCGATCGGCTATTTTTGAACTGCCGAAATTTATAAATGATGGTGCAATGCCGGCAGCAGGTAGTTTAATCCGTTCTTCTCTTTTAACCAAAGGTTTTTCACGAACTACTTTTCCAAACTCCGTTAAGTTATTCTTTTTAATTTTGTCCTTTATTTTTTCCGGCCTATTTTTTTTAATTTCTGTTTTATTAACGGCAAGAGGTTTTTCTACAACTGTTTTATTAACGGTAGAAGATTTAGTAAACTTCTTTTCAACCGGCAGGTGTTCTGCTGCGGTATTTTTTCTAACCGGCGCAGGTTTAACAACCGTTATTTTCTTTGCAGAATTATTCTCCGGCATTTTGTTAATATAAGATTTCCCTGTCTTTTTATTATTTGTAAAAAATAATAGGAAAAGAATAAGCACAATTACCAATACGCCGAGCGAAAGGACCAACTTTTTAACCAGGTTATTCTCCTTAAAATTTTTAGTTTTTAGGTTTTGATTATCAGATTTTGCAGCCATTTTTATCGGGCTTGGGATTTCTAGGGAGTCTGCCGGCTTTTGCGGGTGAGATTCTTCCGCACTTAAATGTGTTATCTTTTCAGACGGGCTTTGTGCAGTTAATTTTTTACCATCAGCAGAAACTACGGCGGAAGCACCAAAACTATAAGGCAGCTTTTTAAGTTCGGATATCAATTCATCAATTGTCTTGTATCTAAGATCTTTGTTCTTTTCTATCATCTTAAAAATTATACGGGTCACTTCGTAAGGTACGGACTTGCTTAAAGCAGGTACATCCGTATTTAACTGCATCCGCATAACTTCCAACTGATTCTTATTAGCAAACGGAGGCCTGCCGGCAATTAAAGTATAAAAAATCATTCCTAAAGAATATATGTCCGACCGTCCGTCAATCTTTTCATCTTTGCATTGTTCGGGAGACATAAAAGAGGGCATTCCATGCAACGGGTTATCCGGTTGGTGATCCCGTAAATATTCGTACTTGGCTATTCCAAAATCTATAATTTTTATTGATTTTATATCATGCGGTTTCCCAATCAGCATAATATTTTCAGGACTTAGATCTTTGTGCCATATACCTTCATTGTGTGCAAGAGAAAGTGCCCCGGCTATTTTTCTAATTAGCGATACGGATTCTGCCACGCTCAATTTTCCGAACCGCAAAGCTTTCTCAAGTGAAGTGCCTTCTAAATATTCGAGAACAATAAACGGTCTGCTTCGCCCGGAACTGTTTAATTTTCCGTACTTATAAACTCTTACAATAGGATAGTTTGAATCGCTGTATTTATTCTGCAGGTACTCCAGGATTTTACCTTCGAGCAGGAAATTATTTACAAGCTTATCATCATGCAAATAACTGCTGTTCATAATTTTAAGTACAATAGTACTGTTAGTATCTTTTTGAACCGCTTTGTAAATACCGGTTACTTCACCGCTCTTTAAGTTTTTTTGAATGGTAAAATTATCAAACCCGGTGCCGGGTTTAAATTCCGGTTTGGTTAAATTTTTAATATTTCTACGGCTGTAAAATAAAACCCCTAAAACAATTAATAGTATAATTAATAATATAATATACAGTGTCATCGGTTATATAAAAATTTCATATTAAATTATAGGATATAAAAATAGTTTTAACACCACAAAAGAAATCTACGCTCACCCTTAACCATAATAATTTATCAAAGCTAAATTAGTAATTTTTCCCCTAAAATCAAGATTTAAATTGATTCTAAGAATATGCGAATACCTTCAGCTTGTTAGTAATTCATAATAAACTGGTCCCGGTTAATAAGTATTATAATTGATATTGCTATTCTCCATTCAGTAATACAAAAAAGATTACATTTCAGAATAAAATAAAAATACTTTAAATTGTAAAATAGGATTAATAATTGTAGATATTAATATAATGGTTACGAATGGAAGGAGTTAAGGTTATGAAAATGTGTTTTTCGGTTTTTGTAAAATGGGTAATTGTTTTTCTTACGTTGTTTACATCCTCATTATTATTTGCATCAAACCCGCAGCCGGATAAAAGATTTAAAGCAGATATACTTGTTATTGTTGCGCATCCGGATGATGAATCTATAATTGCAGGGTATCTTGCAAGGGCTGTACTAGATGAACATAAAAAGGCGGCGGTAGTAATTATTACAAACGGAAATGCCGGGCAAAATCTTGTAGGATATGAACAGGCTCGATCGCTTGCTGAAATACGAAAGATAGAAGCACAAAGAGCACTGGCATCTATTGGTGTACATCTTGTTTGGTTTCTTAACGCACCTGATAACTTTGCTTATGATGCTACCGATGTTCTTCGTTCACTCGAATCGTGGAATCACGGAAAAATTTTGGAGGATGTTGTAAGATTTATAAGGCTTACCCGGCCGGAGGTTGTTATTACAATGCTGCCGGATGTTGTTGTTGGAGAAAACCATGAAGACCACCAGGCAGCTGGTGTAATTGCAACAGAAGCTTTTGATATTGCAGGTAACCCAACCTGGTTTCCCGAACAGATTGCCGCGCCGGAAGACAGGCTTTGGTTTGCTAATCTTAGGGAAGGCTTGCATACCTGGCAGCCGGAAAAACTTTATTACTTTACGGATGCCACCCAATTAAGCTTTGTTAAAGGCAATGGGCCGGTTTACTCAATGACGGCTGTTTCACCTTCCAGGCATGTTTCTTATGCAGTGTTGGCGGCAAAAGAAATGTCATTTCATAAATCTCAATACGGCGATTTTCCGGATAATGCGATAAAATCCGGTGACCTAAAATATTTTAATCAGCCTTTAACATTCATCTTTGGGAAATCTCTTGTCGGCGGCTCGGTTACAGGAGATTTATTTGAAAACGTTGTTCCGGGTCCTATTCCTTTTAAACCGGTACGCGGTTATCGCCCCATTAAAAATCTTCCGGACTATTCAATTGAGCTTGGAGGAGGCTGGGCGTTTTATAAAAACTTTTGGCCTGCACATAACCTTAAATTGATGCCCGATCTTCTTCAACCTGAAATTGGCGTAAACAGCGGGCAAAACTTTCCTGTTACTTTATTGCTTCATAATAATACCGGCAAGGAAGCAGTTTTTGAGCTTAATATCCAAATACCGCCGGGATGGGCCGTAGACAGCAGTTCTGCCTTGTTTGCACATCATCATTTGAAGGAAAATAATTTTATAATTGCTGCGCATGATTCTTACCCCTTGCTAACCAGGTTAGTTGCGCCTGTATTTAAAATTGCAAAATGGCAAAATGTCACATGGAGCGTTAGAGTCGGAGGAAAACCGGTTGGTTCGGTTACGTTAAAGCTGTACGTTCGCAGACAAAGATAATTGAGTTTGCTCTGGAAAGGCCGGCTTAAGAACCTTTGTAACGGTTAAGATATGTACTGTAATAGCTCCGGTTATAATATTTTATTTTTCCCCTATAAAAGAAGTGGTTGCATTATCAAGTCTAATTGATATCTAAAGTTGTGAAAGGATTTTCCCGTTTTTAGAGGCGCTAAAATCTGCTTATCCTTACTAATGAAGGTGATTTTCTAATTTTTTGTTTTGTAATGTATTCGTTACCATAGATTACCTAGTTAAAGGAAGTAATACGCTAAAAACAGTTTTTCCTTCTTCATTACTTTCAACGCTTATTTTGCCTCTATGCAGCTCAACTATTTCCTTTGCTATGGCAAGCCCTAGACCGCTGCCGTTTATTTCAGCACGTATCTCATTGGAACGGTAGAACCTGTTAAAAATATAAGGAATTTCCGATTTAGATATTTCACGGCCCTCATTTTCCACTTTAATTTCCACATTTTTATTTCCCGGCTTTTTTAAAACGAGAGAAATGATGGAGTTTAAATAAGAATATTTTACGGCATTGTCTATAAGATTTATAAATACGCTCTTCAGCTTTTCTTTATCTGCTTCTATTTCTATGGCATCGTCAATAGATAAATTTATTCTTATATTTTTTTTCACGGCAGATTGGTTCATAGTTTGTGCACAGTCTGCCAGCAGTTCATCTATCCTTAAGTTACTTAAATTTAATTTAGTTTGAGAGGCATCTAGTTTTACAATGGTTAGCAAAGAATTTGTAAGTTTAGTTAAGCTGTCAATCTCGGAAAGAGCATTCTTAATACTTTCCGAAGATTCGGCATCATTTATTTTTTTTTCAAGAATTTCAAGTTCGGTTTGAATAACGGTAAGCGGTGTTTTAATTTCATGGGATGCGTTTGCTACAAACCTTTTCTGGCTTTTAAATGCATCGTCAATCCTTTCGATCATTTCATTTAACGTTTCTGCCAGCGCTCTTACTTCGTCTTTTGCTTTCGGAAGATCGAGACGTTTATCCAGGTTTTCACCTGAAACATCCATTGCGGTTTCTGCCATTCTGGTTATTGGTTTAAAAGCAGCCTTGGAAATAAAGTATGCTGCAAAACCCGTTATTATTAAGCCTGCCGGAATAATTATAATAAATAAATAAAACAGCCTGTCCAGGTCTTCAAAAACATCTTTAACCGATGCGGCTGTTTCCAATATGTATACCGAATCGTTTTCGGTTTCGAACTTACTCCACAGAATATGATATTTATGATGATCTATTCTATGCCGGTTGTATTTGTATGTTTCAGCTAAAATATTGTTCAAGTCCGGAACCGGTATTTTGGAAAGAAGGGAATCCTTTACAATAAAATTACCTTCTTTATTAAGCAGTTGAAACCTTTCTCCGATTAAATGCCTCGATTTAATCGAAGATAATTTTTCCACGTTCAGCATGGAATTGTCGTCAAGTTCATCTTCAATTTCCGTGCGTAATGATATGGAGTAACTTTTAAGATTTGTATTCAGCTTTGAGAAAGCTGCCTCCTTTGTACTGTTGTATATAACCGCAGCAAAAATTATAAGAAGCAGCCCGAATACAACTGTATATGCAAAAATTATTTTGAATTTTATTGAAAACATTTACCCGTCTTTAAAAATATAACCCGAACCCCGCACGGTATGAATTAGCTGCCTGTCGAAATCTTTATCTATTTTCTGCCTTAAAAATTTAATAAAGGATTCTATTACATTGCTTCTAGGATCAAAGTTCATGTCCCACAAATGTTCGGATATTGTTTCCCTTGTTAAGATTCTATTCGGCTGCAGCATAAACAATTCAAGCAGGGAATATTCCTTCGTAGAAAGCTGAATTTCTTTTCCTTCCCGGTAAGCTTTATGCGTGTTTTGATTTAGCTTAACACCAAAGTTTTCCAGTACGGATGACCGGACTTCGCTAGTTCTTCTGGTAAGAGCGCGCATTCTTGCCAAAAGTTCGCCTAAATGAAAAGGCTTTGCAAGATAATCATCCGCTCCCTGGTCCAGCCCTTTTATTTTGTCGGAAACATCATCTAGTGCTGTTAACATTAATATAGGAGTAAGAATTTTATTCTTTCTTAGGCTTGCACAAGTTTGCAGCCCATCCTGTTTAGGTAACATAATATCCAGGATTATCAAATCATAATTGTTTATTTCCGCAAGCTCCTGGCCGCTAATCCCGTCTCCTGCAGTATCAACAGCATAACCTTCGGCTCTTAGGCCTTTGGAAAGAGCCGCAGTAATTTTCTTATCATCTTCAATTAAAAGTATGCGCATTGTAATTTAATTTTATATAAATAAGCCTGCACTAAAACATTCAATTTTAGATTAGGCATATAAATATAAATAGTAATTATGAAAAGAGTATGAAAAAATCGAACAGCGGAGTAGTATAATACAAATCCAAAATATCATTCGGAATATTCCATTCACGGCGCATATCTGAAAAGAAATTACTTAATTGTTAAATTGTTAAAAAGCAATATAACAATTAAGCAATTTAGAAAGTCAGGGCGAACTATCTGATCTGGCTTTAACCGATTTATGTATTAAAGAATTACCGGAATTTTAACCGGAATTAGAATGAGATGACAAAAAAGTTTCATACTTTATGTTTCTTAAAACCTAACTAAGAATCCTGCGGTAACCGCAACAAAATTACTTCTTAAATTAGAAACACCGGGGAATTCCGATGAATCATATTTTAAAGAAACATACCTAAAATCCGCAGTGAACATTGAAGACGGCGCATAACCTGAACCGCTTATCGGCACTTCAATACCGGCACCATACTGCACGCCGAATTTATTTTTTGAATTGTTTGCAAAACCATGCGATAAAAACCACGGCGAATAATTAAATTGTGTGTAATACCAGCCGGCACCAATTACTCCGTATATATAATTCAATGGCTGAATTATTCCGGGAATTAAACTTAAAGGAAAAACCATTGCATTAACCATTACAGGGAAGCTTGAAACGGTTATATTATCTGCACTGTAAAATTCTTTACGGTAATTAACAGATGCTTCCGCACCAAGGAGGTTGTTAAATTTAGCTCTAAATATTCCTCCAATTATAAATTTTCCAACACTTGCATCAGGTGCCTTTTGCCAGCCGGCTTGTGGGCCAATGTAAAATTGCTGCGCTTTAATTGAAAAGGAAATTGTGAGGATTGCAATTACCAGAAGAAGTGATTTTTTATTCATGATACGTCTCCTTATAGAAAAGATTTAATAACTGAATTTACGCTAGAAAAGAGATAGCAATTTTTCTTTTTAAGGACTTTAATAATAGTTTTATTTATTTCAAAAAGATTTATTATTTCCTTTATAAAAGTTTCAATCTCTTGCCCACATAAATTTTGCTAACTTGAGTTAGTGATTGTAAATTATCTTTTATCTTATCTAAATTTATTAGACGCAGTAACAATAGCAAAAGTTAATCTTTGTGATTAGTAAAAAAATAGTTGTGCTTTATCTAACTAATTTATTTTTAAATTGTTAGCAGGAGGAATTACTTTACATGTAACTTTACCAATAATCTATCTAACAAAAGCATTGCAGCAAACACGCCATAAATTTCCCGGCATAACTAATGGAACATGGTAAGCAGCACTATTTTCTTTACACGATTCTATTGGCCAGGCTTTGCCGGTATATGATAATTGATAAATAGGAGAGGAAAAAAGATGGAGGGAGGCTGCTCCCTCCACCCACTTAATTCAAATATACTTCGGAGAAAAATATATTTGAGGGGAAAATTATAAGCCGGGTGAATGAGCCGGTTCCAAATGAACATAATTAAGAACAATATAAATTGAAATTCTACAACAAACTATATGTTACTAGGACCGGCTTATAAACATAAGAGGCCGACTTTTTTAATTTAAGTTTTTATACAGGTATTACAAAAACCTAATTAAAATTGTTCCCGCCGTAAAAATTTTTACATCAAATTTAGTTTTAGTTATTTTTATAAGCCGCTCTAATCAAAATCGGAAGATGGAAAGAATGAATAGTGAATCGCGGAATATATACTTTTTTCTTTCTAAAAGTACAAAATTAAATTTAGTTTGTATATGAGAATGATCATAAGCTGTAATCAAAAAAAACTCCCGGAATAATTCCGGGAGGTTTACGGCCTTGCTTGAGGGAATGCTTCTTTCTTTTACTCAGAGCATATTATTTAGCCGAATATTTAATAAATGAGCTAGGCGCAGCATTTACGTCAACTAATTCATGTATCTTAACCTTTAACATTTATTTTCCTAGCTTCATATTAACACCGTAGCTTGTTATTGACCTCACATAAGCTGCGCTCTGCTCAAAAGTTTTTATTTTGAAGAAACAACCGTCACCTGCTGACTGCTGATAATTTAGAAATAACAACCACATCACTAAATACATCTAACTATTAAATCAGAAACTTACCATCGTACCATGTCTTTTCAGCAGAAATTATAAACGGTTTTTTATAAATACCGTTCTTGTTAACTTCAGCAAGAATGACGGCTGCTCCCTGTACCCCGGATTCTTTTAAAGGAAACCTTTTATAAATATAAAAAGGTTTTAGCCCTGCCCTCACTAAGAAATTTATTGTTTTTATTTTTATTGATTTCATATTTAACTTTTTTTATTAATTTAATGTCCTACCCACCCAAAAATGCTTCCCCCATTTTTATGCCAATTAAGATGCCAGGTAATAAATATTAACAACCCGCCCATAATAAATGTTTTTAACTTTTTATTATTTGAATATATTTTTGTGTGTGCGAAAATATTTCGTGGTTCGCAGATTTTTCGTGTAATTTAGGTAGATGAAGAAATAGATTAAACGGGGTGGGGATTTATTATTTTCTACAACAGGTTTTAAAACTTCAGGTTAAAATTTACAAAATAACTATCCTTACTAATCTGCAAATTAGTAACCGGGTAATTACTACTATTACCGGAAAAGAATAATGCGTCTACCTGGCTGTAAAGCCAGACTGCAGCAAAAGTAATTATAGATATGTTTTTCATTTTATAGGCGGAGTTATATAAATTATATTTATTATTTATATCAGATACATTTGTCGCATCAAGGTAATTATTTCTTTTATTGTTGCTGTCTATAATATAATAAATTGATGAGGAAAGGGCAGCAGCTCCAAGCGAAACAAGTATTAACCCCTTAACATTTTCGTTATTATAAAACTGGCCCAACCCGGGAAACAGAATAGATCTTATCATGGTTTGCTGCAGGTTATTGTCGGGTATTTTTACAGGAACATTTCGGGTAATGAAAACAGTATCTGTTTTAACTCCGCCGAATATTTTTTCTCTTACTTTTTCTTTTAAAAATTCAGATTTAACATTATTAAAAAAAGCAATTACTTTAGGAGAAGTTTTTGAAGAGTCGAACGCAAAAGATGAATCTATTTTCAGTATGTTTAAGAAACAATTCCTTGCATCTTTATCATCGGACAAAGTAAAATGAGAAATTCCTTTCAGTTTATATACGTCAATTAACTGATTTTGGGTTAAAAGGTATTTATGTTCCAAAAGCTGTTGGGCACCGGAAATAACCTGCTTATATTTGAACCCTTCAAATTCATTTTTTAAAACTGTTATAGAATCCGCTTCCTGCTGAGCAAATGCAAAAGCAGAAAACAAAATTATAAAAAAAAAGCAGAAGTATTTTTTAATCATATTACTTCAATAATATCATCTTTTTGGATGCGGAATAATATCCGCTGGATAACGTGTAAATATACACACCGCTCGGCACAAAATTACCGGAATTATTCGTCCCGTTCCAGGTTAAATTATATTCACCGGGCAGATAATATTTTGAAGTTAATGTTTTTACCAGCTTACCCAAAACCGAATAAATATTTACCGTAACTCTTGTAGAGCGGGCTATTTTAAACTTTATATGAGTTGAAGGATTGAAAGGATTAGGATAATTATTTTCAAGTTCAAAAGATTTAGGTGTACTGCTGCTGCCGGTTGCTACGTTGGAAATTGAACCGTATTTTTCAATTTGATCTACCGGTTGTCCGTTTTTATCGAACCCGCCGAATACATAAATATCTCCGTTAAAATTGACCGCAGTAGGGTATTCTCTTGCATAGTTTAACGGCGGTCCCGGGGTAACAACAGCGTTATTTCCGTTAACGGCGAAAACTTCCGTGCCGGAAAGCGGCAGATTGGTTTCGTCAATTCCTCCTATAATTAATATCTTATTTGTGTCATAAGAAACCGCTACACCTCTTGCCCTTGGCTTTTGAAGTTGAGTAGAAATAATTTTAAAGGATTTATCGGTTAAATTAAATTTTAAAATTGTATTGGTAAGAACACTAATTGCACCTCCGAATATATAAATATCATTTCCTAAAATAGCAGACATTTGCTGGGAAGGAAAAACAGCCGGGTAAATTGAATCATCTGAAAAAGTAACTTCCGATTTGGTCAAATTATATTCAAACATATAAGGAGGATTAGAATCGTCTTCTTCCTGATCATCGCCACCGAAAAAGAAAAGGCTTCCGCCTACAATCTGCCCGGTAAGATATTCTCTGTCAAAATATTTATTCTGTTTATAAATCTGAGGTGAGGAATTAAAATCCCAGACTTCCATAGAAGAAGAATAAGAAGAATTTTTACCGGCACCGCCTGCATAAAAAATACTGTCCGAATATATGCCTGCAATAAAATCCGATCTGCCGGTTTTCATAGAATCCGGAATGCTCCAGGTATTGCTTTGCGGATCATATTCCTGTATTAGTTTTACCCTGGAATTGGAAGCTACAGAAAACCCGCCTAGTATATAAATTTTATTGTTATGAACAACTGCTTGCCCGCCGTATACGGAAACAGGCATTTTCCCGATAACCTGCCATGTTTGCGGATATATCGACATTGTAAAAATAACACAAAACGTAAGTAATAGTTTCATCGTTTGTTCAGATATTTGTTTCATATTAATATTTAATGAACAAATATGGTGCCATTTAATTTTATCTTATTTTTTATCAAAATTTACATCTATAATATTTGTTTTTTGCGCGGTTATAGTTACTTTTTTCGTTATGGTTTTAAAGTCTTTATTTTTAACTGTTACCCGGTATGTACCCGGCATTAATACAACCGGTTTTCTTAAGGGAGTTGTACCTATAAACTTATTATTAATATAAACATCCCCCCACGGATAAATATTACACTCAAGTTTGCCGGTTATATCATCAAAATTAACTTTTATGGCTTCGGAATCTCCGGCGGCAATAAAAATTCTTTTATAAATGGGAGGATAGTTGGGATGAAACAATTCAACTACATGTCTGCCGGCACTAAGCGAAACATTTAAAGGTGTAATATCTATTTTTTTCTTATCGATATAAACGCTGGCCCAGGGATAACAATTAATACTTAAATCTCCTTTAACTGTTTCTAAAACTTTAGCGGCTTTATTTTCGGGGCGAATATCCCTTTTAATATCTGCAGTATTATTTATAACAGAATTTCCCTCATCAAAAATTAAATCGTCGTTTCCTGAATATGGGGTTACTAAATTTGTATTTGATTGCGCGGAATTTTTTTGCCCGGATAAGGAAATGTTAGTTTTTAATAATATAAAAGCGCCCGCAACAATAAATAAAAAGATTGCTGCCGAAAAAATATATAACTTTTTACGGTTGAATTTAATCTTGGCCGATTCGGGTATCTTTGTATTGCCGGATTCAACACCGAGATAATTTAGTACTTCCTCTGCGGTCTTTGCCCTTAGTTCCAGGTTTTTACGAAGCATACATTTTATAGAATCGTGAGCAGTTTGAGGTAATTTGTCAAGGTTTTCCGCTAATATATCTTCATTAAAATTAAGAATGTTGTTAATAGTAGCGGTAATATCTTTACCCAAAATGGGATTGCTGCCTGTAAAAAGTTCGTAAGCAACAAGGCCGGTAGAAAACAAATCAGTCTGCCTGGTTTTATCTCCGTGGATTTGTTCCGGCGCCATGTAGCCGGGTGTACCGACTATGGAACTGCTGTTTGTAATGTTGGTTTCGTTAACAACAAGTGCCAGGCCAAAATCTGCAATTTTTAATTCCAAATTGGAGTTTACAAGAATATTCTCCGGTTTAATATCCCGGTGTATAATTTTGTTTTGATGAGCAACAGCCAATGCTTTTAAAAGCTGGGTTAAAAGATAAATTTTCTGTTCGTTGGTTAACGAGTTATTCTTAATAACATCCCTTAGGGTAACACTTTCAAAATGCTCAAAAGAAATGTAAAAGAAATTTTTAAAAGTGCCGAAGTCCAGAACCTTTATAATATTCTCGTTACTCAGCCTTGCTAGAATTTTAGCTTCCCTTTTAAATCTTTCCAGAATTGTATTATCCGGCAGGTCGCTTGTGTCCAAGGTTTTCAAAATAATTTTTTTACCCAGGTAAATGTGGTTAGCCAGATAAACGGCAGCCTGTCCGTCCTTTTTTAGGCAGTCAATAATTTCAAATTTATCAAATAATATTTCTAACGAAGCTTGACTCATCTTAAAATCTATAATTGTTCGCCTATCTCCTTAATCTTAAGCTGGACCCATCTAACGGATACACCGAGAGATTTTGCAACCAGGGTACGGTTGCCGTCAAAAGCCTGAAGGCGTTTTCTTAAAATAGTTTTTTCAAGTTCCCTAAGTGTACCTTTTATTTCCGTGTCATCGGATTCTTCTTCAATAATAATATGCTCGGGTAAAATTTTATCTTTTTCACATAGAATTAATGCACGGTGAATAACATTTTCAAGCTGCCTAACGTTGCCCGGCCAATTATACTTTTCCAGTATGGTTAAAGTTTTAGGATCTATGTGAATATCTCTGTCCGAGAACTTGCTGATAAAATGTTCAACCAAAAGCGGGATGTCGCCGTGCCTTTCACGCAAAGGTGGAATTTTAATAGGAAAAACATTCAAACGGTAAAAAAGATCTTCTCTAAATTTTCCTTCCTTAGAAAGCTGCTTTAAATCTTTGTTAGTAGCCGTTATAACCCGCGGCTCTACTTTTATTACCTGAGTGTCCCCTAATCTAATAATTTCTTTATTCTGAAGCACCCTTAATAATTTTGCCTGCAGTGCAATAGAAATATCCGCAATCTCATCAAGAAAAAAAGTACCTTTGTCAGCAACTTCAAATAATCCTTTCTTATCTGTATTAGCCCCGGTAAATGCTCCCCGCTTATATCCGAAGAGTTCGCTTTCAAGTAGCGTATCGGGTATAGAACCGCAAAATTGCGCAAGGTACGGTTTATCTTTTCTGCTGCTTAAATCGTGAATGGCCCTGGCAATAAGTTCTTTACCAGTACCGCTTTCTCCAAGCAAAAGAACTGTTGCATCTGTGGCGGCAACTTTATGTATTAATGTAGCCAATTTTTGCATAACCGTACTTTTACCGATTAACTGGGGTATTGTTTTGGATGACTCCAATTGATTTTTCAGAATCTGATTCTCATCCATAATTGCCTGGGTCTTAATTATTCTGTCTAAAGCAAGAGCTACCAGGTTGGAAAAGAAATCCAGGAATACAATATTGCTCTCTGTAAATTCCTTTCTGTTTGCGCGGCTGTCTACAAGTATTACCCCCCAAATTTTTTCATTCTGCTTTATGGGTACACCAAGAATGGATTTTATATTATGAATTTGTATGCTTTTAAACTGAGATATGTTGGGATCGCTTTGAACATCATGATAAAGGCATGGTTCTTTTTTCTGAATTACCTTTTGAAGCACGCCTGAAGAGAAAACGGATAGGTCCTTTATATCCTCCTGCTGAATATTTCTGGCACCGATTATTATAAATTGATTTTGTTCTTCATCGTACCTCACAAATAATCCTCTTTCAGCATTCAAAACCTTAATAATCAAATCCAATGTTTCGCGGATTAATGTATCTTCGTAAAAAGCGGAATTAAGCGTTTGACTAATCTGGTAGAGAGTTTCAAACTGCTCTTTATTTATTAATCGTATTGAATCGGTGTAGTTTACTTCCATAAATATTCTTTGTTTATTGAACTTTAAATGTTGCCGGCAAAGACCTGCATCTGTTCTGGAATTGATCTATTACCCAGATAACCCAGTAATAATTCCCGGCATTTAAAGATTGATTCGGCTTGTATGTTATTGAGTTGGACGAAATACTATCCTGCTTTAAAACAAGCTGGGAATTTGCAATATCGTTAGTATAAATCTCAATCATGTATCTAAAAGGAAATCCGGATAGGTATCTTTGCCAGCTGAGAAAAGGCTGAGAAGAAACCGTAGTATCGTTTGCCGGATACTGAATTATCGCACCGTTTTTAATTACTCTGGATACTTTGTCGCTTCCTATATTATAGATCCTGTTAAAAACATCTTTAACAATAATATTAAAATTAAGACCAATAGTCTGTTCAATATCAGTTACATTTAAGTCCTGGTTTGTCAACGTAGTTCCATAATCCTTGTTTATAACGTTAAAATCTAGTGCTTTCTTTAAATTCAATTGACTGTTTTCAACATATACCGAATCAATATCATTATCCTTATTCGTTATTTTACAATTTATTACAAGCTGGTAAGATTGACCGGGCGGCGTAAACTGATTTATTACAACCGTATAAATAGAAATACTATCCAGTTGCGGAATTTTATTCAAATTAACATTGTAATTAAGAGTTTTGGAATTCTTCCAAATTACATTAATAGTATCCGCCCTGTATCCTGATTTTGTAAAAATTATTTTTCCATTAACAGGTAAAATATTATTTATATAAAAATTACCGGCGGTATCCGTACTAACAATTTTATTTGCGTTACTCCAGTATACTGTAACTCCCGGAATTCCCGTATAGGGAAGACTAAAAGTCAGCACTTTACCGGAAATAGATACGTATGGGTAATTCGGGTTTCCCGGATCAAGCGGATTATTTCTCGGTGCATTACACGAAATAAAGTTTATCATTACTAAAAAAGCCAGCATTCTTAGTAAAAAATTTCGGTCTTTGAAGATATCCACAAAGTAATTTAAATAATTCATTTGACCAAAGAAAGTGATAAGGGATAAAATCTTATTTTATTATTAAACCAGCTGTTTACTATTTTGGAAAAAATAAACCTCGCGGTAAAGATAATTCATTTACACGACAAATCTTATGCTGTATTTAATACGGTGAGGGCTGTTCATGCGAAAGGCAATGTAGTGTGCCCAAACCCCATACAAGGTCTATTGCATGAATGCCGGTAACCCGGCGTTCCGGGAACATTTCGCTTAATATTCCAAGTGCTTCCTTATCATGCGGATCGTTAAATGTGGGTACTAAAACCGCAGAGTTTGAAATATAAAAATTTGCATAACTGGCAGGCAGCCTTTGATTCTTAAATATTAAAGGTTCCGGCATAGGTAAAAATACCGTCTGTAATTTTGAACCGTTCTCCAGATAAAAACCCTGTAATCTTTCTTTATTTTCCTGCAGAACTTTATAGTTTTCATCTCCGGAATTTTTTTCTTGCACAAGTACAACTGTTTTTTCATTTACAAATCTGCAAAGATCATCCACATGTCCGTGTGTATCATCACCGGCAATTCCTTTGCCAAGCCATAATACGTTGGATACACTCAAAAATTTTTTAAAAACTTCTTCGTAATTTTTTTTTGTAAACCCGGGATTTCTAACCTGAAACTTACCGTCAAGAAGACATTCTTCGGTTGTAATTAAACTTCCTTTTCCGTTAACATCAATTGAACCGCCTTCCAGTACAACACGCTTTCCGTTATGTTCAGGGATAAATTTTTGAATATTTAACTTCATTGAAATAAAATCCGGAAGTTTTTCATCTTTTTTATAATCCGGATACTTTGCCCAGCCATTGAACCTGAAATTAACTTGAGCAATTTGTTTTTCATTTTTAATAAAAGCCGGACAAGAATCGCGCATCCATCCTCTGTCGGTTCTAAAATGAAAAAATTCTATATTATTCAATTCCACATTAGAAGATCTTAGAACATTTATAACTTTCTTCTCATGGTCTTTTGATTCAACAACAATCCGGACCTTTTCGCCGGGAGAAATTCTTCTAACAATTTCTGCATACACCCATTGAATAGTAC
>JBJKSH010000150.1:0-21040 GCA_046704255.1 Ignavibacteriaceae bacterium | reverse complement strand
TTGGATAGTAATCACCTTGCATATATCCATTCATTGGCGGTAATGTTAATTGACGTTTCTTTCCATTTGCTATTGTTATAAGCATTATTCCCGGTCTTCCTCCGGATGAATCCGAAGCAGAAACAACTAATTCTTTTCCATCAGGCGACCAGTCTATTCCTTCTCTAACATTTTTAACACTTGCAACTTCCCGTTCATCTCCCCCTAAAGAAGGAATAATGTAATACTCAGCATTATGTTTGCCGGTACGAATAAAAGCAATATAACTTCCATCAGGTGACCATGCGGGACAATAATCAGCTTCAGGATCTTTAGAGTGGGTAAGCTGAAGCGGAGAACCGGCGCCAATCAACTTCACATAAATATTAAGGTTATTACCTTTGCCGCCATTCCAAACAAAAGCAATCGAATTGCCGTCAGGTGAAAATGCAGGCATTGATTCTATGCCGGGATAACTAATAATTCCAACAGTTTGCATAGGAGGTAGAGACGAAGCCGTACTTTTAATAAATATAAAATAGGAAAGGAGAGCCAGAATTATGATTGCTACAGTCGATCCGGTTACTATCCGTAATATCTTTTTGCCGGGCTTAGCTTTTCTTCTAATAACTTCTTCGCGTTGTATTTCCTTTATTGATGCTGCCGGGTAAGAAATATCTTTCTTTGAAACATTTCCTGTCCTTTTCTTTATTCTCCGCAGCTCGCTTACTATTTCTTTCATTGACTGATATCTGTCTTCAGGATCTTTTTCCAGAATTCTATTAATTATATGAATTATGTCTGAGTTTGCATCGGGAATATACTTTTGCAGAGGTTCGGGTTCTTCATTAAGGATAGAGTACATTATTGAAGCATCGTGTTCGCCGCGAAATGGAAGAGTACTTGTTAGCATCTCAAACAATACTACGCCGAATGAAAATATGTCGGAACGAACATCAATTTCTCCTCCTTGTATTTGTTCCGGCGCCATGTATGCAAGAGTTCCTATAGTTGTTGATGTTTTGGTCAGCTTTATTGAGCCTTTCAGTTTAGCAAGACCAAAGTCCATTACCTTTATCTGATTCTTTGTGTTGACCATTATGTTTTCGGTCTTTATGTCCCTATGAACGATGCCGTTATTGTGGGCTTCCTGCAGCGCCTCACCAATTTGAATAGAATAAGCTATCGCATCGTTCATCTTTAAGGGAGCCTGTTCAATCTTTTCGCTAAGCGTTATCCCGTCCACAAATTCCATAACTATGAACTGTTGCTCTTTATTTTCTTCAATAGCATAGATTGTACAGATGTTAGGATGATTCAGCACAGCAGCAGCTTGAGCTTCCTGGTTAAACCTGGCAATGTCGTCTTTGGAACCTGAAATGCGGGAAGGAAGGAATTTGAGTGCAACTAATCTTTTAAGTTTTAAGTCTTCAGCTTTATATACAACACCCATTCCGCCTTCACCTAATTTCTCTATAATTTTATAATGAAGAATAGTTTCTCCTATCATATTATACCTTTAAGTTTTTAAACAACCTTCCGGGTTACTTAGTGTAAAACAAAGTGCAAAGCTAAAGTTGATATATTTGGGAACCATTATGCCAGCTATCCGCAACTGCAGGAAAATCTTGTTTGAATATTATTTCACAATTATACTTCAGAAAGAAAAATAATCATGTAATATTTATATAACAATTTGGACATTTTAACCATCAAGAGAAAATATAATTTATGGAACGTTAACCTATAAAAAACTCTTCCCGGTAACTAAATCGTACCGCTCAATCTTAAAATCTTCCGAGGCTTTTATTTTTGAACCGTACTCTTTTTCAAGTGACATCTTCCATAAATAAAATTGGGAAAATGTATGCTTTACTTTTTCAGTTAGTTCATTAAACTTTCCGCTTGATTCATATTCATCGGCATCTTCTTTTGTTTCCCAGATTGTAACGGAGATGAATTCATTTTTTACATTAACACTTTCAGTCAGAAAGATATACCTGCATCCCTTTGTATCTTTTAAAACAGGAATGATTATTTCGGAATAAAGTTTTTTAAATTCTTCAAGTTTGTCTTCCCGAATTATTAATGACAGAACCCTTACGAAAATATTTGATGAACCCAAGTTTAAATTTTCGCTGTCTTCGTTTTTAACCGCTACTACATATTTTTTTACAACAGGCTCTTCGTCATCCGGGCCATACTGCAATTCCATATCTTCCGAAAGATGAACCTTCCATTCCGTTGATTCTGCTAAAAAGAATTTTGCTTTTTCTAAAAGATTTTTAAAGGCACCATGTGTTTCATAATTTTCCGCCTGTTCCTTAGTCTGCCAGAAAGTTAACGAAATGTATTCATTAATTTCCGGTTTGGATTTAATTAATCCCGCAAATAAACAACCGGGTGTTTTATGAAGTTTTTCAAGAACATCTTCTTCATAAAATTTTTTAAATTCCGCAATATATTCCGGCTGAAGCTTCAACTGAAGAAAACGCATAAACATTTTACTCTCCTCCTTTCCAGGAGTTTGTAATTGTGTAAGTATAAATGTAGTTAACGAACATATCCGCAAAAATTCCGGAGGATAAAAAATTATGGAGTATGGAAGATATATTAAGGTTAATGGAAAATGTTAACTAAAAACAAATTATATTGTTTAAATATTAATCTTCCCACAAATACCATATTCCAAATACCATATTCCATATATCATATTCCATATTCCATATTCCATATTCCATGCTCCATCTTATCAATTTCTTTTAATAACAACAAGAGTCATATCATCCATCTGTTCAACATTACCGGCAAAGTCCTTCACATTTTTTATAACAGCTTTAATTAAATCAACAGCAGTTAATTTTTTATTTTCATTTAGGAACTTTATTAATCTTTCTTCACCGTATTCTTCTTCCTGGCTGTTCATAGCTTCGGTTATTCCGTCCGAAAAAATTACCAAAACATCCCCCGGAAGGAAATCAATAGTTTTTTCTTCATAACTTGAATCCGGTAATATCCCTACAATTAGTCCGCCTTCTTTTAACCGGGTAACTTCACCATTGTTGTTAATTAAAACCGGCTCGTTATGCCCGGCATTGCAAAAAATAATTTTATTTTCATCCGCTTGCAGTACGGCATAAAACAGAGTTGCAAATTTATTTGAATCCGTACTGTTGTAAAGAAGGTTATTTGTAAACGATATACAATTTTTACAGTTAATCCCCATCAAGGTTTGTCCCCTTAAAGAAGCCTGAAGATTAGCCATTAAAAGTGCTGCCTGAATTCCTTTACCGGATATATCGCCCAGGCAAAAAGTCAAATGGTTATTTCCCATAGGTATAAAATCGAAATAATCTCCACCTACATCTTTTGCCGGAATACTTTTCCCGGCTATTTGATATCCTTGTATATCGGGATTCGACTTTGGCAGAAGATTTACCTGAACATCATAAGCAAGACGCATTTCTTCTTTAAGCCTTATCAAGGCTTGCTCTTCTTCATACAGTCTTGCATTTTCAATTATGTGTGCGGACTGGGCCGCAAGTATCGATAACAGCCGCTGATCTTCAATTGAAAAACCGGAATCCGAATGTTTGTTGAAAACAGTTAACAAGCCAATCATTCTATTTTTTAAAAGCATAGGAACGCTTAAAAGAGTTGTAATTGGAAATTCCTCTTTAATAATATATTTGAAGCGGCCGTCATCTTTAAAATTATTAACAAGCAAGGGGCTTTTGTTTTTTAACATCCATCCGGTAAGCTGAGTATCGAGCCGGTAAGGCATATAATCGGAAATAGATTCCTGTTTTCTTATCATTGTATGAAAAGGATTAGCCTGGTCTTTTTCATCCAGAAGCATTACAACCGCCTGCTGCACTTTTAAATGCTTTATACATTTTCTAACTATTAGATCAATTACGTCTTCTACAGATTGATTTGAAGTAATTGCCGTAGCAATATCATTAAGCGCTGCAAGCTCATCAATAGCTATTTTAAGCCTGCGGTTTTCCTCGGATAGTTTATCTACACGGTCAGTATTTTTTTCTGCCATAAAATTATGTCACTCCTGAGTAAAATATACACAAAAAAGAATCCAAAGTATAAATACCATGTGTATTTTAGTGATGGAAATGGTATGTAGCACACATGTATATCAACAACATTTTCATACCATTATACCTATTTTGCAGTATTAACCGGCATTATACCATTTCAACCAATAAACTTTAATTCGGCAAACAACTGTCTTAAACTTTTTTTTATTTTGCCGCAGATAAGTCTTTTTGTGCCTCTTCAATTGAATTATAACTTTTCAAAATTTGGTTCAGCTTTGTTATGCTAAGTACGCCTTTAACTTTTTTGCCGGAATTCACCAGGAAGAAGCTGCCGCCGCCGTTTTTAACGGTAGTATAACCGCTTACAAGAATTCCAATACCGTTTGAATCAATAAAATCAATAAAAGACATATCCACAATAATATTCTTCTTATTCTGCTTAATAAGATTTTGAAGAGTTTCTTTAAATTCTCCGGCGAATGAGCCGCCGCTTATTTTCCCCTTTAGTTCTATAATAACCGCATTGTATTGTTCATGTAACTTTAAGTTCATAATTACCTCCCTATTTAAATATTAACTGAACTTACGCAGGAAAAGAGATGGCAACTTTTCTTTTGAAAAGGAATTAGAGAAAAGCTTTATTTCTTTCAAAAAATAAATATTTATTCTTTCCATAAAAGATGCCGTCTCTTGCTCTCATAAATTTTGCGTAATTTCAGTATTAATTAAAATTTTCCCAATTTAATTTTTTGAACTTCCGTTAAAGTAAATAATTTCCCGGATTTCACTTGTAACAATTCTATTGCTGAATTCAAGATATAAACCGCATGCAGCTACAACATCTGTTTTAATAACACTGCCGCCCCAGGTGCATCCGTTTATTGCTACTTTAAATGGAGACAGCCCCATTTTATCAAACCATCCGCCGGATACCTGGTAGCTTTTATCCCCTTCAACTTTAATAATGTAAAGCGAATTTAAAGTTTTAAGGTGTACTTCATCGCCGGGGTTTAAATCGGCTTTCTTTACCTGTTTCAGCCTGCCTGCTTGTTCCACAAAATTTTTCAACTCATAATTCATCATGTTTACTTATCCTTCATCAGTTTTTCATACTCAGGTTCATTACGTATATTATCCAGGTCGGGGTCTCTTTTTATCCATTCGAAATTTGCAAACCCGGCATCAATAATTTTTGTTAAAGTATCAATTGCAAGTCTCTTATCATTCATTCTTGAATACATGCAGACGGCATTATACTGCATTACATTATCATCGGGGCTTAAGTCAAGTGCAATTTTTATTTCTTCTTTAGCCTTATCCGAATTGCCGCTTAATAATAACTGCTGCGAATAAAAAATATGGGCCCGGGAGTCTTCCGGAATTTTATTTAGATAATTCGGAAAAAATTCCAGTGCGGTTTTTATTAAATCGTCATGTTCTTGCTTATCATTCAGCCGTTCGTAAGTCATTCGCAAATCACTGTAGGCGGTATAAAATTCGGGGTTTAATTCGAGTACTTTTTTAAACGGCTCAACAGCTTCCTTATTTTTATCGGTTGTAAAGTATATTCTTCCCAATATCCAGTAGCCGAAAAAATTATTGGGATCCAGTTTAAGCGATTTATTCACCGCAGTTAATGCTTCATCTATTGATGATTTATAAAAATATGCAAGTGCCAATGCGGCATAAGCTTCAGAAAGAGTTGCATCATACATTATAGCTTTAAGACTTAGCTCAAGAGCTTTTTCAAGCCATTCATCTTTACGTTCGAAGTAAGCATACCGTATTGCATAAGCTTCTGCCAACCCGGCATAAGCTTCTGCGTAACGTGAATCCAGTGCAATTGCCTTTTCAAAAAATTGGACTGCAATTTGTAAATTATTTTTAGACTGCCTGTATAAATAATTTCTTGCACGCAGATTATAATCATAGGCTTCCGCATTTAATGTAGGGCGTTTTGTTAATTCCACTTTTTCTGTAGGAGTTAATTTTACCATTAAGGCATCAACAATCTGCTTTGCTACTTTTTCCTGGATGTCAAAAATATCCGCTAGTTTTCCTTTGTAAGTTTCCGCCCAGAGTTGTTCATCACTTTCGACATCAATTAATTGTGCGGTAATTCTTAAATCATCATGGAATTTTCTTACGCTGCCTTCCATTATATAACGTGCGCCAAGCTCCGTACCGATGGTTCTGATGTTCTTCCTGGTTCCTTTATACTGCATGGTAGTGGTGCGGGAAATTACCCGCATTTCTTTTAGCCTGGATAGGTTGGCAATTAATTCTTCGGTTAAGCCGTCTCCAAAATACTCATTCTCTTTGTCGGAGCTAATGTTATCAAACGGAAGCACCGCAATAGCCTTCTTTTTAACCTGCAAAGAAGCCTTTTCAATTTCTTCCTTAACAGATTCCAAAGTTTTTATAACATCACTCATGTTTTGATATCTGCCGGCAGGGTCTTTGGAGAGCATTTTTTTTACAACATTATCTAGTTGATGAGGAATTTTCCTATCCAGCAGGCTTGGTGCAGGAGGTTCCTCATTCACTATTAAATACAATAACGCAGCTTCATACTCCGCTTTAAATAAAGTTTCTCCGGTAAGCATTTCGTAAAAGACGACGCCCAGCGACCATATATCCGAACGGTGGTCGGAAGGAAAGCCTTGCGCCTGTTCGGGAGACATATATGAAAGTGTACCTAGGGAAGTACCTGTTTTTGTTAAGCCGGTACTGCCCTGAAGCTTAGCTAAACCGAAGTCCATTATCTTCAGGGTGCCGTCGGCAGTAAGCATAATATTTTCACTTTTAATATCGCGGTGAATAATATTTTTATCGTGCGCAGCCTTTAATCCCTGAGCAATTTCCAGCAGCCAGCCGGCTGCTTTTAAATACGGAATTCCGGAACCGGATTTTAGTTTTGAGATGTAAGATTTTAATGTTTCCCCTTCAATGTATTCCATAACGATAAACAATGAGCCTTCCTGCTCATCTATTTCGTACACATTCAAAATATTCGGATGATTTAATGCTGCGGCAGCTTTTGCTTCCTGTAAAAACCTTGATTTATTTTCTTCTACCGAGGCAAGGTTAGGAGGCAAAAATTTTATTGCCACAGTTCTGCCCAGTTTAGTATCCTCGGCTTTATAAACCATGCCCATTCCGCCTTCGCCTAATTTTTCTAATATTTTGTAGTGAGAAATTATTTTTCCTGTCATTATGTGCCTTTAAAATTTGTTAACTGATTCCGGTATTGCATTTAATGTATATATCAAATTATTATTCTCAAATAAACCTTTTTTATGTTAAGAATCTCTTTTGTATATAATATACATAATTTTAAAATTAAAATAAGTAGGGTACTTCAAATAAAAATACCTTTTTACATAAGCCGATAAAAGTTCACCCACATAAAATTACTTTAAATACTTAACCATCCAGTTGATCCATTTTTTATAAATATCGGTTGTTCTAACAATATCATGAGGGAAATGAGTATCCGCAGGATAAACATAAAACACTGTATGAACACCGTTATCGCGTAGTGCATGAAACATTTCGTAACTATTAACAATAGGAACATTGGGATCTCCCGCATCGCCCATTATAAGCGTTGGTGCTTTTACATTTCTTGCAAAAATAATCGGCGACTGTTCCCTCCAAATCTTCCAGTATTTTTTCACCCATGGAGAACCGCCGAAGAAATAAATATCACCTGTCTGGTAATAAGCAATTGTATAATCCATAACCCAATCATTAAGTGCGGCACCTTCTACGGCAGCTTTCCAATAATTTGGGTAATAACCGTTCAGCCAGGAAGTCATATATCCACCGTAAGACCAGCCTGAAATACCAATTCGGCTTGTATCAATTACACCAAGCTGTTCTACTTTTTTAAGACCTGCCATTACATCTTTGCCGGGGCCTTCACCCGTGTTCCTAAAAATTGCATGCTGGTATTTATCACCAAGGTTTATGCTTCCCCTATAATTCGGCTGGAATACAAAAAATCCTTTTGCAGCCAATAACTGGCAAAGCGGAGAAAAGCCGACAGTTGATGCACCTTCCGGCCCGCCGTGAATTACCATTACCAAAGGATATTTACTGCCGGTTTTGAAATCAACCGGGTAAGTTAATACTCCGTCTTCGTCAAAATTATCGGGGCTTTTCCAGTTTACTCCTTCCGTTTTTGCTACAGAAAGGCTATCAACAAATGAATTGAAATCCGTAAGACGTTTTGGTTTACTTGTTAATGAAGATAACACATACAGCTCGGATGGATGTGAACCGGTATTTCCTATAAAAGCCATAACTCCGTTTTTAGCAACGCTTATATTTCCATAACCAGCTTCAACATCTCCAAGTTTAAGCTGAGCTGCATTTCCGCTTACGGGCTGATCCCAGATAACCGAATTGGTTCCCTTTTGTCCGGTTAATATTAACGATTTACTGCCGGGCATCCATGTATAACTATTTATATTTCGATCCAGCATATGAGTAGCATCGGTAATTTTTCCGTTCATAAGTACATAAACAGCGTTTCCGTTATTTTGGTCTCCGTTCCTTGGACGTATAAATGCAAGGATATTTCCGTCAGGAGAATATCTTGGCTGCCCGGAATTTTGTTCCTTTATTACAGTTCTAACTTTTCCACCGCTAGTATCAATTTCTGAGATTACACAATGCCAGGCATTGCCTTCCCAAACATTGGGAAACTGCTGAAATAAAATTGATTTCCCGTCCGGTGAAAATTCAACAGGAGAAATTGTATTCTGATCCGTACAAAGACTTTTATCTCCGAACGTAAGTTGTTTTGCTTTACCGCCTTTTGAAGATACAATCCAGAGGTGCCAGGGCTGAAGAGCTTTACGTACTTCATAATTATTATCCGTTACACGGAAAGCATCTTCGTGATGTTTAATTGCTTTTGGGTTTGGTACCGTATCCTGAGCAACGAAAGCAATTTTTTTACCGTCCGGGCTCCAGGTAAATTCTGTTACTCCGGTTTTAGATTTGGTAATACAAACGGGGTCTCCGCCGTTCATCGGCATAATAAATATTTGTGATTTTTTTGTCGACGGGTCTTCGGAAATAAACGCAAGTCTTGCACCGTTTGGAGACCAGCTTAAGTTAGAAATTCCTTTCCTTTTAAAAGTTAAGCTCCTTATGGCTCCGCTCTTAATATTAATAAGCTCAATCTTTTGTTTACTTTTATCGTTTTTCCAATCCGGTTTGGAAACTAATACGGCAACACTGCTGCCGTTCGGTGAAATTTTTGGGCCGGAAAGCTGCACAAGCTTTCGTAAATCTTTCAATTGAAAATGCCGGCTTGTAGTTTGTGAAAAACCGGCAGTTGATTTTAAAATTAAAATAGATGAAAGAAAAGCAATGTAAATTGATTTCATGATATGTTCCTTAATTGATAGCTTACTGAAATATAATAATATTTTATTAACAAGGATATGCCTTGTACTAACTTAATCAATGAAGATATTCAAATTAGGAACCAACAAAAAATATTTGTCCGGCTTTTGGTTGTGACCTCATTCGGAACGGAAAATTTTATTAGAACTACGATAGAAAGTGAAAGTGCGCCAACAAACCAATTTTCCATTTGGAAAAAAGGGAGACACACACTTCGCAGAAGAGTTAAAAGCAGAGAAGGTTATGATGCTGAAAAATTTTTGCACAAATTTAATAAATTGCTCACCTCGTGCAAAAGATGTTTTTTGGAATGATGGAATGTTGGAATAATGGAGTAACTTATTCCATTCCATTAATCCAGTACTCCATTATTCCGAATGTCTGCGTAACATTAGTAAATTATTTCTCCGTTACCTGCCGGGTTATTTTTTCGGAAAAAACTTCAAGCGCTAATTGTTCAATATAAGGATGATACTTTAAAGGCAGCTTTTTATATTTACGGTGAATTGTCTCTTTAATTGAATCGAACGATGGGTTGCCGTCTATATTTTTAAGCAGGTTGGAAATATATTCGTTAAGTTTTTTTTCAATTCGAATAAGGGTATCTCTATCCTCTGTTCTGCCGATACATTTAACAGTATTTTCCATATTGAAATTATTTAAACAATATTCCTTAAAGCAAATCCCTCTTAAATGCTCAGCCACGGTACTCCTATGTATGCCGCCAAGAATTCTTGCAGTTTCATTTATAGAGTTGCGGGAAAATTTTTTTCCTCTGAGAGAATTAAGTATTTGTTCCTCTATATCAACCCGGAGTTTTAAGCTGTTTAAAACTTCCGCCGGTAAAAAATTTATTTGAATAACTTTTTGTTCTTCGGTACCCGCAAATATTACGGCATGTTTAATAACACTTTCCAGTTGTCTAACGTTCCCGGGCCAATTATAATTAAGAAAAGCCTGCAGAACATAACCGGATATTTTAAAGTCTTCCCCGGCTTCTTTTTTTAAAAAATAACCCGCAAGCAAGGGAATATCTTTTTTCCTTTCTCTTAAAGGAGGCATGTATAATCTTATAACGTTCAGCCTGTAATAAACATCCAGCCTAAATTTGCCGTTCTTTACCAGCTCATCAATTTTTTTGTTTGTGGCGGCAAGAATTCTAACATTTACTTTTATGGTTTGCGTTCCTCCAAGGTGGTTAAATTCACCCTGCTGAAGAACGCGTAATATTTTTGTTTGAAATAATTCGCTTGTTTCCGTTACCTCATCTAAAAATATTGTTCCTTCATCTGCTGTTTCAAAAAATCCTTTTTTAGATTTATTAGCCCCGGTATAAGCTCCTTCTTCGTAACCGAATAATTCACTTTCCAGTAAAGTTTCCGGAATAGCACCGCAGTTTATTGCAACAAATTTTTTATCACTCCTGGTGCTGATGTTATGAATTGCCCGTGCAGCAAGTTCCTTACCGGTTCCGCTTTCGCCTAAAATTAATATTGTTGCATCGGTAGCACCTATCTTTTTTATTAATGCAATAACTCTTTCCATCTTTCCGTTTTTTGAATAAACCAGGCCGAAAAATTCTTCCGTTTGCTTTTGCCGGAAATTTACAGGGTAAATTTCGGTATCATCATACAGCGCAGACAACTGCCCGGAAACGGAATCGTCTTCACTTTCGGAAGGGCTTGCCTGCCGGTTATTTTTAAGAACCGTTAATTCGGTTTGCAAAGATTGAATTTTATCGCTGCTGTTTTTTAGCAGTATCTCAATTTTTTGCTTTTCTCTCTTAATATTTTCAAAGCGAATAGAGATAATTTTCATCTGTTTTACTACACCGGTAGAAACAAATATTAAGGAGATGAAGACAGGTTGAAGTGAAATAACAATATCATTTTCAAATAAAATAAATGAAATTACAATGTACAGTACAATTAATCCCGCAGAAGCTGCTACGGAAAAATAAATTTTTCTTCCGTTTTTAAATAAGTAAGAAAAAATAAACACCGCAAAGAACAGCGAAATAAGTAATACCGGAATGGTAGGCACTTTTCTTAAAAACTGCTTGTGCAGTATCGTGGCAAGTGCATTTGCATAAACTCCCACTACCGGAAATTTATTTGAAAATGGAGTGGAAGTAAATTGACCCGAATGTTCTGCCATTGAACCTATTAGTATAATTTTGTTTTTAAAATTTCGTAATTCATTCTTATGTCCTCCGGTTCTAATAAAAGAATCGTAGTTTTTAAGAAATTCGGAAATTGAATACATATTAAGTACATTTATTCCGCCGGCATAGTTAATCGTCATTTTACCGTAAACAGCCGGTATGTTAATGCTTTTAACACCGTCTTTTATAAAAATATTTTTTCGGCCGACTACCACGGAATCGTGAGGAAGTTTAAAATAAACTCTTAAAAGTTCGAGGGTAATTGACGGCACTGCACTTCCAATTTTAATCTTCCCGGAATCGGCATTGTCAATTATTAAAGGTAGTTTTCTTATTGAAAGATCATTTGTAAAATTTAAATGCCCAAAACCGGCAGCACTGTTTAGCAGCCACGGAAAAGGAATATTCAAACCTTTTCCGCAAGGAAAATTTCTTAAAGAAGTTTTCAAAATATATCTGTTATTGCCAATACGGGATTTATTCTTTAAGTAAGCAATTGTATCTTTATTAATAACACTGTTAAAAAACATTCCGACGCATACTTTGCGTGATTTTTTAATAGCACCTACAAGCCAAGCAGCCTGGCCGGGATAGTCCGGGCTGTTTTTATCAAATATCATATCTATGCCAATAGCCCTTACACTCAAATTGGAAAGAGCATTTATAAGCCGGTTATAATAAATCCACTTTAGCGGAACACTGCCAAGCGAATCCATTATAGCATTATCTATGTATAAAATAATTATATTGGAATCAATTTTGGTTTGCCCTCTTACCTTGAACTCGAGATCTGTGTAATCTTTGTTAAGTATATGAAGCGGCTTACTTAACACAAAAAACACAACAATAGAAGCAGCTATTACTAATGTAGCTTCTTTAAATTTTTTATTAAGCATTAATAATACTCACTTCTTATTAAAAATAAAGTATCCGTTACTGTATTTTTAATTTGGGCCTTTCTAAAAGGATTTGGTAAAATACGAATTTTCTAAAATGAAAATTTTAATCCCCGTAATAAAACAGTCAAAATATTTAACTCCTATATCATAATCTGCGGGTTAATTTTCAAGGCAATTATATTTTTAAGAAGTGAATTTGTGTTTTACACCCTATTTGTATTTTTATAACGCATTTAAGTTTTTTAAGCAAAGGATGTCCTTTTTTATAAGCTCCCGCCCCGGCTGCATTTACCGGAACGGGGAATCCGCCGCATTAAAAAATTATTAATAACTGCTGGTATGATTCATTTTAACAACAACATGAGCATAATTGCTAGGCGGGCTTTCCGTACCGCCTGTGTTTACTGCAGTTACGTAATAAATTACTGAAGAAATACTCTGGGGCAGCGAGCTAAGGTTATCTTTAAAATTTGTTGAGGTAGTAGAATCTGCCTTCATAAATCGTAAAGATGACATATTGGCTTTCATACCTGCACTGTATGCTTTATAAACATAATATTGCACCGGGGTTCCGCTTTGCGGAGCCTGCCAGGTTAATATTATGCTGCCTCCTTTGTTAGATGCCATAAGTTTTCGAGGCGGCGCAGACTGTGCATAACTGCTGCAATAAATAGATAGGACAAATATTACACAAAAAAATACCGTTGTTTTAATTACGGCTGCCAAACGATTAAACATTTTAACCTCCTTGTTAATTTTATTAAATTGTTCACTTACTATAATCCTCAAAGCACATGCCGTAATTAAAAAAGTTCCTAATAAACATAATATTAAATTTTCATTTAATCGGGAATGCAGGAATTACGTTTTGTTATGCAGGAAATTGTTAATTCCTCATTAATCAAAAGTTAAATTCCTCACAAGAATTATTTTTAATAAAAATTTAATTTGACTTATGGCAGTTAGTTTATTACGTTTATAAAGAGTATAGAGAGAGAATTTTTACTAAAATATATACCCTGAATTAAAGCTTAACCATTCTATTTCTCGCGTTCTTGTAATAAGTGAAAATAAATTCGTTATTGTTTAATTTAAATCATATATCAATTCCCTTAACGGTTACTATTAAAACAAATAATCTTATTACATACATTTATTAATTTATTTTATGGGTTAGCTATGAATGATAAAGTAAAAATTCTTGTTGCCGAAGATGAATTGCTTTTAGCAATGGATATTAAGCAAAAGATAGAGACGATGGGATATGAAGTAACCTCTCTTGTAAGCACAGCTATAGAAGCTATTACAAAAAGCGAAACAGACAAACCGGAAATAATTATAATGGATGTTCAGTTAAGCGGCTCATTAACCGGTATTGATGCTGCAAAAATAATTATTTATAAACATAAAATACCCATCATTTTCTTAACGTCTAAAGACAGTGAATTGGAATTACTCCGGCAGCAAGACTTTGGCAGTTTCCTGTATATTCCTAAACCGGCAGATTTTGATGCTATGCAAAAAACAATTAAAAGCTGCGTAGAAATGCTGATGCTGTCTTAAAAATATTTTATGCCGCACATCGATTAAAATTTAACATTTGCCGAAAAATATTGTCGTCTGTCTCTATTTGGTTTAATTAATAACTCCCCTTAACTATGTTTACTCCAGAACAATGCTATTTTCTATTTTCTAACGAAGGGATTTATTATGAGTTTATCGGATTTAACTTTTTCCGCAGTTGGAATTTTTTTCGGGTTTATATTTGTTGTTACAGGAGTTTCTTACCTGGCATATAAAGTAAAAAACAAACGTCCGTATGATTTTCACTCAAATTGAATTATTAAATATTTAAATCTTTAGCAGCAGCCGATAAGGATGTAATTTCATCAAACGGTATTTTGTTTTTGCGCCCGCACCTTGGGCATGTAATTTCCGGTTCTTTATAATTAGGTGGAACTTTAATTTTTAATCCGCAGGCACAAGCAATAAAGGCATAGTTATTAACAGCCATTATCAAATCGCCTAGTTTCCTTTTCTCATGAATTTGTTTTGAACTCTCTTCCGCTCCCGCAGGTTTTCTTATATCAACAGCTGAGTCATCGCTTAAACCGGATTTAGGAATTAGAGGAATTCTTTTCCCTTTTACGGTATTAAATGCATTCTGATAGTTTATAAAATTAGCACCTCCAGCCATGCTTCTTAAAATTCTTATCCTTTCGGATGTAGGGGGATGTGTGCTTGTTAAATCGGAAAGTTTCATCCCTTTTTTCTTTAACGGATTTACGATATACATTGGCGCCGTTACTTTGTTTGCGGCTTTTAGATCTAAAGTTGTGGAAGAAATTTTCTCCAGCGCCGATGCCAACCCTTCCGGGTAACGCGTCAGTCTTGCACCGTTTGCATCCGCAAGATATTCTCTTCTACGGGAAATTGCAAAGTAAAGAAGCTGTGCCAGAATAGGAGCAAGAATTGCAAATATAATTGCAATAACCATAATAATCATCTGCATCTGTCCGTTATCGTCTGATGAAGATCGGTATCTTGCCGAAGGCCCGGGAGTAAACCACAGCCCCCTTAAAAATACCTCGGATATAATTACAATACTGCCCAGCATTACCCCGGCATACGTCATCAATAAAACATCACGGTTAATTATGTGGGACATTTCGTGAGCTATAACTCCTTCCAGCTCATCTCTGTTTAATTTAGAAAGCAGCCCTGCAGTTACCGTAATTGCACTGTTTTCCGGTTTTATTCCTGTGGCAAAAGCATTGGGTGCAGCTTCGTTAATAATATAAATTTTAGGCATCTTCGGCAGGTTTGCTGCAATACGCATTTCATCAACAATGTTAAATAACTGCTGGTGAACTTCCGGTGTTACTTCCTTAGCATGACTGATAGAAAGCATAATTGAACTTCCGGAAAAGTATCCTATTACGGAAAGCATAAACCATATAAACAAAGCGATAATAATTCCTAAAATACCTCCTCCGTTTGGGAAGAAATAGTCACCTACAAGGTAACCTAAAAGTATAAGTGCTATTCCCATGGTGATGAATAAAATCATCGACTTTCTTTTATTTGCTTGGATTAATTCCCACATAATTTTGATTACTCAATTACTAATTTTTAATTTCTAATTTTTTTAGCCGAAGGCTGATCCGCCTGAAGCGGAAATATTTAATTTTTAATTTCTACCCTTCCTTAAGAAAAACTAACTTTCGGTACTTCTCTATCGGCTTTATCTTCAACCTGGAAGAAAGGTTCCTCCTTAAAGTTGAACATACCTGCCATAATATTTGTAGGGAATGTCTGCATCTTATTATTAAAGAACAGTACCTGGTCGTTATAGTTTTGTCTGGAAAAAGAAATTTTATTTTCGGTAGAAGTCAATTCTTCCTGAAGTGCAAGAAAATTTTGGTTGGCTTTCAGGTCGGGATAATTTTCAACAACCAAAAAGAACTTACTCATTGCACCGCTAAGTTCCCCTTCGGCTTTGGCCCTATCCTGCACATTATCCGCACTCATTGCTTTACTTCTTGCATTAGTAATATTCTGCAGTGTCTCACGTTCGTGCGTCATGTAACCTTTAACAGTTTCAATTAAATTAGGAATAAGATCGTGCCGCCTTTTAAGCTGTACATCTATTTGAGACCACGCATTTTTTACCTGGTTCCTTAAACGAATGAGCGAATTATACATTGAAACCATCATTAGAATTCCAATGACTATAATTGCCAGAATTACAATTAAAGCTACCATATTATACTCCCGGTTGATTTATATTTAATTTATGCCCGAACATATCTTTAATTAAAGTCATTACTTTATTGTCCCTGTCAAAATTTCCCATGCTAATTAACGCTTCAAGTTCTCCTTTATCGAACCACACTCCATGATGCCTTTTGCATTTATCGATTAAAATACTCTCATCTGTACCGCATAAAATTTTGTCCATTTTTTTACCGCAAATCGGGCACTTCAAAGTTTTCTCCTTATTTTTTTTATCAACTTTAAAAGAAGATAAAAGTTTTTCCTTTTCCGAAGAACCTTCCAGTAAAATCTCAAGTTCTCCGCCGTCCAGCCATATACCATGGCATTTTGTACAGTGGTCTATTTCCACGTTATTAAGTTCAAGAACAACAAGAGGGTTATTACATACCGGGCAATTCATTTTACTAGCTCTTTAAATAAATAATTATTATTCAAGATATATTAGACGACTAAACTTTTTATATGTTCATTTAACTATATCTTAACGTGTGTTACTAAAAATAAAGATAATAAATGATAATGTCACCATAAGTTAAAACAATCTGTGAAAAACCCGAATGCCGGATTAATATAATGGTGTAATATCACATATTGATGATAAGGTTAATTGAATAAATCTATATATTTCCATACTCTAAAATTTCAGAAGCATTATTAACAAGAGCAATAATGCAAGCTTATAATAAGCTCAAAATTTTTTTTACAATAGTGATTAAATAAATATGTATTTTGATTTTTTAATATTAAATTATTTCGTTTTTTTTACTAAAATAATCATTAACAAATCTGCAGGTAAAAAATGAAAAATTTGTATAGTTTGTTAACTGCTTTCCTTATTGTATACCTCTTCCCCTTTATCATTTTTGCACAGCAAATAAAACCATATAACCCGCACTCGGCATTCGATCCTATGTTTGACAACAACTCCGGTACCTTTTACAGAAGCGCCAGCGGAAAGCCCGGGCCGGGTTATTGGCAAAACCAGGCAGACTATAAAATAAATGCTTCGCTAGATGATAAAAATAATTTAGTCAGCGGAAATGTAGAAATAACCTATATAAACAACAGCCCGGATAATCTTCATTATGTTTGGCTGCAACTGGATCAAAACAGGTTTAAAGACAGTTCCCGAAGTGCCGCAGTTTCCGGTTTTAACCCGGCAGCCGAAAAATTTAACGGCGGTGATAATATTAAATCCGTTAAGATTATTATTAATGGAAGAACTCAAACTGCAAATTACGTTATAACAGATACACGGATGCAGATTAGGCTTCCCGAATTATTAAAAGCCAAAGGCGGCAAACTTAAAATTTTAATTGATTATTCATTCGAAGTTCCTCCGCAAAATATGGGAAGAAGCGGATACATGGATTCTAAAAACGGAAAAATTTTTGATATTGCCCAGTGGTTTCCGCGGATGGAAGTTTATGATGATTTAATAGGCTGGAATACTTTACCGTTTCTTGGTGCGGGAGAATTTTACCTTGATTACGGCAACTATGATTATTCCGTTACGGTTCCCTGGTATATGATTGTTGCAGGTTCGGGTGAATTGTTAAACCCGCAGCAGGTTTTAACAAAACAGGAAATAAGCAGGCTTAACGAAGCTCGCAAAAGCGACAAGACAATTTTTATTAGAGCAGCAAATGAAATAAACGACCCTTCATCCAGGCCTGTTCATAAAGGCAATTTAACATGGCATTTTAAAATGATAAACGCACGCGATGTTTCATGGGCAGCTTCTAAAGCATTTATATGGGATGCGGCAAGAATAAATCTGCCCGGCGGGAAAAAGTCTCTTGCCATGTCTGTTTATCCTGTTGAAAGCGCCGGAGATTCCGCATGGGGAAGATCAACTGAATATCTAAAAAGAAGCGTAGAAATATTTTCAAAGGATTGGTATGTTTATCCATACCCCAACGCAATAAATGTAGGTGGGCCCGTTGGGGGAATGGAGTACCCGGCAATTGTATTTTGCAGTTACCGCGCAAAACGTAAATCTTTATGGATGGTTACTAACCATGAAATAGGCCATACATGGTTCCCGATGATTGTAGGCTCGGATGAGAGAGAAAATGCCTGGATGGATGAAGGCTTTAACACCTTTATAGACGTGTTAAGCTACAAACATTTTAATCACGGTGAATACTACCCCAAACGCGACGGTGAATATGCGCCCAAAGGCGGCAACCCGGCAAGGGAAATAGTGCCTGTTATATTAAGCAAAGAAGCCCAGCCAATTATTTCCTACGCAGATCAAATTAACGGGCGGTATGTACATCCGCTTGAATATTTTAAAACCGCATTCGGGCTTGTTATGCTAAGAAATTATGTCCTAGGCAAAAAAAGATTTGATTATGCATTCAGAACTTACATAAGATGCTGGGCATTTAAGCATCCTTCGCCGGAAGATTTCTTCCGCACAATGAACGATGCGGCAGGCGAAAACCTAAACTGGTTCTGGAAAGGCTGGTTTGTAAAAAACTGGAAACTGGATCAGGCTGTTAAAGATGTTAAATATATTGACGGTGATACTGCAAAAGGTGCGTTAATTACAATTGAAAATTTAGACCGGATGGTTATGCCTGTTGTAGTACAAATAAAACAGTTTAACGGCAAATCCGGCAAAGTAAAACTGCCGGTAGAAATTTGGGAACATTCAGGTACATTTACATTCAGATATAATTCAACCGGAGCAATTGATACTGTTAGAATTGATCCTGAAGAGCAGCTTCCGGATGTTGATTTATCCAATAATATCTGGACATCGGGAGCTAAATAAAATATTTCTGAAAAAGAGATAATTACTATAAATTTGGGAAATATTGAGAATTGAAAATTTGAGCCGGGGGATGCTTACGGTTCAAAGCTTAAGCGGCACTGTGCCCATCAGCCTTTGTTGGATCATTGAATATTTAATTCTCAATATTCCCGCATTGTCGTTTATCAAAGTGTTTTATCATTTTAATTTAGATATGTATAATTAGTTACCACAGCTAATTAAAGTTTCGTAAATAAATTATACACAAAACAAATAACCTACCATTTGATAATAAACCTGCCTGAAAATTTACTTATAAGAAATTGCATTGAAAAAATCTTCTCCGCCGCTTATCAAATAACTTTTATTTTATAGTAAACACAATTAGTTACCGGGCTTAATTTAAAGCGGGTAAATAGGAAACAGATTCCTGGGTACTATTAAAAAGTTTTGTTAAAATAAATACGAAAAACAAATAAAAAATACCGGCATATAAGTTGCCTATGTTAGGTGCGCTAGGCTTAAAAGATTCTGTAATTAATAATTTAATAATTCAATCTAGGGAATGATATGAAAAACTTTACTAACTTATCTGCCGGTACAAATGAAAACAACAAAGCATTATTATTTACAATAAAAAAGAATATATCCCAGAAAAAAATTCTTATAATCGACGGGGATTCTTTTTATGCCGAAAAGCTGAAATCATTCCTTGAATTCAATAACTATGAAGTTATTCTTTGCAGCACCGGTAATATCGGAATTTATAACATAATCGTAATTAAGCCGGATATTGTCATTTCCGAAATTTACCTTCCGGATATTGACGGGATTTCCGTTTTAAAGGAAATAAATAAATTCAAATCTTTAATCAAATCTAATTTTATTTATATGAGTAAGTATTCTTTAGGCTACATAAATAATGAGGTAATGAAATTAGGAGCAGCTGAATTTATAACAAAACCTGTTAATACCGGCGAACTCTTAAGAAAGTTATCAGGAATTTTCTATAATGACGCCTGCACAAAAGAAATTAAACCGGAAAATAAATCATTTAAAATATTACCGCATAATGTCTATAATGATCAACTCAACTATACCGGCATTCTTAACTCCTCATTTACTAAAGGTCCCGGAGATAATAAAATTAAAAATGAAGAAATTAATTTTGGAACAGAGGACAAAAAAAGTACCGGTACACAATTGCCTGAATTTTTACTTATGGATCGCAGCGAATTCAGCAGGTATGAAAAGTTTCAATTTAAGGGACTAACTTTAATTCTGGTAAATTTGAACACAGGAAATTATAATGAGGCAACAAATTTCAAAGATTTTTTATTCCCGATAATATCCGAAAAACCGGAAAAGCTTTTAATCGATCTTGGCAATTTGGAAAATATGGATTCCGCATATACAGGGGTAATAGTAGAAGCCTCCAAAAGATTTAAGTTATATGGCAACTGTCAAATCCGGCTTGTATTGGATCCCGATCATTCCTCTATTAATCCGTTTATTCTGGATTGGCTGCTTAAGAATTTTAAAACTTACAGCAATTTAAGTGACGCAATAAATTTATTTAAATAGCTGAATTTGAGAGATTCACCGAATTTACGCAAAGTTTCTGTTACCCTGCCTTGTCATTAATGATGGTGAAAAAATTAACTACAAAACTCAAGGGCCTTAGCCTAAACTCGCCTTTTAATGTGCTAAAGCCTAAGCATTAGAGTTTTACTTTCCCTGTTAGTTAAAACTACCGGCAATGGAATATTTTGAATAATTATAAATTGTTTTTGAGTTTTCACACAACCTCTAAATGGCGGGGCAATTATAAGTTATATTTTAAGTAACTTCAATTAATTAGTTTTTTAATTGCAGCTACATGTTGAATTTTCAATCATTTTTTTTGAATGAGTAACTTCGGTAATTTATAGATTTAGTTGTTATTAAAATAATTTTGTATGTTTGAGTACAATTAATAGAAGTT
>JBJKSH010000149.1:0-3114 GCA_046704255.1 Ignavibacteriaceae bacterium | reverse complement strand
CAAGCATATACGACAGTACAAGTGCAGGACCGGCATCTATGGCAGCAAGTCCAGGTAAGATAAAAAATCCTCCGCTGAGCGTTGTACCAGTTGAAATAGCAAAAACATCAAAAAGATTTAATTCTTTTTTTAAGCGCTTCGGTCTTTTGGTTTGAAACATAAAGTACCTGCCGCAATTTAATTTTTAATAGATATCCCTTGCCCTTTTTCCATGATATGTTTGAATATATGGAAACTCAAAATGCAAGCTAACAAAGAAAGAGATAAAAGTAAAAGGAGAAAGAAACCGGAATTTGGAAGCGGCACTTAATTACTCGGCAGCACTTGATTAATTACTCAGGAGTTACACTTAAGAGTTCTTCCTTGCGGGATTTAAGCCCAAATGAAATTAAGAAAAGAAAAGCAACCATTATTCCAACCAACAGATATGCGTTTTGCAGGCCTGCAGAGCCGCCCCCCTGCGAAGAAGCAACAGCACCAACCAAAGCGCCGCCAAACAGCTGGCCTATTCCGGTAAACAATCTAACCGCACCTTGCCCGGAAGCTCTTTCCGATTCTTTGGCTTCGTTTAACATTATATATCTTAAAGGCGCACCAACAATTATTCCCATTCCAACGCCGACTAAAACGGCAGCGATGTAAAACGAAATTATTGTACTTGAGTCAAACGCTAATCCGAACATGCCCAAAGCAAGTATTATTGTGCCAATTATTAAAACGGCTTTAGAGCCTGCTTTGTCCAGCATTCTTCCTGCAAGCGGTGAGCCGATTGCCATTGCAAAAACTATGGGAAGAAGCATAAAGCTTGCCTGTGAATTAGAAACTTTAAAAGTAGATACTAATAATGGGGGGACAAATACAACCGCGGCTTCGCAAATACCTGCTCCAAGTGCAATCAGGCTAACCAATATTACTTGCCGCGATGTAAAAAGCTGGAGCCTTAATACCGGATCGTGTGCTTTGTTTTCGCTTCCGGCAAAAAACGGCAGAAGAATAATTGCAATTAAAATGAACGGCAGTACTTTAATTGAAAATAAACTTGATATAAATTTTGCGGAATTTATTTGATTAAACCCGAATGCAAGTGCAGCTAGAATTATCATCAATATTATCATTCCGTTCCAATCGAAAGGCTTATTATTTTCCGGAGTATTACCGGGAAGTATTTTTAAACTTAATAAAATAACTGCTGCTGCAATTGGTATATTAACTATAAACAGCCAGTGCCAGCTTAATAACAGCATTACTCCGGCAATAACCGGGCCTATTATAAATGCAATCCCAAAAACAGCGCCGATTAATCCGAGTGCACCGCCTCTTTTATCTTCAGGAAAAGTATCTCCTATTACCGCACTTGCCACCGGGAAAATTCCTCCCGCTCCAAAGCCTTGCACAGAGCGGCCTATTAGAAGAATAGAGAAATTAGGCGAAAAAGCCACAACCAAAGATCCCGCAGCAAACATTAGAACATCTATAATATAAATTTTCTTGCGGCTCATTATATCGGAAAGCTTAGCCATTAAAGGTGTGCCGATCAAATTAAAAAGAACGTAAACTGCAAAAATCCATGCAACAGCTCTTTCATCTATTTTAAATTGTTTTTGAATTGCCGGTAAAGCAGGGCCTACAATTGCAATATCCAGCGCTCCCATTAAAACGCCGATAAACAAAACCATCAATATTTTATTTCGTTCTTTTTTGTCCATTAAAGCCATTAATAAATTCTTAAATAATATTTATGTAGAGGTTACAATAAAAGGAAACTTAGAATTTTTTTATGTGAGCAGTAACATCAAAAAGATATTAGAAAGAAAATGGGACTTCCCTGCTTTTTTCAAATTCAGGCTTGTATGTTACCGTACTTTCCATTTCCTGAGTCCAACCTTTGTTTAAACCGTATTTCTCAAGGAGATTCAGCGCCTTTTCATATTCAGACTCTCTTATTGCTCTATCGATTAGAATATCCCGCTTTGCCATAAAGGTAGGAAAATATTGAGACATTACAGAAATATGAATATCGGGACTTAGCTCTAGGGCAATAAATTTAAACACGTTTTCTGTCTTGGATAAATCGTTAGGCAGTACAAGATGGCGAATGATTAATCCTTTAACTACAACGTCGCCATCATAAACAAGTTCATCGCCAACCTGCCTGTACATTTCTTTTATAGCAGCTTTGGTTTTTTCAAAATAGTCATCAACCTTGGAATATTTTTTTGCGTATTCATTACTTCCGTATTTGAAGTCCGGCAGATAAATATCAACTATTCCTTCGTACAGCTTTAATATTTCAACAGAATCGTATCCGTTGGTATTATATATTATAGGAAGCCGCAACCCTTTTTCAATTGCAAGATAAATTGATTTAATAATTTGCGCAGAGAAGTGAGTCGGTGATACTAAACCGATATTATGGCATCCTTTTTCCTGTAGCTCAATCATTATGTCGGCTAAATGTTCGAAAGAGACTTCATTATTCTTTTCAATTTTCCAGTTTTGACTTATAGAATGGTTCTGGCAAAAAACACATTTAAGGTTACAGTTTCCGAAAAAAATATTTCCCGCACCTCTTGTACCACTTAAAACAGGTTCCTCACCAAAATGTGGTGTGTACGATGAAACAATCGGCAGGTAGCCGGCAATGCATTTTCCGTATTCATCAACTGTACGGTTTACAAGGCAATTACGCGGGCAGCTTGTGCATGATTTTAATATTTGTTCCGCAAGTTCAACACGCGCCTTTAATTCGCCTGAATTATAAAGCTTAATGTAAGATGGTTCAAAACTCATATTGTAAAAATTTTAATGCGGGCAAATTTAATTAATTTATGTAGAAGTTCATACGATTTTTTAGCCACAAAGGCACTATATGAATTAAAATGTCTTGCTTTCTATAAAGGATATACTAGAACGGAAAAGCAGAAACACCGATAGCATAGCGCAAAGAACAAAGAGTAAAGGGTTCTGTTATTCCCTTTGCCCTATGCGCTATTATGTAAAATTCCAAATGTTGATACAAAAAATAAAACAGGTATCCCTCGGACCAAATAAATTGGTCATCTTTCCGGAAAACTATTTTTCATAGTTATGTTCTTATTTATCTTTCTGAGTTAA
>JBJKSH010000148.1:0-17902 GCA_046704255.1 Ignavibacteriaceae bacterium | reverse complement strand
CTCATTAACTACCTTACCTTTACATTTCTATCCAAATATATATCCAATAATGATTGTTGCTTCTGACGTCGCAACTGTTAGTAAATATTTTGCCCGCTGGAAACAAGCTTAGTCTTAACTTAACCTTATCATAAATCGGGCAAGGGTATATGAAACAAAGCAGCTAAAAAAGGGACAAAAGTTTTTACCAAACACTTTTATATTCTTTAATAGACTTCGGCAAAAACTTTCGCCCTTTTTCTTAACGCTGCTTTGCCCTTGCCTTACATTATCATGTTATACTTTCCTCGTCATCTCAACCGATCAACTTTTCGCTGAGGAGTAATTAAGCGGGCAAAATATTTTTTTGCGCAAGCAGCAGTGCGCCCACTGCGGCAGGCAAAGCATAACTAAACACTAACTTAAAAAGCGAGGTTGTCATGGCCATCAAACAAAAAATGGCGCTTATGCTTATTCATAAGCAGCTTATTAAAAAAGGTTATTTCCTATTAGCACAGGCAGTACTTCATCATTTAACCGGCATTCAAAAACACTGGGAAGATGTGAATTTTCTTCTTAGGCAGTTCAACTTTTCAGATTTAGTATAATTCAAGGGCGGCCTTCAGGCTGCCCATATAAAACGGAGTAATAAAATGGATAAAATTAAAACATTATTTGATCAGTGCGAAGAAACAAACTGGATTCCGCCGCACGTCTGCAAAAAGAATCTTAAAATAATCTCTCAGACTCATTCAGTAAATTCCCTGCACAATATTGTAATTGCTCAAACTAAGCAGTGCAGAATTTGCGGAAAGAAGTTTGAAGAATCAGATCCAGACGGTATAAAATGAAAGTTTACGAAAGTAGTCATCCGACAAAGCGGGATTATTCAAAGATCCCGCAAATCAAAATTAAAAATTACAAACTCGGCAAATCCGGGTTTAGAATAGGTAAAGAGTTTAAAGTTAGCTACGGTTACAATAAAATAGTTTTAGAAGTTATTGAAGATCAGAAAGTTAATCTCTAATTTGTGAATGAAAAAAGTTCTAATCCTAATTGTAAATAATATGTTAAATGAGAGATGCAAAAAGTTTTCTATTGGTACAGAACCCAAGAATTTTTTCTTTTTCAATCTCAATAAAAAAATGATGTAGTGTATTGTATAACTGTATGTAAGAAAAAGTACATACAAAAGTACATACATTGAATATAGAAAGATCATCGGGATTCTTGGGGTAGCTAAAACAAAAAATAACTTGAATTTGATTCATATTCAAGCTTTCTTAGCTGCCCCGTCAGGGTTCGAACCTGAACTTTTCTGATCCAGAGTCAGACGTGTTGCCAATTACACCACGGGGCAATTATTTTATAATTATGTGCAAAAATATAACTTTTAGTTTTACAAAACAAATAATTATACTTAATGGGAGATGAAATAAGGATAGTGAAAAATAATAAAGGATACCGGATTACTGCCTACTGCATTAAAAATTAAATTATTTGCATTCTAAAGTTATTTGTAAATTCACAGTACGAATGTAAAGCCGGTGGATTTTTTTTAATTTGTAATTATTAATTCATAAATTCCATCAGTATATTAATTATTATTTCAATTAAAATAAATTTTAACATCTACCATGAAATACTTTTTTTTATTTATAGTTTTGTTTCCTGAGCTTGTATTTTCTCAGGAGTTTTTATATAAATCTTCTATAGGTAAATTTAAAGATGCATCAGCATTCGATATTACTTCGGCAGGAATTATTTATGTTACGGATGCTGCTACCGATGAAATATATAAACTTGATACGCTTGGTAATGTTATGCAAACTGCCGGCGGTTATGGATGGAGCAGAGGATTGTTTGACAATCCATCCGGAATATTTGCAAATCCACTTTCTGTTTATGTAAGCGATAAAAACAATAACCGCATAGAAAGGTTCGATAAGGATTTAAATTATATTTCCCAATTGAATACAAGAAACAGTGATACTACTGCCGAACGCTTCGGCTACCCGCTCGGATGTGTAGTCTCGCCGCAAGGAGATCTTTATATACTGGATTCCGAAAACAAACGTGTGGTGGAATTTGATATGTTCGGAAATTTTTCGCAGAACTTCGGCGGTTATAATGCAGGTAAATTTGCATTATATAATCCGCTTAAAATTGCTGTTGCACCAAATAACGATATTTATGTAGTTGATGGAAAAAGAATTGTAGTTTTCGATCAATACGGCACCGGGCTTTCTATTCTAAATACAGATTTGAATTTGCAAGGAATGAATATTATCTTCAATAACTTAACTTTAAACACGGATTCCGAATTATTTTATTCAAATATTAATTCAAATCAACTAAAGCTTACAAAAATAAAATTAGAAGGCTTTGATAAACTTATCGGAATTGTGAGCAGCCTGATTTTTAATCAAAAATTATATGTATTAACCGGCAAAGAAATTCTTATTTTTAATATCGTAAAATGAATTTAGCCCTAGTTCGTCTTCGGAACATAAATCCAAATACAAAAAAAATAATTTTGCGAAGTATAATTTTCTTTTCTTTACTTGTTTGGTGTACAGGCTTTTCATTCTTTGTTTTATTTCCACAATCATCTTTTGGTTCGGTATCCTTCCCTATTCTCAAACATATATACGGCCTTGTATGCCATCAAAGAATTGTAAAAACATTTTTTATTAATGGAAACAGATTATTAGTATGTGCAAGGTGTACGGGTATTTATCTCGGTGCTCTTATATTTTCACTTCTTTCATTATTCTTTTTTAAGAAAATTTCTTTAGGCATTAAACTATTATACGTTTCTTTAATTCCAATGCTTGCGGATGTAGTATTTACAACTTTTCGAATTTATTCCTATGTAAAAATTATAGCATTTACAACCGGAATATTTTTTGGTTCGGTAGTATTTATTTATATTTTAACTTCAATTGAAAATAATTTTTTGGATAAGAAATAAATCAAAATGAACCGTAAAAACCTGTTCCCCACTCTTGTTGCCGGGTTTGGAGCTTCTGTCCTTACAACTGTTCCCGGAATAAAAAATTTTGCTTGCTGTTTGATTGTTCCCCTAGCCGTTATAGCGGCCTTATATTTAGATTTGAGGGTTAATAAGGCAATTCTGCCTGTTAATATTAAAAAAGCTTTAATATTCGGTTTCTTTACAGCTCTTTTTACTACTTTATTTTCAACTTTCTTTGATGTCTTAATTACTTTTATTACTCATTCAAATGATTTTATTGAAGCCCTGCCGCAAACCGAATCTATGGTTAGGCAATACCACCTTGACTACTTATTGAATCAGACAATGGCTCTTTTAAAGCAAATGGCTAGCCAAATAAAACTTTACGGCTTTTCGCTTTTATATACATTCGGAATTCTTTTCAGCAATTTTGTAATATATACTATATTCGGATTACTGGGCGGACTGTTGGGTATGACCTTTATAAACAGACGCACCCAAATTTAAAAATTAAAAATTATGGTTACTGCACTTATTTTTGCAATTCATTTAATTTTTGCGTTAATCATATTTACAGTTAAATGGCAGCAAGAGTCCGTTACTGCTGCATTTTTAAATATTGCTCTAATAGGGATTTTATTTTCTGTAGGCTGGTCATTAACAGGAATTTTTGCTCAACTGATTATGGGACCAAAAGGGCTTGGAATTTATTTTGACCGGGATGCTTTTTCTCTTTCAATTCTTATTATAGCAGAATTTTTCTTTTATAAGATGTATTACAGAGATGTTTTTACTGAAGCCGGTAAGGAAAAACAATAACTGCAGTCTGTGGAACCTGTTTTTGATCCGGAGACAACGGTTCAAACCTCCACTGGCGCAGTGAATTTATTGCCGCATTTTCCAACCTCGTATCTGCTTTGATTAAAGGAAGAATTGTACCGACAGTGCCATCCGGCATAATTGTAAACCTTAACCTTATGTCAATTTCCTTTTGAACTCCCGCCGGGTATGCCGGTAAAATATAACTGTAAATTTTCCTCTGACCCTGGCCACCCCAATCAATATCATAACCGAAACTTCCTGTACCGCTGGACTTGTTTCCTTTGCCTGCAGTTGTAACATTGGAGTTTATTGTTTTATCCGACTTGGTTTTTTCTACAGGGGCTTTTACTTTTTTCTTTTCTGCAGGTTTAACAACATTATCTTCAGAGGTGTTAACAGCTTTTGGCAGATCGACTTTTTTTACTTCTACCGCATTACTTTTAGATGTACTTTTCGGTTCCTTTTTTGCAGCCTGTTCAACATTGTCAATTTTAGTTCCGGCTGCACCGGAAGATCCAGGCATACCGCTTGTGCCAAAGGATAATTCTACGTACTTCTCCGGTGGATATGTTATTGAAAAATTTATTACCAGGAATAACAATAAAATAATTACATGAATAAAAATTGACGCAGAAAAAGATAAATTTCTAACTGAGTTGTAAGTCATAATATTTAATAATGGTATTTAACTACCGCTGTGTTATTCACGGCCTGATTTTTTGTGTTTGAATAGTAAACTTATCAATCCCTGCAGAACGTGCTGCATCAATTGCTTTAATAATAAGATTTATTGGTACAGCCTTATCTGCGCGTATAATCAAATTATCGGTTTTCTCTGTTTTATTAATAACGCTAAGGCTGGCCGGCAGCTGGTCTATACTAATTTGCTGGCTTCCGGAGTAAAAAGCACCTGCTGCGGTAATAGTAACAACAAGCCGCGATGGCGCACTCTGCTGGTTTGTTTTTGAACCGGGCAGTTTAACTCTTACCCCGGTTTGAATAATAAACTGCGATGTTAAAAGAAAAAATATTAAAAGCAGCATAACTATATCCGTTAAGGAAGAATAACTGAATATACTTAGCGGCTGGTTTGTAATTTTGAATTTCATAATTGAATTCCTAAATATCTATTTCAATTTCTTCTTCCACGCCGCCGGCTTTACTTAACGAGCTTTCCTGAATTACATCCACGACATCGTTAGCAACTGTTTCCATGTCTCCTACAAGTTTTTTTACTTTATTCAGAAAATAATTGTAAAATGCAAGTGCGGGAATTCCAACCATTAAACCAAAGGCAGTTGTAATTAATGCTTCCCAAATACCGCCTGCCAGGTCACCCGGGTTTGCAGCACCGGCCAGGTCTTGTATTCTCATAAAAGCGGAAATCATTCCGGTAACTGTTCCTAGAAAACCGAGTAAAGGTGCAATACCCGCAACGGTTGCAAGTATTGAAAGCCCTTTTTCCAGCTTTGCAACTTCCTGTGTACCTGCGTTTTCAATTGCTTCTTTAACTCTTTCATGGCCCAGCTTATATTTTTTTAAACCCTTCCTTATAATGTTGGCCACGGGAGATTTTTCCTCAAGGCAATAACTAACCGCACCGGAAACATCTTTCTTTTTTAATAGGCCCCTTATCCTTACCATAAATGCGGGAATATTAATTTTTGCTTTTCTTAAAACTATATATCTGTCTATAATTACTCCAAGCCCTAGTATTGAACATAATAGAATTGGCCACATAATAAGGCCGCCTTTAAGAAACATTGTTAATAAATTCATTTCATTCCTACTATTTTATTTCTATTTAAATCTTTTAGAAAAATTTTCAGCTTCAATTAATGAATTAAAATTTCCGACTTTTACCCTGTACCAGACTCCGCGGCCGGGTATTTCTGCTTTTTCTAAAAAAGCATTGTAGCCGGCACTTTTAAACCTGTTCACCTGCCTTTCCGCAATAGATTTTGTACGCCAGGAAGATACCTGAACTACATAAAAATTTCCGTTTTGATAGATATTTCCTTTTACTTTTGCATTTGACGAAGTTGGAGTTGTTTTATTTTTCGGTTCTTTTTTTACAGTAGTATTGCTTTTAGGTTCATTTGAATTATTTAATAAAGTCGATAAGTTACTTTTCTCAACTACCGGCATATTTTCTGCTGCTTTTGTCGGAGAATTTAAAACATCCTTGTCTATTCCGGATTGTACCGGCGCGACTTCTCTATCACTTTTTAAATACGGATAAGTAACAGGAATATCATAAGTTCTATTTATAACTTCCGGGGAAGAAGCTTGTATTACCTTTCCGCCTGCATCTCTTTTTGTATTAAGAATATTTATATTAACATTTTTAAGATATATAAATAATACTGCGCCCACTGCAAGGATTGTTCCTAATGCAATAAAGAATACAGTCGAAGTATTTCTTTTTGCGTAAGAATAATTTTTGGTTTTAGTATTTGTTAAGTAATCTTTGCCGCCTATTCTGTATTTGTTGGTAAAGGCAGAGGTTGTATTTCCTTTTGTATCTTTTTCAATTGCGGTTTCATTTTCGTTTTTTTCTTTATATAATTCATCAATGTTTTTTTCTTCAAGTGAAACTTCATCTCCTGTGAATGTTTTATATAAATCGTTCTTCTGTTTATCATCAAAATTATTTATCATGTTTTCAATTTCGTCAAAATCTGTTTTATCTTCCCTTCCAAAATCCCATTCAACATCATCTTTGGTCTCTTCTTCCGCAGGTTCATTCGTAAATTCACGCGTAATCGCTTTCACTCTTTGATATTTTTCTAAATCTTCCGCTACCCTTTCTTCAAATTCTTTGGTGGTAAATCTATCCTGCTGTCCTGTAGTTCCCGGTATATTTTCTTTTGTTTCTTCTTTCGGTTTGTTGCCGGTTATTTCTTTTCCGGTAAAATTATCCTCTATATTATTCTTTTGAATGTTATAATTCTTGACTTCCTCAATTGCCTCATCTATTACTTCTTCATCTTTAATGCCTGCACCAAAATCCCAGGAAACATCTTCCGGGTTTTCATCCTTATTTTGCCGAGTGTCTGTATGCTGTTCAACTCCGACATCAAGAATGGATTCCTCTTCCAACTGCCTGGATAAATCTTCACCAAAGTCCCAGGCAATATGATTGAAACTAGTCGGTTGATTGTTTTTTTTATCGTCAATTTTCCCGTCTTCTTTACTATCTTCCTCCTTGCCTGTTTTATTATCCCACGGCAGTTCAAACTGGCTGTTGTCGTTTAATTCAGGTTTTATAATAAGGTATTCATTCCCTTTAGTATGTTTAGTTATAATTTCTGCCCCCTCCAATATTTTTTCAACTTTTGTTTCAATAAGTTTTCTCAATTCGCCGCTTGTGGGGGGAACAAAATATTCAGTGTCATTTATGCCTTTTAAAGGAATTACAGGCTTACCAATACTAATACTGAAAAAGGAATCCAGCTGATTATAATTTTCATCTTCAATTAAATATGCAGGTATATTGAAAATAAGATTTTCGCTGTTTTCTTCCGTATCTTCAATTAAGGGAGAAAAAACGATCAAATCCGAATAATCCGTAGAAATTTTATCTGCCGTTGTTGAAAGCATAGATTGGACAACAGCTTTTCGAAACTGGAAATAACCGAAAGTATTTATTTTTAATGCTTCACCCGGCTTAAGCATAACAGATATTCTTTTCAAAAATATCTCAAAGAATATTTTAGCTTCCGAATCCGGTACACCGTAACGTTTGGACATTTTACGTATTAGCTCTGCTTTGGTCATTTGAATTTCTTATTTTTATTTTAATGTTTTACCGGACTAACAAATACCGGCAACTTTTTACTTAATAATATATTTCTTCGTAATAACTGAAGTAACGCATTCATCGAAAATGATAGAAAATTAAACAAGCAGTTATAAATTAAAAAAACAAATTAAGATGAAAAATATTTTAATTTAACATTTTTTTACCTCTCCACCGTGTACCCACACCTTAGTAAGAAGAGGTAGGAACCGGGTTAAGGTTTATTTTGCATAACTTCGGTTATTAATTAAATAAAATTTTACACTATTTTCTATAAAAAAATTGCTCAACTAAAAAAATCTGCTTTTAAGATTTTTCCTATTGAATTCACAATTCTCTTTCTTCTTTATAACTATATCCTTTTTACCACCGGTAGTTCAAACCGACTAATACATCCAGCGGCATTTCCTGGTAATTATTCCATAAATAATTTTTCCTGTTTAAAAGATTAGATAACTTTAATGTTAAATAAAAATCCCGGTAAAGTTTGTATCCAAAATTTAAACCCAAATTAACATAACTTAATTTATTGTTGTTCCGTAAGTTTGTATAAATATCCGACAAATAAGTTACACTTGCTCCGGCATCTAATCCAATATCAAAATTATAATTGTAGTTTAAAGTTGCTTTAACTACAGGGTAATAAGGAACAATGTTGTTTGATGAATCCCGTGTATCCGAAACATGTGCAGTAGCGTAAAATTCTCCTGCAGGCCCGGGATGAAAAAGCAAGTTAACAAATGCTGTAAAGTTTTTTGCACTTGTTGTTGCAAGGTTAAACTTTCCTATATTGCTGCCATCAGTAAAGTACGGCAGATTATCGGAAGCGAAATATTTAAAACCGGCATCAATCTCAAAGTAAGTAAAGTATTCAAACTTAATTGTTGAGTTAAATGCGATTTTTTTTCTTAAGTAAATATTTGTAAAATTTTGAGCCATGAAATACGGATTTTGTTTAAGAAAATAACCGCCGCCCCAAAATTCCGTATGAGGATTTAACTCTCCGTAAATAGAAATTCCGTTTCCAAAATCCAAAGCTGCTGCGGCGTAAGGTAAAAAAGATCTCTTATAATTATCGTAATTAAAGCCGAATGAAACTTTTACCAATTTGTTTATACTTAAACCCATGGTTGGTTTTACCGCAATAAATTGTGTATAATTTTTATTTAACGAATCATTCGTAAGAGTTTGCCTTTTATAAATTACATCACCGCCTAAATTAAAATTAGGAAGAGTGAACCTGGCAAAGCCGTTAACGTTAAACATATTTTCGGAAAAGTTTTCAATATTGCCTAACGAATAATATCCGTCCGATAATTTAGCAGAAAACAAAAAGTATCTGCTTATTAAATTATCCAATTTAACAAAAGCATTGCCTTCATTAAATGTACGTTTAAAGGTCGGATCATTTGAACCGAAAAGCCTGTAAGAGGTTGTACCAAGATCTCCGTGAAATTTTATTTGAGTACCCGGTAGAAAGCCTGCATCGTCTTTAACCGAAAGTAGAAGATTCGCCCCTCCGTTAATGTGGTACCTTTCCGCATTGGTTATATACGGCCGCCTGTTATAAGCATTTGCATAAGCTGAAAACACGCCCACAGGGAAAGGTGCAGAATACAATAGATCCGCACTCGGGAGTTCATAAGATCCCATACCGAAATTAACGTGCCCGCTTATATAATTTAAGGAATCCAAAAAACCTATAGTTCCTTTAACGGGGGTAACAAGTTCTTTAACCGGCAAGCTTTCTGCAGGAAATACAGGCTTGATAAATGCCGGTGATAATGTGGAAACAAAATTGGGCGGTATTTTCTGCGCCTTCTTTACAGATACAATATTTTTACCTGTAATTACAAATTCAGGAAGCTCCACATTGGAATTTTGCTTTTGCTGGTTTTGCGCATATAACGGTATTAAGGCTGCGGCAGATAGTATAATGATTAACTTTTTCATCTTACACTCCTCAGCTTTTTTAATGCCTCTTTACCATATTTATCACCGCGGTGTTTTGAAAATACAACTCTGTACATTTCCCTGGCTTTGCTTTTGTCTTTCAATTTCTCGTAACAAGCACCAAGTTTTAAGTAGGACTTTGCCACCCATTCGTCATAAGCAGGAAAAATAGTACCGACTCTTACCAGTGCAGTAATAGCATCGGTATAATCTTTTTGATTAAACAAAACTACTCCGTAATAATACTGGGCTTGTGCACCAATTGCATCAGTTCTGTTTTGTGCAAGATCTTGAAAATATGGAATTGCAACATCATACTGGCCTGCATTAAAGGAAATTAATCCCATTTCCAGTTTGGACTTTTCCGAAAAAATTGTTCCGGCGTACTTTTGTATAACCTGGTTAAAAATATTTACCGCATCGGAAGAATCTTTGTTGCTTAATAACGTCATTCCTTTATTAAACATAATTTCCGGAAACCTTAACTTATTCGGCAGCTTTGCTAAAGCCTGGTCATATATATTTAATGCGGCGTTATAATTTTTTTGGAAATTGTATATATTACCCAATTCAATTGCCGATGCTGCAGCGGATTCACTTTGCGGATATGAGTTAAAAACCTGGTTAAAGCTAAAAATTGCATCCTGGTATTGCTTAAGATTTTCTTCGCTCTTCCCTACCCAATAATAAGCTTGTGGAACCAATTTACTGTTTGGGTAGTCTGCTATAAAATCTTTATAACTCTGTGAAGCATCTTTATAATCACCAATACTGTAATAAATATTTCCTTTCTTAAAAAATATTTGATCGGCAAAACTTAACCCGGGATTTTGATTAACAAACCCGTCTATAAATTTAATTGCCCTTTCCGGATGGCCTTCTGCCATGTAACTATCTTGAATTCCGTTAACCGCATCATAAACATGATTAGACGACGGATATTGAATCATAACCTGGTTATAGTTTACAACAGCAGAATCATAATTACCAAGGTTATAATAGCAATCTCCAATGGAATAATATATTAAAGCACCAATTGAAGAATTAGGATATTTAATAAGAACATTTTTATATCCTTCAATTGCAGAATTATAATTTCCCTGCTGAAAATAAATCCAGCCGACGAAATACAAAGACTTATCCGCATAATCCGAATTTGGAAATTTTGTCTGAAGATTAGTAAACGCATTTATTGCATCCTGAAAATCGTTTGCTTTAAATAATGCTTGTGCGTACTGGTAATAATCGTACGGGTTATCCAGCGCTCTTCTATTATTATGAATAAGTTCCTTATAAATTTTGCCGGATGCGGCAAAGTTTTTACTTCCGTAATAGCTGTCCGCCAGCCTTAAACGGGCATCAAGTGTCCGGCGGTCATTCGGATATTTTCTTATAAATTCCAAAAAGTCTTTTGCAGATGCTTCGTAATCTTTTAATTCAAAATAACAGTACGCTTTGCCGTAAAGGGACATTGCGGCAAGCTCACCGCTCCGGCTGCTTACCATATTGTACCTTTGAATTGCATCTTTATAATTTTCCATAGAATAATAAGTTTCCGCCATATAAAAATTTACTTTATCTTTTTCAAAATCGGGATTTCGAAAGTTTATATCGGACAGGTTGGAAATTGCATCGTTGTATTTATGTAAGAAATAATATGCGGCTCCAAGGCCAAGCATAGATCGATTTATTAAACTTTCCTCTATGCCTTGAACATTCATTGCAGATTCAAAATTATTTACTGCATCCGTATAATTTCTATTATTAAGATCCATTTCTCCCAGTACGGCATAAGCCCGTGCTTTTACCGAATTATCTGATGCATTGATCGAACTCTTCAAATATTTTTCCGCTAAACCGTAATCTTTGGAATTATAATAAAGTAATCCTAACTGGTATTCAACTCCTTTCATCAAATTATTATTAGGGTATCTTTTTAAAAACTGCTGATAAATATTAAATGCAGCATCTTCCTGTCCGGCATATCTTTTTGATTCGGCTTTCCAGTAAAACGATTTTACGGCAAGGCTGTCATTTCCCAGCGAGAGGTTATCGAAGATTCTATATGCTTCATTATATTTTTTCTGCTGAAAATAAGCCCATGCAAGGCCGTACTTGGAATCTCTAACTTCGCTTGAAGCAGGATAATTTTTTAATATTTCCAGATAAACATTTTCCGCTTTGGAATATTCTTGCAGCCGGTAATAGGAATTTGCAAGCAGGTACAAGCTTTGTGAATATACCGTTGCCGGTAAATCTTTTAAAACCGGATCATTTAATTCCAGAACCGAAGAGTTGTAATCCTTAAGTTTAAAGTAACAAATTCCAATACGGATATGTGCAGCGGTTGCAAGCGGGCTGTTTGCATGATACGAAAGCAAAGTATCGTAATACTCTTCTGCGCTTTTGTAATCGCCAATCTTTTCAAAAATTCTTGCCAAAGTATAAATTGAATAATCAATATATTTGTTGTATGGGTGTTTGGATATTGCACCTTGTAAAAAAACAATAGCATCTTCCGGCTTATTTTGTCTTGAATAAGTTTGACCAACCCAGTAATAGGCTGAACCGGCGTGCTCACTTTCCGGATATTCGTTAATTAATTGTACAAATCTTTCTCTGCTTTTATCATACTCGCCTTTTTTATAATATATTAATCCCAGGTTATACAATGCATCATCTGCAAAACCGGACCAGCTAAAGTGATTCACAAAAAATTCAAAACCTGCTGCTGCCGCATCAAATTCGCCAAGTTTCATTAAGGCATCAGAAGCATAATATTTTGCAGTTGCGTATACGCCATCGGTAATTTTATAGCCTGAAAAGAATTTTTGAAAAAGTATGCCGGCTTCAGCATACTCCTTTTTTTGATATGCATTCATAGCCTTCGAATATTCTTTTGCAACTGTTTGAGCAAAAGATAATTTCTCAAGGCTTATTAATATAATTACGGCTAAAAGAATTTTCTTCATTATATTTTAAAATAGCTTTTAATAAAGATAACAAATAACCCGCCGGTAATACCGGCAATAAAGTTAACAGCATCATTGTTAATCCAGCTAATTCCTCTAATTAAAGATGAAAAGCTGCTGCAATGAAATCTTTTCTCGGTAATTTTACCGCAAATTTTGCATTTATATTGTGCTTGAACCAACGCACCCAAAAAGCTGTCCGCCACACTCCCTATTACACCAGCCACTGTTACGATTAGCATAAAAATAAAAATATTTTTTGTAACCCAACATAATGATGATAACGGAATAATGAAAGCACCTAATATGGTTCCAATAATTCCGTTTACGGATATTCCTCCGGAAACTCCTTGCTCCACAGGTTTGAAATTCAATACACTTACGGTTTTCGTTTTCTTATAAGTGCCTATTTCCGTAGCCCAGGTATCCGCACAAAAAACCGCTAGAGATGAGACGTAAAATGTATATAAAAGTTCCGAATGATGAAATTGATTTATAATAATTAAAGCCCCGCCAATACCGCCGTTTGCTAATACCTGGAAAACATCTCTTGTACCCGTTTTTTCAAAGTAGGTTTCCACACCGGGGTTTTTCTTTTTTCGTATTTTAGAAAGTATACTGGAAAGGAAAAAGAATACCAAAATAGGAACCGCCCATTTTAACCCGCCCAAACCGAATATTATACTTCCAAGAATAAATTGACCCGTACTTCCGCTTAGTGTTAAAAATTTTAAGCGATAGGATAAAATCGAAATGAATAATGCTAATATTATTCCCGCAATAATTTGTGTAATCATGAAACAAAGTTAAATATATATGTTACTATTTACTATTCACTATTAAGTATTTAAATTGCCGATACATTTATAAATTAAAGGTGGAAGGATGAAGAACCCAAAAATTATTTTAATTACTTTAAGTATAATATTTATTTTTGCCGGGTTAGATAAAGCTCAAATTAAAATTGGAATTGGAGGAGGATTAACTTCCATACAATCCCCAGGTAATTTTAAAGCTGACATTTCCAGCGGTGGTCTCGGTTTTACGGGAAACTATCATTATACGGTTATGGCTAAGTTGTCCTTGCCTTTAGTTCCTTTTACACCTGCTGCATTTATCGATTATCATATTTTAAGAGGAAGCGGAACATTTGCGTCCCAAAGTATAAAAACCTCCATGGATATTTTTTCTTTAGGACTAGAAGGAGAATTTAATGTTCTTCCGCTTCCATTCCTAAGCCCTTACATTTGTGCGGATGCTGCTTTAAATAAGTTTGGTAAATTGGAAAGGACGGGTATGGCCGGCACGTCCGGAATATCCAGGTATGGTGTTGGTATAGGTGTAGGAGCTGTACTTTCCATATTACCTGCAATTGATATAGACGGCAGTGTAAAGTATCAGCTTATGAATTTAATAGGAAAAAGTAGCGGCGAAGGTAGTATTAATGCAATTACATTAAATATAATTGTGTTATTTTAAAATTATAAACCCCCGCTAGTCGGGGGTTTAATCTAAAAAAAATTCTACTTTATTTTAGAGAGGTTAATTCGTATTCCGCTAATTTTTTATAAGTGGGATCTGCTTTTGCTTTATCAAACATTTCTTTTGCCTTTATCTTATCACCTTTATTTTTATATGCAACGCCCATATAATAATAAGGCCCGCCAACGCCTATGGTTGTTCTGTATTTTAATGCATTCTGGGCTGCAGTCATGCAGTCATCGTATTTGCCCAAATCCGAATAAGTTTTAGCAAGCTCCAGGTAGGCAGCATCGTAATTACTGTAGCCTACGGCTTTTTTCAAAGCATCAACTGCTTTTTGGTGTTCACCTTCGTTATTTAATTCGCTGGCAAGCTTTGCATAAACCAGGGATAAGTTTTTCTTTATTTTATCCTTATCGGAATTATTCTTTAAATCCGGCAAAACCTTTTCAAAATTATTAGCCGCATCCTGATATTTACCCATCGCAAAATAAACGCTTCCCAAAGCATTGTATGCGGCAGCAAAGCCGGGTTTTGCTTTTAAGCAGGATTCATAAGAAGCTTTGGCAGAATCCAGGTTTCCGTTCTTTGAGAAAGCAACACCTCTCTGGTAATAAATTCTAAAGTCTTTATCTATTTTTAATGCCGCGTTATAGTTCTTCAGCGCATCTTCGTAATTACCTTCTTTCATCATTTTATTGCCTGCATTGTATAACTTAGCGGCGTCAGGTTTCATAGTTTGTGCCCCTGCTGCATAAACAAAGGCTATTATAAAAAATAGGCAATAATACACCATTGGTATTTTCTTCATAAGTATCTCCTTTTAAATTGGTTGGTAAATTAAATCTCTCCGTGCGGAAGACGGGACTTGAACCCGTACGCCAATTAAGGCACTACCCCCTCAAAGTAGCGTGTATACCAATTTCACCACTTCCGCAAAAAAAAGTGCTAAAAAATAGGGCTGATAATAAAAAAAATCAACCTTTACTGCCGATTTTTTTTAATTTATTTTTTTGATAGGTTAAAGTCAATGAATTTATTTTCTCCTTTTAAACCTTTCCTGGAAAAACATTTTCCGGATTTCATCACGAAATCTCTTTTCGAACACCAGTAATTCACTAATTTGTTTAACCGATAAAATATCCGATAACGAATTAAAAAATTCTTCTCTTTGTTTTAAAATTTTATTTTGAATTTGCCAATATTGCCCCAAGTAATTTTTTAATTCCTTATCATTTTTACCCCCGCTTTTTACCGTAGTATCCAGCTTGTTAAGAAGGTCATTGGCGGCATCATATAATTTTCCCTGCTGCTCTCTAAACCGGGTTCTTCTGGCAAAAAACTTTAACGTAGTTGTCTCATCCATCCCAAGAACGTTTATAAGTTTTATATTTTCCAGTTCCTCAATTTTCTTGAATGCACCTCTTTCATCGTGGTGCATCCGCTGCCCGTAGGAAATTAAGGGTATGAATAAAACTGCAGCCAGCACGGTTATTATTTTTTTCATATTTTTACCCGTTAAAAAATTCTTTTATGTAATATTTGATTATATAATTCATCAGCTTCTTTTTTATTTAGCCCTTCAAGCATATTTTGCAAATCCGTATTATTATCAGCCGAAATATAATTCATACTCTGCGGAGATAAATCAAGTTCCTGTGATATCATTCTGCTGAGTGTGGAATCCAGGTTAGAAATTTCCTGCTGTGAAAAATCACCCGGATCCAGCTGGTATGAATAATAATTATAGGATTGTAAACCTTGCGAGTTTGAAATACCGTTTGCAAAATTTGCCGCCGGAGTATTCTTTATTTCAGTTTTATTGTGTGCAATTGTAAATAAGAATACAATTAAAATTATGGAAATTGCCGTTGTTCCAAGTGCAAGCTTCGGAATAAAACTAAGTTTTTTCTTTTCTTCGGCACGGCCTCTAAACCTCGGGATCATTTCCGTAAAATAAGATTCATCAAGCGAAGGCGTTTTTAATTCTTTTATGCCGGTTAAAAACTTTTTGTATTTCTCCAACTCAGTTTTTAACAAAAGAGAATTTGCAAGCTCTTTTTCAAAAGCGGCTTTTTCCTCAGCATTTAGCTGGCCGTCAACATACAAAATTATTCTATCGTTAATTTTCATTGTCTTTTATCATCTCCGTAATTTTTTTTACAGCATGAAAATAATTTGCTTTTAGTCCTCCGACACTCTTGCCTGTAATTTCGGAAATTTCTTCATAGCTAAGTTCGTCAAAGCTTCTTAATATAAAAACCTCTTTTTGCTTAGCAGGTAATTTCTGTAATACTTTTTCAAGCCTGTAAAATTTTTCTTTTGTTTCCAAATCTTTAACAATATCATCTTTGCTTTTTAATGAAACAGCTTCTTTATCTTCAATTGAAAAAAATTGTTTCAAATTTTTCTTCTTAATATAGTTTATACTTCTTGTAGAAGTAATTTTATAAATCCATGTATATAATGAAGACTTAAATTGAAAATTTTTTAATTTATTATAAAGAACCAGCAGCACTTCCTGTACAATTTCATCTGCATCCAAATGGTTGCCCGTCATTCGTCTTGCATGCCAATATATTCTTTGTTGATACTTTATTACAATTCTATTAAATGCGCTTTCATCGCCTGCAATAAAACTGTTCACAAGTTCAAAATCGTTGTTTGTATCAGTCATTTACTACAATTCTTTGTATAATTTGACATTAAATACAGAATGAAGGTTTAATTATTTTTAGTTAAACCAAAGATACTTTTATCATGTCAAAAGTACAAAACTTATTCACTTAAAGAAGAAGGATACAAAATGAAAAAGAGAACATTAGCTTTAGTTATTTTATTGTCATTCGGTTTAATGACGATAGGTTATTCGCAAAATCAAATGCAGATGAACGGACCCGGCAGACAAATGAATAGAATGGAAAGAACTCAAAAAGCCGGTCTTATTAAGAAACTAAATCTTACGGATCAACAAAAAGAAAAAATCCGCAGCTTTAAGTTCGATTTTCAAAAGAAAATGATTGACTTAAAGGCAAACTTGCAGAAAAGCAGACTGGATTTAAAAGAGTTAAGGGAGGATAATACTATAAACCGTAAAGACGTTATTGCTGCTGTAGAAAAAATAAATAATAACCGTGATGCTATTTCTCTGGCTGTGGCAAACCACATGATGGATGTTTACGAAGTACTGACTCCGGAACAGCAGAAAATCTGGAAAGAAATGGCGCCCAGGTTTGGCATGATGAGAAAGTACGGGAGAATGATGAGAAACAGAGCCGGTATGACTGGCGAAAGAATGCGAACTATGCAGCACCCGATGATGTGGAAATAAAAAAATTAAGTCCGGTTATGCCGGACTTTTTTTTTAAAAGCTTCAACTTGAAAATAATATGAATGTTAACATTAAAATAAAAAGTGCCAGAAGCGATAGAAATACTTTATATGCTTTCATCTTAATCTGCCTCTATATTATTTAATATTATATTAAATTTATCAGACTTTGTGCCAATTGGAAGTTAAGGATTTTAAATTGAATATGAGGCGGAATGTTTAAAACGCTTCTAAGTAGTTGTACTTAAAAGGGATATTACTACGAATTTCCTTTCGCAAAACGAAAATTTTTCATATTGGAATGAAATTATCTTGGATTTGTAGGACGGATATCAACTTCGCTGATTAAAGCTCTTACGGGAAGTTTTAGTATAGTTAAGATAGTCTCCGCAATATCTTCCGGCTTAAGTATTTTATTTCTTTCCGGTTTATTGCCCGGACTATTAAATTCGGAATCTACAGAACCGGGACAGATTGCCGCAACACGTATATTGTACTCTCTAACTTCAAGCATTAAAGACCTGGTAAATCCAAGTGCAGCATGTTTGGAAGCCGAATACATACTTCCTCCCACAAATGAATTTT
>JBJKSH010000147.1:0-4237 GCA_046704255.1 Ignavibacteriaceae bacterium | reverse complement strand
TACAATTATGGTTTCATATTGAATGTTCCTTGCTGCTTTTGCTATTGAATGCAGCAGGTTTTGAATAAATTCTTTTACATTATAATTAACTATGATTATAGATAAGTCCAATTACTTTCCTAACATTTTTTCATTGAAGCCCAAGAATACTTCTCAGCCTAAGCTTCCAAACCATGAATACGGCTTCTCTAACAATTTTTTTAGACATCTTTGAAGAACCCATTGTACGGTCGATAAACACAATTGGAATCTCTCCAATCTTAAAGCCTCTTTTCCATGCTTTATATGTCATCTCTATCTGAAATGCATATCCGTTGGATTTCACTTTATCCAGGTTGATAGATTCCAGAACTTTTTTTCTAAAGCATTTGAAACCTCCGGTAGCATCTTTTATAGGCATTCCGGTTATAATTCTGGTATAAATATTTGCAAAGTAACTTAACAGCAGTCGCCGGATAGGCCAATTAACAACATTCACACCTTTAACATACCTGCTGCCCAAAACAAGATCATACTGTTTAATTGAATTAAGGAAATTTTTAATTTCTTTGGGGTCATGAGAGAAATCGGCATCCATTTCAAAAATATAATCATACGAGTTTTGTAAAGCGTACTTAAAGCCGGCAACGTAAGCAGTACCCAGACCCATTTTTTTCTCACGCTGAAGCAACTTTACTCTATTGTTTGCTTTACTTAACTCATCAATAAAGCTGCCGGTACCGTCGGGAGAATTATCGTCTACAATGAGAACATCTATGTCGTCATTATATTTCCCAAGCAAATCCGGAATAAGCAGGCGAATGTTTTCCAATTCGTTATAAGTTGGAATTATAATTAAAGATTTTTCAGGCATTTGGTTTCTGTTGTTGTTTTTATTTTTAGTTTATAAAGCGAATTTAACATTGTCCTTATTTTCCATTCAAAAGAACATTCGAATGATGAATGATGAACGTTGTTAAGGCATATTTCTTTCTTTAAGCTAGTTGTATTATTGTTATATCCAGTTTTCAATTTTTAATTCTTAATTTTTAATTGTTATTCATAATGCCCCTTACCAAGCAGCACTATGAATATCGTGCGAAACAATATTTTAAAATCCATACGAAGCGACATATTTTCTATATAAAAAAGATCATATCTTAATTTAATTTTCACATCTTCAATTGTTTCGTCATATTTATGTTTAACCTGCGCCCAGCCGGTTATCCCGGGGCGAACTTTAAGCCTTCTTTTGTAAAATGGTATTTCTTCCGAAAGTTTTTCAACAAAAAACGGGCGTTCGGGCCTTGGTCCGACTATACTCATTTCGCCTTTAAGAACATTTATCATCTGAGGAATTTCATCAATCCTAACTTTGCGAATTATTTTTCCGACTCTTGTAATTCGCGGATCATCTTTTCTAGACCAAACCGGCCCGGTCAATTTTTCCGCATCTTTTTTCATTGAGCGGAATTTTAATATCTTAAAAATTTTCCCGTTAATTCCGCATCTTTCCTGTTTAAAGAAAACTTCACCTTCGCTGTCTATCTTTATTGCCAGAGCAGTTAAAAGCAGCACGGGTGATGTTATCAACAGGATCAATAAAGAAATTGTAATATCAATAAGCCGCTTTAATTTTTTTTCCCATTCCGGCATTAATTGCGGCATAATGTCTATAAGAGGTATGCCGTATATCTGAGCTGTTCTTGCCTGCCCGCTTAATATCTCATAAAGATCAGGAACGATTTTAAGGCCGACATTTTTAGGTTCGCATGATGCAATAATTTCAATCAATGCTTCGCGGTCTTCCTTTTCAAGAGCAATAATTACTTCTTTAACATTACTTTGATCAATTAAAACGGGTAAATCTGATATTTTACCGATAGTTTTAACATCTTTAAAATTAGAATCTGCAAGTCCATTTTTTACTGAAATATAGCCGACCACATCCAAACCAAGCGCCGGGTGCATTAAAAGTTGATTGTGTACATCGTGAGCTTTTGAATTAATTCCAACGATAAATGCATTCTTCCTGCCGACACCTTTTATAAGCAGGTTCCGCTGAAAACTTCGAATGAATAATCTTCCCAGTCCCACAAAGAATAAAAATAAGCCCCAGTATATTACTATTAATATTCTTGTAGCCGAATTTACTCCTTGAATATAATCCGAGATTAAAATTAGGAAGAATAAAAGAAAAATTCCTACAAAAGAAGCTTTGAAAAGCGTAGACAATTCATCCAAACGGGAAGATGCAAACCACGTTCTGTACATTCCCACAAAAGTAAAAATAATAAGCCAGTAAAAATACATAACCAGCATAGGTATTAAAAACATAGGTGTTGTTAATATTTTGAACCACCCTGATTCAACCCTTAATTGATAATAAACTACCCATGCCAGGTTTATGGCAGCAAAATCTATAAACAAAACCAAAATTTTTTCCAGCTTTTTGTTCACTTTTTAAGGCTCGCTAATAGGTAGTTTTCAAAGTCATTTACAATTTTTTCCCAGCTTAACATATCCTTAATAACGGATTTTCCTTCCTTCATTAATTCCTCTCTTATCCGGGGATTGTTAATAATTTTAATAACTTCCTCTGCAAATTTAACCGGATTATCGGCAATAAAAATATATTTATAAAGAACTTTCGGCAGCCCGCCTATTGCAACGGAAGTAGCAACCACGGGCACTCCAAGTACAATAGATTCAATTACTTTATTTAAAGTGCCGGCGCCGAACCTCATTGGCGCAACATTAACCGCACTTTTTAAGTATTCGGTTTTTATATCCGGAACAAAGCCGGTAACAAAAACATTACCGGTTGCAAGCGATTTAATTTTTTTCGGCGGTTTTTGTCCTACAATAAAAAATTCGCTGCCGGGAATCTTTTTAACAATCAATGGGAAAATTTCCTTTGTAAAATATATTGCCGCATCATAGTTGGCATAATAAGGCATATTGCCGGTAAATATAATTCTATCTTCTTTATAATCTGTATTCTCCGAACTAAAATAATCAACATCTATCCCGTTGTTCAGTATTTCAATTTTTGCTTTATTACCTTTTTCAATTAAGAATTTTTTATCCGCTTCCGAACAAATAAAGAGCGTATGAAATTTTTCCGCAACCTTTTCATATTTCTCAATTCTTTTCTGTTCAATTTTAATAAAGAATTTTTTAAATGGGTTTCTTTCCACTTCGGCAAATCTTTTTAAATAAAGGGAAACCGCATCCGTAAAGTCTATAACGTTTAAAGGTTTTGCCGAATTGTTTTCGGTAAGATACTGAGCACTTCTAATTAGATGATAATAAACGATATCAAAATTATCTTTCCTTAAAATTTCTTCTATCCTTCTTTTCATTTTAGAAGATTTAAACCATGCAGCTTGAAACGGAAAGTTAGTAAAGATAGATAGGCATGCCTTTAATACCGATTCAACAACCGCAAGTTTTACGGTTTCAATTTCAATTCCGTATCTGTCAAAACTTTTTAAATCTCCCAGTTGTTTTTTGTTTCTTAAGAAGGTTAATATTTTTACGGAATTATTCTTTGATAAATTTTTTGCAATATTATAGATCTTAAGTTTGTCGCCTCTAAAGGGCGGATATGGTATTCTTGGTGTAATTATTAATATTTTCAATGTTTCTTATTGTTCGGAAATAAAATTTTATTTTTTTACCAAGCTATAATATTCATTTTCAAATTGTTCGGCAATTTTTTCCCAGGTATATTTTTCCCTAATTAAACTTTTTGCATAGGAAGACATTAATTCAGTGTCGAACTCATTATTAAAGTAAGAAATAGTTTTGGAAATAAAATCGTCAGCAGAATCTGCAATTAAAATATGCTTGCCGTCTTCAACGTCAATACCTTCGCTTCCTATTGAAGTAGAAATAATATTTTGCCCTATACCGAGCATCTCAATTATCTTAACTCTAATACCGCTTCCTATTCTTAATGGAACAATAGCCAACTGTTTATCCAGCAGTTCATTCCATAAATTTTTTACATAACCAATCTTAACTATGTTTTCCCGCAAAGAGAAAGGAACTTTTATTTTGTCTGTACCAATTCCGTAAAGATACAGTTTAACTTCTTTTTTATAATTAACAATTGAGGGGAAAATTTCTTCAATATACCAGTTTAAACCGTCATAATTAGGAAGCCACTCCAAAGAGCCGAGATGGAAAATTGAATAAGGCATTGTTCTTATTTTTTGAAGATTTAATAAATTCTTTTCAACTCCTACGCCTA
>JBJKSH010000146.1:0-4248 GCA_046704255.1 Ignavibacteriaceae bacterium | reverse complement strand
CTTCCTCCCCTTTTATATTAACCTTTTTTATCAGGATTTATCTTATTCACAATATTGAGTAAGATTAAGATTATGATAAAGATTAAGAATGCCATGCAGCGCAATTCATTAATCTGCTCCTCATATTCCCGTATCCCTTAGAAAATTTAACAATGGAATAAATTTTATTCCAATACTCCATTATTCCATTACTCCTTTATTCCCTCGGAGTACCGGCATTACTGCATTCCGCGTAATGCTTGAAAAGCCCTAAAGAACACACACGAAATATGAGCTTATTCACTCTGCCTCTTCATCCCTCCTTTCCCTCACATTTTTTTTGTTAATACCAACAAGCCTGAACCACTAATTTTAAACAGGCTCAATTATTTATTTTTATTTTCCGAAATAGATGTTAATACCTAAGTTACCGTTCCAGAAATAATCGTAATATTTTCCGTTTACCATCCCGTCGAAATTATCGCTGAGTATATAGTGGTTATCCAGTTCGAGGCTTATTCCGATTGTTTTGTTTACACGGTACTCAATTCCACCGCCCCAAACAACATTGCCGAAATTAGAATAATCCAATGCAACCGGGTAAGCTGCGGATTTGCTGTCTTTTTCTCTAACTACAAGGCCGCCGCCCAGAACAAAGTAAGGGGAAACATCAAAACCCGACAGGAAATAATATGCGCCTCTGATGTTAAGAAAATCGAAATTGGTACGGAACGAATTCTGTGCGGACAATGTGCTTCTGCCAAGAGTTAATTCAAGGTAAAAGTCGCGCGAGGCTTCATACCTTAATTTAAGGCCGGCTGCAGTATTCATCTCGGTATTAGGATAATCGCCCTGGTACATTTCTCCGCCTAAATTTAAGCCGATTCCAAAATGACCTCCCAAATCGGTAATAGGCCTTCCAAGAAAATCATAGTTTTTATCTTCTTTATCTTCCTTAACATAGCTTGTAAAAGCAGTACTGGCGGTATCTGCCGGGTCTTTAAGCTGCCATAAGCCGTCTTTAACACCCTGTATAACCATGCCCTGCACTGCCTTTTGTATTGCTTCGGTAACTGCTATATCAACAGGCTCGTTATAAGTAAATCCCACTTCCGCCTGTAATAAATTATTAAGTGAAACAAACCTGTAAATACCGGCATCAACTTCCTGGGATAAAACAGTTTTGGATGCATAAACGGTTTCCAGTACCCTTCCGTTTTGTGTTGAAGTTGCTCTTAAATATACCGTTACCCTGTCCTGGTGGTACTGCCCGGAAGTGCTAATCCCGAAATAGCTGACGCCTTCTCCGCCGGTTAATACATTGGTATCGTAAGAAATAATTCCGCCTTCAAGAATAATTCCTGCGTATAATAACGGGGGAAGTTCCGGGAGCTTTTTGCCGTCGGCGCCAAGGTAATTCTCCCTGCTGGAGCGGATAATTTTTCTTTCGTTAAGAAGATCAGATAACCCTTCTCTTTCAATCGGGATAAACCACTTTGAGTCTTCCAAAGCTTTAATTAAAATAGAAGTAGCGCCCTGAGTAACCGCAGTAGAAAAGCTTGTTCCGCCGGAAGTTAATTTGTACTGGCCCGTTTGATCTCTAAAGGAATACACCGCAGCAATAACCGGCTCTTTGGGTGCGGGAAGCGAATCTAACTCAGCATCCATACCGGTTCTTGGGCCCAGAGTAGCTTTAGAAGCCTGGAATGGTTCAAGAGATGCACAACCCGTAAAAATCTGCAGAATAATTACTAATAAAATTGAAGCTGCCGTAAGTTGGTATTTATACATTTAATATTCTCTTATTAATAATATGGAACAACAACACTTGTTTGATTACCGTTTGAAATATCCTCAATGTCAATATGAAGCCCGTCGTTTTGCGGATTTATATTCACCGAATAATTACCAAATTGGTAAGTTCCTTTCTGCAAAGTATTTTCGCCGAAAACCTGCGATATGATTTTTTGGGAAAGCTGGCTTAATATTGCATTGTTAAGAGTAGACTGAAAATTCTGTAGCGGATTAGTCGACTGTGGTGTGTAACCCGTGGTACCGCCTGTAAATTTTTTCTCAGCCTGCGCCTGTGCCAGCATCCATGTACCGTTATAATAATATCCGCCGAAGCTAGGATTTATAGGCGTATAAACAAGCTGCTGTGCAAACCCATTCTTACCGCAAATAAAAAACAGCAGCAGCAAAAAGAAAAAAACAATATTTGAATATTTCATTTGTGCCTCATGTAATTAAAAATGTTTTACTCGATTCTCGATACTTGATTCTCGATACTCGATACTCGATACTCGATACTCGATTGTAAATTTTTGATTGATAATGCATTTGATTTTCACTTAAAGAAAATCTCAACCAGTTTAATCTATAATTCTACTACTCGCTTCGCCTCACAGTTATCCGGTACCTGGAATCCGGAATCTCCTTCAGGACTTATTCATTTTCAAATTTAAATTACTCAAAGAACTAAATTCATATAAAGTAAACAACTAATAGATTCCCGTACCCTTAAGGTCCTGTCCTTCCAGGTTCCTTTGTATCTGATTATAATTTTCCAGGTACGATAAGGCAAACTGGGTGCCTTGTTCCGCATTAGCCTTAATAGTTTCGTACCTCGGCTGAATAAATCTTTGATAAATATAATTTCCGTTAACTTTAATAAGAATAACAGTACCAAACCTGGGCAGCGGCTTTTCTTCAATAATAATAGTGTAATCATGAATATTTGCCGGAGGATTCCAGTATTTATTAAAAAGGTCGACAAAATCCCGTCCCCACTTGCTCTGTGTATGATCAATTACCAGGTCTCCTATTCCAAGATTTCCCGGGTCCTGCGCATCGGCAGCATTAGTCGAGTCCTTCTTCATTTTTTCAACTCCCGTTTTATTTACGGCAATTTTTTGTAAAGTATCTTTAACAGGAACTTTAACCGTTAGCTTTGTACTTATCTTTAATTTTTGTTCGGGAAAAATCATGTCCGGGTTTTTAATATTTTCTTTATTATTGTCGTAAATTTCATTCCATTGAAAGGGATTTTCTTTTTTCATTTTGGCAATGTTCCATAAATTATCACCGGGCTTAACAGTATAAGTGCTTGTTGTATCCTTAGTTAAAGTTTTTAAAAATCCCTTTTGTTCGGGCGGCTGGCTGGAGAGATTAAATTCCTTATTTATTTTTTTAGTTGTATTCCTAAGGGAGTCGGCCAGCTCATCAGTGTTTTCACCGAAACTTAAATCGTTTAATTTGGAATCTGCAGTATTAATTAATTCTGCCCCGCGGTTAACAAAATATTTTCTCAGCCCGTATTGATTATTTTGTGTATAAGCAATCAGCTTAGGCAGTATTTGATCTATTAATTCACAGAACATATCATTATTACTTAATGAAGATTGTTTTAATGCATCCAGCATTTTATTTGCGGTTTCCGGGGTTATATTATCTTTTACAATATCATTATACAGCTTTTTAACTTTGTCGTTATATTTTATATAATCGGCAAAAGTGTTATAATTCTGGGAATAAGCTTTTACGGCTATCAAGAATATAAAAATTATTGCAAAGGAAAATTTATTACTCATAAAGATTTATAACGACGACCGATTTTTTGTACAATTCAATCAAATATTTAGTTACTGAAGTTGACCGTTTAATAATAAAAAATGCAGTTTAGCCACTCACATAGGGATGCCTTCGGCATAATTTCACAAATTTTCACGAATTGTATTTTAAATAATTAGTGTAATTCGTGAAATTAGTGGCTTAACAACACAAAATAAAACCCAGCGGTTAACTTGTGTTAGTTAAATACATTCTTTGTTTTTTCAAACTGACTTATACCAAAACTAAATTTTTTAAGTGTTCGCATTTCCTTACACAAACTTTGAAAATCCAGCATATATATTTTTCTTTTTTGGAATAACAATTCCCCGCTGACATATTTTTCATTTGAAGCGGGGATAAGGTTAAGAGATTTTTCACCGAAAAGTTTATCGGTAGTAATTATCTCGTTAATTTTATCCGCAATAAACCCGAAAATTTTACCGAAAGAATCGAAAAGAATAATTCTTGTATCGTTTGTTAAATCTTTCATTTGAATTTTTAATACATCGTGAATGTCGATTATCTTAAATGAACGGTTTTCGAAATAAATTTCGTCGCTGAATTTATTTAAATACTTGAATTTTGCTTCGTTTAACTTAATAATTGCGGTTACGTTTTTTATATCAGAACAAAATTCCTTATCATCCAGGAAAAAAA